>JAXDQK010000052.1:0-4504 GCA_034667905.1 Gammaproteobacteria bacterium | reverse complement strand
TCGCA
The DNA here is from genome assembly GCA_034667905.1 of Gammaproteobacteria bacterium. Taxonomy (GTDB): domain Bacteria; phylum Pseudomonadota; class Gammaproteobacteria; order Steroidobacterales; family Steroidobacteraceae; genus Bog-1198. Next base: position 4,499 of record JAXDQK010000052.1, on the reverse strand, counting down.
TGGGGGGTATCGCGGAGCCGCTGGTCGAATTTTCCCGAAATGAAGATGCCGCGAGGCAGCACGATGACCTTGTGCAGCTCGTTGACGACCGACGACTTGCCGATGCCCGAGTAGCCAGAGACTAGAACGAGCTCCGAACCGCCATGCTTCACGACACGATCGAAGGCGGCGAGCAGGGTGGCGATCTCGCCCTCGCGTCCGTATAGCTTCTCCGGGATCATCAGCCGATCCGACGCGTCCTGCAAGCCAAGCGGAAACGGGTCGATCCGCCCGAATGACTCCCAGACAGTCAGGCACTTGCGCAGATCCGCCTCGACTCCTGCTGCGGTCTGGTAGCGCTCCTCGGCTGTCTTCGCGAGAAGCTTCATGATGATCATCGAGAGCGGAGCCGGCAGCACGCTTGCAAGCTCGTGCGGCGGGACAGTCTCTCGCGCGATGTGACAGTGGATCAACTCGATCGGGTCAGCTGCGGTGAAGGGCAACGCGCCGGTCAACAGCTCGTAAAAGGTGACCCCCAGCGCGTACAGGTCGCTTCGGGAGTCGACCGAGCGGTTCATCCGGCCGGTCTGCTCCGGCGCCATGTAGGCGAGTGTACCGGCGATCGTCTCAGCAGGCTCAGGTGCCTGGCGCTCACGCGGCACGCGCGACGCGATTCCGAATCCCATTAACCACACACTGCGGCTCGCCCATTCCACCAGGATATTGGCAGGCTTGATGTCCTTATGGATGAGGCCACGCTCGTGCACATGGCCAAGCGCTCCCGAGAGCGGGATCGCGATGCGCAGGAAATGCGATACATCCAGTGGACGGCTACGTAGTTGATCGAGCGGCGTACCGCCGTGATCCTCAAGCACGAGCGTCATCCGGCCGTTATCGCGCCCAAGCGCAATTGGTCGCACTGCCCACTCGGCGTCAAGTTCGGATTTGAGCGCATATTCGTGCTCAAGTTGCTCGACGCAACCGGGTAAGATTTCTTCTGCGACAGCAAGCAGGATCGGCCTCAAGCCGCTGCCGGAACCCCGGTATAGAGCGATGTCGCCCTTTCGCAGCGACGAGAATACGTAGCCCGAGAGCCTATTCATGAAGGCTCCTGGTGGCAGCACTTTGAGACTTGCTCGGTAATCACTCGCGTTACGGCCTGCAAACTCGCGCGGTCACCAATTCGTGACACACTTACCAGAGGCTTCAGTCATTTCGTTACCTCCATGACTGTTCCAGTTGCTTTCGGCTGGTGCGTTTGCCGGGCGGAGCGTGCACCTATTGCAAGGCGCCGCCTTGTTGGCGCCTACTCTCACCCGCCCCGGGAACGCACCCGCATCAGGTTTAGACGGGTAGGTGGCTCTGCGCTTGAAGGAACGTGCGACGACTTGTCGGTTCCTATTGCCAACAGCCCAACTCTTTGCGATTCGAGGTAGCCAGCGACGTATTCCGCATGTCGGCGGACGACTACGTCGAGCTCGGCATACTCCTCTAACTTTTCGAGTGCATATGCCCGGGTCGTGTCCAGCAACCGATACGGTGCCTGCGTTTCGTCGATCCGAGTTGCTATTAATGACTTCTCAACCAGGCCGGCAATCGCGTCCAAAATTTCGCCGGTACCTATGCCGAGTTCGCCTACGACATACCGCGCGCCGTCAAGGGTGAACTGACCAACGAAAGGGGCGATGCGTCGAAGAACAATCCTCTCTCGGTCAGACAGCAGATTGTAGCTCCAATCCAATGTCGCCTTCAGCGTCTGATGTCTGGCAATTGCCGATCGATGCGCCAATTTCAGCAACTCCAGCCGAGCAAGGGTGTCCCCGAGGCCGAGGGTGGCCACCTGACTCGCGACCAGCTCAATGGCCAAGGGTATGCCATCCAGCTTTCGGCACATTTCCGCAGCAAACGCCGCCTCCTCGTCCGTGAGAACGAAGCTTCCCGCCCTCGCCGCCACGCGTCGTGCGAGCAACTGCACTGACGAATATCGAAGCACGGCATTTGCCGTTTGCTCCGAGTCATCTGGTGGAACATCAAGGGGAAGAACCCGGCAACAATGCTCGCCCCCTACTTTCAGCAATTCCCGACTCGTGGTCAGAAGATATATCTGCTCCGATTCCTGGTAGAGTTTCTCGGCAAGCAGAGCGACCGTCTCGATCACGTGCTCACAGCTATCGAGAATGATAAGAAGCTTCTGCGAGCGAACGAGGTCGACCAGCTCCAGGCCGGGATCTTTCGATTTGAGTGCAAGTCCCAAAGCTGTCGCGACGGCCCTCGCAACATGCCGTGGATCGGTGAGGCTTTCCAGGTCAACAAAATGAACTTTCCCGGCAAACTCCCCGGCAGCGGCGCGGGCAACAGCCAAGGCAATGGTCGTCTTGCCAATGCCGCCAGGGCCGAGCAGGGTTACGAACCGCTCATCTCGAAGCTTGTCGCTAACCTCGCCGACCACCGTTTCGCGCCCAACCATCATGACTGATCGCACGGGGAGCCTGCCTTGGTGCCGGAACTTGGCGTTCCTGCTTTCCGTACCACCAGCGAGGGAGACAACGGTACCGACGAACGAGTAGCCACGTCCTTTGATGTTTGCGATGTATCGATTGCCAAATTGGCCGTCACGAAGCGCCTTGCGGATTGCGGCCACGTGGACCCGGAGGCTCCCCTCCTCAACGATTACGTCCGACCAGACGTGATCGATGAGCTCCTGCTTCGCGATGACCTCGCCTGGGCGGTCGGCAAGATAGGTCAAAATATCCAACGCCCGACCCCCGAGGGGAATCACTCGACCGTCGCGCCGAAGCAGCCTCTCGCCAATCGAAAGTTCAAAAGGGCCGAACCTCAGCTTCCTGTGAACTACGGTGCCATGCATGTGTGTCAGCCAAATGTTGGATCTCCCCAGCCCGGCATGCGTACCGTCGGTCGGAAAACGCCGCAATTGTGCGCGCGTAAAGTTGGCCCCAACGAAGCTCGTAGTCACTCCCTCACCTTTGGAAAGCACGAACGACACCTTGGTATAACTGAATCACCCTGAACCCCTGCGCCGTTGAGATCACAATGGCGGGCAGGAGTAGTGTGCGCCGGCACGACCGTCCTACGCCGTGCGTCGCTGAGGCGTGCTGCACCAAGATCAGTCGGCAGATAATGGAGATAGGTCTAGTTCGCACCCGCGCGATGTCGACGTGAATCGAGCTGCATCGCCGATGGTCAGCGGAGGCGACCTGTCGCCCGCCTGGCGGCCATTGACGCAATGCAGGCAAGCTAAGGCGCGCCTCTATTCCCCTTAGCGTCATCTAGTGCAGCCTGAATACAATTCAGAAGGTCGCTCTCATCGAATGGCTTGGGCAGATAGCAGATGATCCCAGCCTGAAGTGCGCGGGCACGAATATCATCGCTTGGATAGGCCGTTATCAGTACGGTGGGAATCTCATTGCCCGATCGAGATAAATTGTTATGCAAATCGAGGCCATTCATCTTGGGCATGTCGTAGTCGACAACCAGGCAGCCGGTGCGGCTCAATTCGGGTGACCGCAGAAACTCCTCTCCGGACGAAAATGCCTTGGCGATCAGCCCTACCGAACGCATCAGAACTTCGATTGCATTTCCAACCGCGTTATCGTCATCGACTATGGCAACTATTAGTCTGGTATTTGGCACTTGGCACGACCGGCAACCGCGGGCAGCGTTTGGAGAAACGGATGTCGTCCACACACTCTTGCTCATACAACCTAGGCGCAACCGCCACGTGCTTCGATTATACAAATGTATAATAACTCGACCGGAAATTTCGCGGTCCGTGGAGCAAGCCGCATCACAGGCATCGACCTTTTTATCACGCTACCCCTGTTAGCTCACAAGAGCCCCTCCAGCCTGCGTCGTGCTGGAGGGGCAAGGTGAGGCCGCAGGGAGTGATCGGCCTCGGGGAGGAATACTTCACCATAATGGCAGCCATTGGCGCTCACTATTGAGCTAGCGGAAAGATCGAGTATCAAATGGGAATGTGCGCACTATACGAAGGTTGCGCTTTGCGAGCACTAGTCGATGGCCGGCTGGCTGCCTGACGCAAAACACGGCCCGACTTCAAAAGGCCAGTTAACGAATGGCTGCGATCCGTGGGAACCGAATCGGGCCGGTCGTCCCCTCTTTCGTCCACGCGATAATCTCGCTATGCTTGATGGCGGAAATGCCAACGCGCATGTCAACGAGGCACATGTGGTAGAGCAACCGCCAACAGTGCTGGTCATCGACGATGATCCGGGAGTGCGGGACTCCCTAGGTAAGCTGCTTCGATCGGCGGGCTTTCGGGTCAGTCTATTCGGGTCGGTGAGCGAATTTTGCGCGGCGGATCTGCCAGAAGGACCCACTTGCCTGGTGCTTGACGTCCGTCTTCCCGGCCAGAGTGGACTCGAACTGCAGCGCGAGCTAACGGGTACCAAAAGACAGCTGCCAATCATCTTCATCACCGGACATGGTGACATTCCAATGTCGGTGCAGGCAATGAAGGGTGGCGCAATCGAATTCCTGAC
>JAXDQK010000051.1:0-52606 GCA_034667905.1 Gammaproteobacteria bacterium | reverse complement strand
GGATCAATCCTCGTGCCGCGTGTTTCTCGAGAGCAAGCCGACAACAATAAAATTGCAATCACCGAAGCGTCGGCGCGCCTGTTCCGCGAACGCGGTATAGACAATGTCAGCGTTGCCGAGCTGATGGCGGCAGCCGGCCTCACGCACGGCGGTTTCTACGGGCATTTCGAATCGAAGGAAGAGTTGGCGGCGGAGGCCTGCCGCTGGGCATTCGGCCGGTCGGTCGAACGCTGGAAAACGCTCGTCGGTGAAAAGAGCGATCGCGCATTGGCGCGAGCGGCGCTGGCCGATAACTATTTGTCTGCGCAATCGCGCAGCAGTCCTGGTGGGTCGTGTCCGGCGACGGCGTTCGCCGCCGACGTCGCGCGCGAACCGGCCGATGCGCCGATCCGTGCGGCCTACGCGGCCGGCGTCGAGGAGTTGTTGAAGGTCCTCGCAAGCGTGCAAGAGACAGGCGTGCCGCGCAGCGATCGAGAGGGGGCGTTGGCCGACTTGGCAAGCATGGTTGGCGGATTGATCCTCGCCAGGGCAACGGAGGGCGAGCCGATCTCCGATGAGTTCTTGTCGGCGGCGCGCCGGCGGCTGAAATCGCGCCGGCGGCCGCGCTCCTCGGGAGCCTGAGGTGGTCGCCGAATCCGCCGCCCGCTGGCTTGAGCGCAGGGGCGTTCACTACGCGTGGGTCGTCATGGGGATTGGATTCCTGACGATGTTGATTTCCTCCGCCGCCCTCGGACTCCCGGGAGCGTTTCTGCGTCCATTGAGCCGCGAGTTCGGGTGGTCCACGGGACAGATTTCCTCGGCGCTCGCCATACGCTTCGCTTTGTTCGGTCTGCTCGGCCCCTTTGCGGCGATACTCATGGAGCGCTATGGACTGCGACGCATCGTCTGCATTGCGCTGCTGTTGATTGCCTCGGGGCTTCTGCTGGCCACGCGTATGAACGCGTTGTGGCAGCTCTTCGTGCTCTGGGGATTGGTGCTAGGGATCGGTTCCGGGCTCACTGCACTGGTTCTGGGGGCAACGGTGGCAAACCGCTGGTTCGAGCGGCGACGAGGTCTTGTGCTCGGGATACTGACGGCGAGTTCAGCCACCGGCCAGCTCATCTTCCTGCCGCTTGCCGCGATGCTGATTCAACACCATGGTTGGCGGGTGGCCGTCGCGCCGATTGTTGCGGGCTGTCTCACGATTTCAGTTCTTGCATTCTGCTTGCTTCGCGATCATCCGCGGCAGCTGGGTCTCGAGCCGTACGGCGCCGATCCACGGGCGCCAACACCCGCGCTTGCCCCCTGGCGGCCGGACTTCGCCGAACCGCTCAGGGCATTGGGGCAGGTGTCGCGAAATTCGACCTTTTGGGTGCTGGCCGGCACGTTCTTTGTCTGTGGCTTGAGCACCAGCGGGCTCATCCAAACTCACTTCATATCGCTGTGCGGCGATTACGGTCTCGCAGCCATTCCAGCGGCCTCCGTACTAGCAATGATCGGCGCGTTCGACTTCGTGGGCACCATCGGCTCCGGGTGGCTCTCTGATCGGTTCGACAACCGTAAGCTGCTCTTTTGGTACTACGGCCTGCGCGGTCTGTCGCTTTTATGGTTGCCGCACTCGGACTTCTCGCTCTACGGACTTTCATTGTTCGCGATGTTCTACGGCCTGGACTGGGTGGCAACCGTGCCGCCCACCGTGAAGCTCGCAAGCGCGGCGTTTGACAGGCAGCGCGGCGCGATGATCTTCGGTTGGATTTTCGCGTGCCACCAGCTCGGCAGCGCCACGGCGGCCTATGGCGCGGGCCTTACCCGGACGATACTGTTGACCTACAGCCCCGCCGTGTACGCAGCGGGAGCGGCGTGTTTGTTGGCATCGCTCGCCATATTTCTAGTGCCCAAGCCCGACCGGTCGGCGGTACTTGGCGGCCGGGTTGCTGCCGCCTGACGGCAGTCAAATCAAAAGGGGATCGATCATGCCGCTCGCGAGAATTGACATCAGCAAAAATGCCTCGGGCGAACTCATTCGAATCGTGAGCGAGGCTGTGTACCGGGCAATGGTGGAAGTCGCCAATGTCCCGGCGCACGATAAATTTCAAATCATCAATCGTCACGCCGCTGACGAGATGATTTACCCGCAAGAGGGGTATCTTGGCCTTAACTACACCGCCGGCCTCATTATCATCCAGGTGACCTGGGTGGGCGGCAGAACCACCGACGTCAAGAAAAAGTTCTATCGTCAGATTGCCGATGAAATCCATGAGAAAGGCGGGGTTCGAAAACAGGATGTCTGGATCAATCTGGTGGATACCGGCCGCGAGGACTGGTCGTTTGGGGATGGCGAGATGCAATATGGGCCGAAGTGACTGTCGATGGACCTATTGATAATCCGGCACGCGATAGCCTTGGATCGCGATCGTTACCGATGGCGCGAGGATGCTGCCCGCCCACTTTCGCCGGCCGGCATTCGCCGCGCACGCAAGGCAGCAGAGGGACTCAAGAAACTCACGAGCCGACCGCAGCGTCTGTTGACCAGTCCGCTGGTGCGCGCCAAGCAAACTGCACAGATTCTGACCGACGTCGCAGGCTGGCCGGCGGCCGAGGTGGTATCAGAGCTCTCACCGGGCGAGCCCGCACTGGCGGTAATCGAGCTGCTCGCGAAGGACCACAGCAAGCTGACGGCTGTAGTCGGCCATCAACCGGGCCTGGGGCACCTGCTCGCAGCCTGCATGCTCGGCGGCGGCGGTTCACTTCGGATTGAATTGAAAAAAAATGCCGTGGCGTGCGTGTCTTTCAACGGCAAGCCCCGCGCGGGGCAGGCCGAACTCAAATGGCTCGCGACTCCGCGGATGCTGCGCGCCCTGCGCCAACAGCCGTTTGTTGCTCAACGATCGATCGTCTGCTGCAGGTGCGGGGGATAGCGGTCTCCCTGCACTCTGATTGATGAGACGGCGCTTTCGACGTCCTGAAGCTCTGCGGACGTCAGTTTGATCGCCTCCGCTCCGATGTTCTCTTCCAAGCGATGCAACTTCGTGGTGCCTGGGATCGGCACGATCCAGGGCTTCTGTGCCAGAAGCCACGCCAGGGCGATTTGTGCGGGCGTGGCGTGCTTTTTGCTTGCGATCTTGCCGAGCAGATCGACCAGGGCCTGATTCGCCTTGCGAGCCTCCGGCGCAAAACGGGGAAGGGCGCTGCGGAAGTCCTTGGCATCGAGCGTCGTGTTCTCGCTGATGGCGCCGGCGAGGAAACCCCTGCCGAGGGGACTGAAGGGAACGAAGCCGATGCCGAGTTCTTCCAGTGCGGGCAGAATTTCCGTCTCCGGCTCCCGCCACCACAGCGAGTATTCGCTCTGGAGGGCGGTCACCGGTTGGACCGCGTGGGCGCGGCGGATGGTCTTCACGCCGGCTTCTGAAAGGCCGAAATGTCGGACCTTGCCTTTGGCGATGAGATCCTTGACCGTGCCGGCGACATCTTCGATCGGTACGTTCGGATCGACACGGTGCTGATAGAACAGATCGATCACGTCGGTCTTGAGGCGCTTGAGCGACGCCTCGGCGACCTCGCGGATGTGCTCGGGCCGGCTGTTCAAGCCGCGCTGTGCGCCGGCAGCATCGAATTCGAAACCGAACTTAGTTGCGATCACGACCTGCGCGCGATAGGGCGCCAGAGCTTCGCCTACCAGTTCCTCGTTCTTGTAAGGACCGTAGGCTTCGGCGGTGTCAAAGAACGTGATTCCGCGCTCGAATGCGGCACGGAGCAGCTTGATTGCTTCTTGCTTATCGGTCGCGGGACCGTAGGCAAAACTCAGGCCCATGCAGCCCAAGCCGAGTGCGGAGACTTCAAGAGTGCTCTTTCCAAGTTTACGTTTTTGCATTGCTAGCTCCTTTTGGCGGCTATTTCTTACGCTGATCTTGTGCCATGCACTAAGGAAAAGGTCTAATGTCCGCCGACCACAATGCGGACAGGACTTTCGAATGCAGTGCGGACAAAAGATACGCCGGTTGTGACGTAGTGCGCCTGTTCACGGGTTGCGCGGTATTGTTACTCGGTCTTGCGGCAGCAGCGCCGCGCTGTTTCGGGGCCGATCAATGGGGCGGTTCTCTCAGCATCACGAGCGATTATATCGTGCGCGGTGTATCGCGAACCAACTATGGACCCGCCTTACAAGGGGACCTACATTATTATTCGGGCTCGGGTTTTGTGGCGGGATTGTTTGCCTCCAACACGAAATTTGATCCTGAAGATCGCCCGGACGTCGAAGTCGATGCCTACCTCGGCTTTGCGTGGACGCTGGATAGCGACTGGAGCGGCCGGATTCTGGCCAGTCACTATACGTATCCCTGGAGCCCGGCAGGGTCGGGATATGACTATGACGAATTCGACGTCACCGTAGTCTTCCAAGAATGGCTGAGTGCCACGCTCGCCTATTCACCGAACGCGTGGCGCGATTTGCCGTCCGGCGACCTCATCGGTGTGCCCAACGAAGTGGCGGAGATTGGTCTGCAGCGGCCGATCCTGGGCAAACTGTCCGGCACGGCCAGCATCGGATACTCGCATTTCGCCGGCCCCCCGCAGCCGGAGGGTTACGCCTTTTGGAGCCTCGGCGCCGCCTACGACCTCGCGCCGGTGGCAATTCTGGTGTCCTATGTTAAGACTACGCCAGAAGCTAAAGCATTGTTTTACAATGTAGCGGGGAACTGGCGCTGGACTGGCACAGTGATTTGGCGCTTCTAATTCGGCTGCGAGATTCACTTCCAGTGCTCGCAGCCGGACGGACGGGGAATAGCTCGACATGGATAAGGACGGCGGATTCCGATGAGCGTACCGGCGAAGGATTCGTCGAAAGAGCGCGATAGTGAACTTCTTATCGCCATCGCGGGCGGGAGCCGTCAGGCGTTGGGGGATCTATACCTCGGTTATCACCGACGCCTTGTGCGATTCTTGTCGCGATTCACATCATCCTACGAAAATACCGAAGAGATCATCAACGATACGTTTCTAGTCGTTTGGCAAACCGCCAAGGATTTTCGTTTTGAATCCCAAGTCTCAACTTGGATCGTAAGCATTGCATACCGCACGTTGACCAAGTCGCTGCGAAGTCAGAAAAACCATCTCCAGGTCCAAAGCTGGGGGCAATCCACCGAGCAATCCGTCGATCCAACGCTCAACGCCGAAGTTCAGGATTGGCTGACGCAAGGCTTGAGTCAATTGCCCGTCGAACAGCGCCTCACACTCGAACTTGCCTTTCACATGGGTCATTCGCTGCATGAAATCGCGTCAATCACGGATTGCCCGGTCAGCACAGTCAAGGCACGCTTGTTTCACGCGCGCGCAAAGTTGCGTCATTTCCTTCCTGCCTTAGGCGGCGATGCCGCCGGATTGCCGGCGAGAGACGAATGACACCCGACGATCAAAGACGCAGTGCGTGCCGAGAAGTGTCGGAACGCATTCCTTGGTATCTCAACGGCACCATCGGCGAGGATGAGCGGCAGCGGGTAGACGCCCACCTCAAACACTGTACGAGTTGTCGCAATGAATTGGCTCAGGATCGGCTGGTGTATCGAGGCATGAATGCCGACATGGCGGTCGAGTACATGCCTGCGGCTTCGCTCAAACGGTTGCAGGCGCGCCTCGACGCGGTCGAGGCCGAGCCTCCTGTGCACGTGCCGGCCGAGAAGCCTGAACGCCCGCCCATGCGCCGGCAGGGATTGCTGGTGGCGTCGATTGTCGTGATGGCCGTTGCGATCAGCATATTGTCGGTCAATCAGTGGCTGCAGTTCCGCGCGCTAACCGCGGCGCCCAAATATCACACTGTCACGACTCCCATGCCGCGTGCGCAGGGCGAGGTGATTCGTGCGGTGTTTTCGCCGACCATCACCTTGGTCGACGTGCAGTCCATACTCGATGAGGCCGGCTTGAGAATTGTTTCTGGGCCGACCGAGGCGGGAGTGTATTCGCTGGCCGCGAATTCCCGCCGATCCGTAAGTTCATCGCTGGGGATATTGCGGGGGAACGCGCACGTTCGCTTCGCCGAGAGTATTCAATCGGCTGCCGGATCGGATGACGTGCCATGATGCGCTGGCTGCCGCTACTTCTCGCGCTTTTGGTATCCGCATGCGGCAACACGCCGGTGCGGATTCAGTCACGCGCTCTGGCCAATCTGCCCCCGGGCTCGCCTGAGCAATTCATCATTTTGGCGGTCCACAATAGCTCGAGCGCTTTCATCCCTCGCGCCGGCACACCGCGCGGCTACGATAGCATCACGAGCTACGGGCCGAGCGCAGCTGCGCGCGGGATGATGCGCTCCTTGGAGCACGACTACCGACTACGCGAAGTTGACGCATGGCCGATCAAGCCATTGCACATTCATTGTGCCGTCCTCGAAGTACCCAAAGGCACGGATCGAGACACATTGCTCGCGACGCTGGCGCACGATCGACGCGTCAAACTGGCGCAGCCGTTGCAGACTTTTGCAACTCGCACAGAAGCCTACAACGACCCCTATGTGGAGTTGCAGCGCGGCTTTCAACAAATGCATGTCGCCGGCGCCCATCCCTGGTCACGCGGCGAGGGTGTCACAGTAGCGATCATCGACACGGGTGCCGACATCCGCCACCCCGATTTGCGCGGTAACATTGCGGCCGCAGCTAATTTCGTCGATTTCGACGACTTGCAATTCCGGCGCGACCGTCACGGCACCGAGATGGCCGGCGTCATCGCGGCGGTTGCCAACAATAGCGAAGGCATTGTCGGTATCGCACCGGGCGCGCGTCTTATGCTGTTCAAGGCGTGTTGGCAGGGGCGGCTCGACGAGGACATCGCCCAGTGCAATTCGTTTACGCTTGCTCGAGCACTCGTTGCCGCATTCGACGCTCACGCCCAGATCATAAACTTAAGTCTTGCGGGCCCCGCGGATCCGTTGCTGAGCGATCTCATTCGCGAAGGTATTCGCCGCGGTGTGTTGTTTGTCGGTGCTGCTTCTTCGACGGCGGACCAAGGCGGGCTTTTACATTTGCCGGGCGTCATTGAAGTCGCCAGCATGGGGAAGCAATCGATGCTGGGCTCGGTGCTGTATGCGCCGGGTCGAGAAATTCTGACACTGTTGCCCGGTGGCCACTACGACTTTGCATCGGGGGATTCCATTGCCACGGCAGAGGTCAGTGGAGTCCTTGCATTGCTGGTCGCAAAGAAGGCCGCGCTGTCGGCGGCCAACGCGTACGAACTGTTACGTGACACCAGCGGGCATTTCCCAGCAGCCCGGGGCGATGGAGCGGTCGTCGATGCCTGCGCCGCGGTGGTCTCGCTCGTAGGGCACGGAATCTGCGGGCGTCCGGAATCCCGCACTGCATCGAGACCGGCGCCCTAAGGCCGCGCGTACGAGCCCGCAGCTGCGTTGGGCCGGCAGCGAAATTCCACGTACTTTGTATAGCAAAGAAATGTAAAGCCTAACGGTTAGTACCATTCCAAACAAAAAAGGTTGCGAAAAACTAAAAAATATCTTGTGTTAAGCGTTTTTGCTTGGCACTATCCGTCGCAACAACGCGACAACATATCTCATATTGAATATGAGGCGGTGTTGCCGGGGCACCCTGGGTTCCGTGCGATCGGCGGGGATCAAGGGCAGGAATAAAGCGTCGAGGGGAACCGCGATGAAAAACACAAGAGGCGCATTCCAGTGCGCGCACCATCAGTCGTTACGCGTATCTGCTGCTTTGGCGGCTATAGGAGCCGCGAGTTTTTTGCTGGCACTGCCTGCCTCTGCCGCGTACGAAGTGATCACCGTAACCAACGGCGGCACCATTGACGGTGTGGTGACGCTGTCAGGCACCCCACCCGCCGGGGCGGTGATCAAGGTCACCAAAAATCAGGATTACTGCGGCGCCACAATTCCCGACCCTGCGTACACCGTCGGTGCGGGCGGCGCGCTGGGGAACGTGGTGGTTTATCTCAAAGACATCACGAAGGGAAAGGCGGCGCCCGCCGAACCGATTGCGCTGCTCAACGATCATTGCATGTTCTCCCCACGCGTGCAGGGTGCGATGGTGGGGCAACAGGTCAAGATCTCCTCGAACGACCCAATACTACACAACACCCACCCGCAGGACGCGGAGACCAACGCGACAATCTATAACATCGCGCTCCCCTTCAAGGGATTCTCCGTGACCAAGCCGCTGCCGCCCAGTCCGGAGCTGATCAAGGTGAAGTGCGACGCACACGAATGGATGCACGCTTGGATCATGGAGCTCGACCATCCCTATTCCGCTACCACCGGTGCGGACGGCCACTTCACCATCAAAGATGTGCCGCCCGGCAGCTATACGTTGGTGGCGTGGCACGAGGTGGCCGGTGAGAAGTCGGAGCCGGTAGTGGTCGCGGCCGGTCAAACCGCAAAATCAAAAATTACTCTCGCAGCAAAATAAACGAACTTCAGTTCGGGGAGTCGCCATGACAGGTAAGGGATCGCTGAAGGTAATACTGCGGCTTGCAGTCTTCGCCGTCGTAATGTTCGTCTTTGTCTCGCCGGCCTCTGCCATTCCCGCCTTTGCTCGCAAGTATTCATTGCGCTGCACGGCTTGCCATGAGTCTTGGCCGGTGCTGAACGATTTTGGCAGGTCGTTCCGCGACAACGGTTATCAGTTGCGTCTCGGCAAGGACGACACCGTGACCGCCGATCCGGGCTACTGGCCGGTAGCGGTGCACATAGTGCCCACCTACCTGTACACGAAGACCACGAACCAGACCACCGACCAGGGTGGGAAGGACATCGGTTCAGGAGGGGTTGCGGATGCCGGAATGGACCTTCTGATGGCGGGGGTGTTGACCAAGAATATTTCCTTCCTGGTGGTGCCCACGGGCTTCGCCTCGGACGGCGTTGTGACTCTGGAATCGTATTGGGCGTATTTCACGCGCGTAATCAAGGACTCCGACTGGCTCAACATCCGCCTTGGGCAGCACGAACTGGATTTGCCGGCGTCGGGGCATCGTCCGTTGTCGTTGAGCGATACCTACCTAATGTACTCGTATCATCCGGGCATCCCGGGCGGCACTAACTACTCCGCCTTCGACATGGGCGAGAATCAACGCGGTGTCGAATTCCTGGGGCACGATGCCACCGACCTGACGCGATACAGCATCGATGTATTTTCGGCGAAAGATTCGCTCGGCTCGAGGAACGCATGGAGTTCGCCGTCGTTCTATGGTCACTTCCAAAAGTACTTTCGGTTCAAAGACGGACCCATCTCTGAGGCAGAAGTGGGCATTTGGGGTGTCCAAGCAAATTATCCCACTCAGTTCCTGACTTCAGGCGGTCTGGCCATTCCAGGCAGCGGGAGCAATCTCCAGGCATCGACCCGCTATGGGGTGGAGGCGAATATTTGGATTGGTCCGACCGTTGCACCGCTCCATCTGGATTTGGTCTACGGTCACGGTGTCGATAAAAAAGGGTTGCTGGTGACCTCGGACGGCGTGACCCCTGCCGACCGCAATGGCACGTGGAACGGCGGCTTTTTCGAGGCGATCTGGGTGCCGCCGGGCGACATGCTCCATTGGTCTTTATTCGGGCGCTACGACATCGTGCGCAACAAGGACCAGCCGCTCATTTCGGCGCCATCCAACTATAACGATCAGGATCAGTGGACGCTCGGGCTTATCTATACGGTGGCCTATAGCATCCGCGACGAAGTGGCCTTCCACGCCGAGGTTTCGACGAACAAAGCCAAAGGAATCGGTTTTGCGGGGCTGGATCAACGCACGGATAGCATCATGCTGGGGGTCGACTTCGCGTACTAGGAATGTCTCGACGAGGGCTGTTGAATAGAAATTCGGGGAACAACAGCGGACCAGAGCGAGGACCGTCATCGACAATCGCGTTCGTCCGCATCCTTAAGGGGTGGCGTATGTTTTATCGTGTCGCGGGTTTGATTCCGGGATTCGCCGGGCTGCTGTTGGTGTTCGGCTCCGCTACGGCGGCCGAGACCGGCGATGTCGCAACCGGCAAGCTGGTCTACCAACGCTATTGCCTGTCCTGTCACGGCGAGCAGGGCAACGGTCAGGGCGAGGCAGCCGAGTACATGAGTATCAAGCCGCGCGACTATCGGCAGGGCACCTATAAGTGGCGTAGTACGCCGTCCGGTTCACTGCCGCTCGATTCGGACCTCGAGCACACGTTGCAGAATGGGTTGTATGCCACATACATGCCGACGTGGAAGGTGCTCGACGAGCGATCGCGGCGCGACGTGATCGCCTACATCAAGACCTTTTCCCCGCGGTTCGCGACCGAGAAGCCGCAGGCCCCCATTACCATTCCGCCCGATCCGGGCTATACCGACGAGTCAGTCAAACGCGGTAGTGCGGTGTACCAGAAGTACAACTGCTCTCAATGTCACGGTGCCGGCGGGCAGGGCGACGGTCCTTCCGCGCACGAACTCAAGGATGACTGGGGTAACCCGATCGTCCCCTACGACCTGACGAAAGGACACGTGAAGTGCGGCGACAAGTCGACCGATATCTATAGGGTGTTCATGGCGGGCTTATCGGGCACTCCGATGCCGACTTTTGCCGATTCGCTGAGCCCGACGGACGCGTGGGACCTCGTGCATTTCATCCAAAGTTTGAGTCCAGGGTATGCCAAGACTTTCCCGGGCATGGCAGCCAACGTTCCCGCGGGAGCGCATCCATGAGCGATGAACACGGCAATCCTGATTCGGTCACTCGCTACGCAGAACCTGGAATCGAAGAGCGACACGGCATCGTTCCGGCCTGGCTCGCCGTCGTGTACGTGGTCATGTTCGTCTGGATGATCTGGTACACGTTCGTTTACTGGACCGATAAGGGTTGATCCATGAGCACCACTGCCAACACGCTGTTCGACGAACATGCCGCGCCTCGTGCGTTTGCCTCCGCTACCGGCGAGCTCGTCAATCGCGAACTCATCCTCAAGTTCATGGCCGCTGCCTCATTTTGGCTGGTTTTTGCCCCGACTGTCGGCGCAATCGTCGCGATCAAGTTCAATTATTACGACTTCTTAGGTCACATTTCCTGGCTCACATGGGGCCGCCTTCGTCCCGTGCACGTCATGGGCGTGGTCTTCGGTGGATTCTCCACGGCAGTCATCGGGCTGACCTACTACATCGTTCCCAAGCTCTGCGGCGTGCCGATGTACAAGGAGAAATGGGGATATACCATTTATTGGTTGTGGAACGTTTTTCTTACCATCGGCTTCATTTCCTTGGCGCTGGGTTACAACAGCGGGATCGAGGCGGGCGAATTCCCGCTTTGGGTCAGCATTGCGGTGGAAATCGTGCTGTGCATGCTCGTCATTCAAGTGGTGATGACGATCAAGCGGCGAATCGAGCCGCGCTTGTACGTCACGCTTTGGTACCTGACCGCTGCCTATATCTGGACCGCGATGAATTATGCGTTCGGGCACTTCATTCTGCCGTTTTCGATGCCCGGTGTGAACAATGCCGCCATGCACGGTCTGTACATTCATTACGTGGTCGGTTTGTGGATCACGCCTGCAGGCCTCGGGGTCGCGTATTACTTCCTGCCGCTCGCCGCGAAGCGGCCCTTGTACAGCCACAAGCTGTCCCTGATCGGCTTCTGGGCGCTGGCTTTTTTCTACCCATTCGTCGGCACCCACCATTACATCTATAGCCCGATCCCCTATTGGACGCAGACGATCGCCATCGTGGCTTCCATGATGTTGATCATTCCGGTGTGGACAGTGATCCAGAATTTCTACGGAACCTTCGTGGGTGCCTGGCACCGGTTCCAGGAGTCGTTTCCCGCTAAGTTCATAGTCATCGGTGCGCTGTATTATCTCATCGGCTGTTTTCAAGGCTCCACCGAGGCATTGCGCGAAATGCAGCGCCTCACGCACTTCACGGATTTCGTCATCGGGCATTCGCATCTGACGGTTTTCGGCACGTTCGTGATCTGGGCGACGGCCGGCATGTATTGGGTCACGCCCCGCTTGGCGGGGCGCGAGTTGTACTCCAAGACCTGTGCGAATTGGCACTACTGGCTCACCGTGGCCGGTTTCTCCATCATGGCATTCGACCTGACGATACAAGGATTGATGCAGGGCACGATGCTGCAGGCCGGCGCGGATTTTGTGGACTCGATGGCCGCTATGAAACCGTACTGGTTCGTGCGTACGTTGGCGGGTATTACGATGGATATCGGTGCCGCTGTTGGATTCTGGAACCTCTACATGACCATCAGGCATGGCGAGGTGATTCCAGTGCCGGCGGGGGCTCCCGCCAACTATCTACCCGAACCAAAGTGGTCATAGGGATTGAAAACGGCACCAAGGGAATTTGAAAAAAAATGAACCGTCTCGAACCCATCATTCTCATTGCGGCGTTGGGCTTCTACGCGCTTTCCATGACCAGCCAGGGCTTGATCCCTTATCTGGAAAAATCGCTCACCCGCCCGGAAACGGTCACCAACGTGGAGGGCAAGGTGGTGCCGACGCCGCATCGCACGGCGGTCGAAAACGCCGGGCGCGTGGTCTACATTCGAGAGGGGTGCTGGTACTGCCATTCGCAGTTTGTCAGACCCGTCAACCGCGACACAGACAAGTGGGGCCCCATCAGTCAGGCCGGCGAATTCATCTACGACGTGCCGCAGATGTTCGGTACTCGGCGCATCGGTCCTGATCTGTCGCGGGAGGGCAATCGCCGCTCGGATGAGTGGCACTACGCGCATCACTGGGATCCTCGATCCGTGGAGCCGGAGTCTATGATGCCGGCCTACTCGTGGCTGTTCTCGGAAGACAGCAAGCATGATCGTGCGGTGACCACGTTCATCCAAACCTACGATAAGAATCACGACGGTCGCGTAACGAAGTCCGAGTTGGACGCCATTGGGCAAAAGCCCGCGAACTTTGCCGAGCTCGACGTCTGGCCCTTGAACGCGGACGGCAGTCATGGCGACGGCATTATCGACATGCACGACTACGGTCCGGTACCGACCGAGGAGATGGTGGGCGTCGAAGCCTACATGCAAAAGATCGGCACTGCGATCGGCGACTGGCGAACTTGGGAAGCCTGGCCGGCAACGCGCCGCGCGCCGACCAACGAGCCGCTGGCGCTTCGCGAGGGCCGCGGCAAGGCCATCTTCGACAACAAATGCGCGGGCTGTCACGGCACATTCGGCAACGGCCGAACCACCGCGGACACGAAGGGTTCGACGAACTTCAACGTGGCCTATCACTTCCTCAATCCGCAGCCGCGCGACTTTACCACCGCGGCATTCAAAAGCCGCACGACGCCGTCGGGCGCTTTGCCCACTGATGAGGATATTTTTCGCACCATTTCCCGCGGCGTGCGTAAGGGTCAAATCATGCCGGCCTGGGGCTATGCGGCCGACGGCCATATCCTGCCGGAGCAGGACCGTTGGGACCTGGTTGACTATGTGAAAACCTTTTCCCCCCGGTTCAAGAGCGAAGCCGTTCCGGAGCCGATTCAAATACCGACGCCGCCGTATCCAAGCGCCAAGGAGGCTCCGGCAGCGCTCATTCAAGAGGGCCGCATGGTCTACCGCACCCTGCAATGCTGGTCCTGCCATGGAAATGCGGGCAAGGGTGATGGACCTTCCGCGAACGAGTTGGTGGATGATTGGGAGACGCCGATCCGGCCGTTCGACTTCTCGAGCGGGGCATTCAAGTTCGGTGACTCGCCGGCCGATGTGTTTCGCACCTTCAATACCGGGCTCAACGGCACGCCGATGCCGTCGTTCTACGACACCATCATGTACCCGCGCGAGGCGTTCCCCGATCTCAACGCCTGGAAGACGCAGGTGCAGGGCAAGCCGATGTTCTCAGACAGCGATTTGAATGAACTGCAGAAATACGTCGCGAGCCTGCCGACGTCGGCGGACTTCGACAAGATGAGCGAGGCAGACAAGCAGGCATTTGCGGATAAGCGGCGCTGGGCGCTGGTCTACTACGCTCTATCCCTGGCAACCGAGCGGGGCAATCCCCCGGTGCCCTCCCGAGCCGGTTTCTCGGCGGCGCGTTAGCGTAGGAGCGATCCATGGCGCAAATGTTTTTTCGGATCATCGAGATTGCGTTTGCGTCCTATATGCTGCCCGCATTGCTGCTGCCCGCGGCGTGGATGGTCGCGTGGCTATTGAAGAAGCGCGGCGGCGCCAACCAGGAGCCCATCAGGGACATCGAGCGACAGTGGCGAGTCTTATCCGGGCTTTTTGTCGTTTGGCTCGCCTTGTTCCTCGGTGTGGTCGCGGGTGCTCCCCTGAATCGCGGCGGCGTCGTTGCGATTGTCGCTTGCTGGACGATCTACGCGGTCACCAATTTGCTGCTGGCGTGGTTTTTGCTTCGCTTCACGGCGACGTATGCTCTAATTCCCGCGGGACGGGCCGCGGATAGAGTGTTCATGCGGTTCCTGGGTATCGTCATCGCTCAGCCGTTGATGACCGCGGCGGCATTTGCAGTGCTGAACCAGGTGATGGGGGTCGCGTGGAACTTGCAGGTTCCGGAGCTGCCGGCGATTCAGGAGGGAATTTAAGTGGACATTACTTTTTACATGTTCTTCAGCGCCTTCCTCATGTCCATGTCCGCGTGGTGCATATTCCTGTGGGCCGTGCGCACCGGACAATTTCGCGATGTCGAAGACACGAAATATCAGCTCTGGCCGAAAGACAGTGCTGATGTGAAGAACCTATCGCCGAAGCCGACCAACGCCTAAGATTTTGGCGTTTCGTGCACCACCACACGCAGCTGCCACTCGGCGGTGATCTTGTGCTGCTGTTCGGCGCCTCGCTATTGGGCAGCGCCCATTGCGTCGGCATGTGCGGTCCTTATGTTGCGATGTGCACGGCGCAGTTCATACCGCGCGGTGCCACCCCGGCGGCTCGCTTCTTCTTGCGTTTACTGTTCAACCTCGGCCGAATCGGGACCTATACGGTGATCGGGCTCATTGTCGGAGCTTTCGGGCAGATTGTGCTTGCGCTCGCCGCTCACCTTGGACTCACGGGCGTCGTCGCCATCGTCGCGGGCGTGGCGGCCGTGTCGTTCGGCATGTCCTTAGTCGGTTTGATCAGAGATCCAGCGCGCATCGTCGCGTATGCCGGCATTGACCGGCTGCTGCGCGCCGGCCGCACGCGCCTGACTGAAGTGTCACCGATGGTCGCTCCGCTCTTGCTTGGGACGTTGCAAGGATGGCTGCCCTGCGCGCTCGTCTATGCCGCCGCAAGCCGGGCCGCGGTCGCCGGCGGCGCAGGCATGGGCGCGCTGACCATGTTGATTTTCGGACTGGGGACCGTGCCTGCGGTCTTCGCGCTGACGTTGGTTCCGCGCACCATCCTGCAACGCGTGAAGGCCCAACGCATCGCCGGCGTCCTGTTGATCGTTCTCGGATTGATTCTCATCGCGCGAGGCCTCGCAAGCTTCGGGCTAATTCCGTCGACCGAACTATGGTGACCGCGGCAGAACACGTGGGTGCATTCAGGCGGGCCGCCTCACGTCAGTGTGCGCACTGCCGGTTGCCGCTTCCGGCCCACCCGCACCAAGAAATCGAAGGCGGCGCAACGTTGTCGTTCTGCTGCGTGGGCTGCGTGCTCGTGTATCGCGTAATCGGCAACGCCGGCGAGGGCGGCAGGGCGGATTGGTTTCTAGCGAAGCTTGGCCTTGCGGCCCTGCTCAGCGGCAATGTGATGATGTTTCAGAGCTTGACCTACTTTGGCACCCTGGACGCTCTTGGCCCCGAAGTGCTGCGCACCAGCTCTTGGATCATGTTCTTTTGCGCGCTCGCCATTTTCGCGCTGCTCGGTGTCCCCATGCTGCGGATCGCTTCGCGCGGGTTATCCAAGGGCCGTCTCACGCTCGAGACTCTGATCGGCTTCGGCGCGCTGGCGGCAATCGGCTTCTCCGCATGGCAAACGGTTCGCGGTGGTCATCATCTCTACTACGACTCGGGAACGATGGTGCTGGTCTTCGTCACCTTGGGGCAGTACCTGGACGCCGAATCACGCCGGCGCGCGCTCGCGCTCCTTTCGCCGACCATCGGCCTCGCGCGGCGTCGGGCGCGCCTGCTGCGAAACGACCGGGAACTCATGATCGCGCCCGAAAGCGTATCGGCCGGAGAACGGGTCTTTGTACGCGCGGGCGAGGAGATTCCGGTGGACGGCACGGTGCTCGAGGGGACTGCCGATGTGCATGAACCGCTGCTCACCGGCGAGTGGCGGCCGCGCTGCGTCGCCGCCGGGGATCTGGTGAGCGCCGGATCCACGGCCGTCGACGGCGCACTCACTGTGTGCGCATCCGGTGTGGCCGAAACCCTGGCAGATCGGGTTGAGCGTTTCGCGGTCGACGCCCGGGATCGCCGGGCTCCCATCGAGGCGACGGTCGACCGCGTCATTGCGGTATTCATCCCGGCGGTGATGATCATCGCCATCTCGAGTTTTTGTCTATGGGGACTGGTGGGCGATTGGGAGCGGGGATTTCAAGCAGCGCTGGCCGTCCTGGTGGTGGCCTGCCCCTGTGCACTCGGGATTGCGACACCGATGGCGACCACCATCGCATTGTCCCGTGCCATTGGCCGTGGGTGTCTCGTGCGAAGCGGCGCCGTGCTGGAGAGCCTGTCGCGAGTGCGGATGGCGGCGTTCGACAAGACGGGCACCCTGACCATCGGCCGGCCTGAAATCGGCGAGTTTGTATGCGCACCCGTCTCTCCTCTGAGTCCCGAGGAGACCTTGACGCTGGCTGCCGGGCTCGAACAACAAGTCAGCCATCCTTTTGCCCGTGCGATCGTCGCATTCGTGCTGTCCCGAGGCGTGGCTCCTCCGGCGGCGACAGATGTGCGCGTGACGTCCGGGGCCGGCGCGCAGGGTTTGGTGAACGGTCATCGGGTCGCCGTGGGCAAATTATCTTGGCTTGCGAAGAGCGGCGTCCTGTCATTGCCTGCAGAAACTCAATCCGCCGCCGAGTCCGGGAGCAGTGCAATCGCGGTCGCAATCGACGGCCACTTCGCCGGTGCCGTGCTGCTGGACGATCCGCCGCGGCCCGAGGCTCGGACAGCCCTGGCGGAACTCGATCGAATGGGAGTGCCCTCCTATCTGGTATCGGGAGATCGTTCAATCGTCGTCGCCCGGGTTGCCGAGATGGTCGGTTGCCTGAATTTCGCCTCCGATCAGTCGCCCTCCGACAAGCCGAATACCGTGCGGGCATTGCGTCCCGCGCGCGGGCTCGTGGCGATGGTGGGCGATGGCGTCAATGATGCGCCGGCGCTGGCCGCAGCCGATGTCGGAATCGCCTTCGGCCCGGCGGCAGATCTCGCGCGCGAGACGGCCGATGTCACTATTCTGCGTGAGGATCTGCAGGAGGTACCGCGACTATTGTGCCTCGCCCGCGCCACCTTCCGCATCGTCCGACAAAATCTTGCCTGGGCTTTTGCTTACAATTCAGTCGCAGTGTTTATAGCGGCTTTCGGTCTGCTGCGACCGGTTTTCGCGGCGGCTGCAATGGTTCTTTCCAGCGTATGTGTAGTGGCCAACTCCATGCGCCTGGCTAAACAATCACCGGAGGGCAGGGCACAATGAAACTTACAACCGCTGCGATGACGATATTGCTCAGTGGCTGCGCGTCCGGTCCGCTGCCGTGGGCGCAGGGCCCGCAAATGAGCGAACCCGAGTGCACGGCATCGTGCAATGCGCATTACACCCAGTGCCCGCAGATATTCGCAAATTTTCCTGAACGCGGCGCCGTCGAGTGCCCTGCCGCGCACAGGGAGTGTTTGAAGAGGTGCGAAAAGCGCCCCACCGCCGCGCCCGCCACCCCCGCGCCGGTTACGTCCGCCACCCCGCCGGTTACGTCCGCCACCCCCGCGCCGGGCTCATCGTCCGGGCCGGTACCTGCCGCTCCGGCCGTTCCCAGCCGCGGGGCATCGTCCAAGGAAGCAAGGCTGCGGGAACTGAAGCACCTTTACGACGAAGGGCTCGTCAGCGACGACGTGTACAAGGAGCGTCAGCGAGCCATCCTCTCCGAACCGTAGCAAGAACGGTTCTTAGCGCTGCAGCACAGTCGAGCTGGAGTCTAGGTGGCTACGCGCACTGCCAACACATCGCACGGCGCGGCGTGCAGCACAGCATCCTCGGTAGGGCCGAAGATAATGGCGCGGCCGTGTTTCTCGCGGCTGCCGAGCACGATGAGGTCCACGTGGCGCTCGCCCGCGACACGCAAGATTTCCGACTTGTCGCGCCAACCTCGACACTCAGGTCGACAGCGGCCAGAATGCGGCGATAGCTCGGCACGATACGCTCCGCGGCGAGACGTAGGAATGCAGCAGTATGTACCCGAATTCGGCTCGGTACCACAGGCCTAGACGGTGGAGACGCTCACGGGCCGGTTGAGCTTGACGGACAGCGCCGCCGCTTCGGCAAGAACGAGCGCGGCGACGCCATCATCGTATCCGGCCGCAGGTGCTTCGCCGTCGCGCAAAATATCCACGAAGTGCTTCATCTCGCGCCGGTAAGCTTCCGCGTAGCGATCTAAAAAGAAGTTTTGCAGCGCGTCGCTCGCCACTCCCCGTTCAGTAGACGTGAAGACCGTGCTTGCCAGAACATTGTCGGCGCGCACGGCGCCGGCAGAGCCGTAAGCTTCGATGCGCTGGTCATAACCATAGCCCGAGCGGCGCGTATTGCTGATGACGCAGAGTCGACCGGTTTCAGTGCGCAACAAGATTCTCGCGGTGTCCACATCACCGGCTTCTTCGATTGCCGGATCGACCAAGCAGCTGGCGCTCGCGAAGACCTCCGAGGGTTCCTCCCCCAACAGCCAGCGCGCCATGTCGAAGTCATGTATGGCCATGTCTTTGAATAGACCGCCCGAAACGCGAATATACGACACCGGTGGAGGAGCGGGGTCGTGACTGATGATGCTCAAACTCTCGAGTTTGCCGATTGCATTGGACTGAATTTTTGCATGGAGGGCGGCGAAATGCGGATCAAAGCGTCTGTTGAATCCCACCAGCAGTGCCGCGCCGCTCAACTGGGCGCGGGCTTTTCGGGCGCGCGCCAAATCAAGGTCCAGCGGCTTCTCGCAGAAAATCGCTTTCCCGGCCGACGCTGCCGACAACGCTTGATCCAAGTGCGCATTCGTGGCGCTCGCAATGATCACACCGGATACGGAACCATCGCGCAGAACGCTGTCGATGTCCGCGACTGAAGCACCGGTTTGACTCGCGAGTGCTTCGGCCGCCGCCCGGTTTGGATCGACGATATACTTCAGCGTCAAGTCGGGTGAATCAGCGGCATTGCGGGCATGGATTTTTCCAATCCGTCCCGCCCCGAAAATGGCAACGTTGAACATACCTGGCTCCGCTGTGGTGATCGTTCGGCTCGGCCGCCTCAGTCGAACGAGCCTTCCAGCGGGGAGTATAATGAAACATTCACCCCTCGTTGCGTGACATCGTGCCGGTAACGGATAACGCCATTGATCTGATTGCAGTTGGTCGATCGAGTGTGGACTTGTACGGCGAACAAATCGGCGGCCGTCTGGAAGACATGGGGTCATTCGCCAAATATGTGGGCGGCAGTCCGACAAATACGGCGATTGCTCTGGCAAGGCTCGGTCTCAAGACTGCGCTTCTGACTCGTGTCGGCGCCGATCATATGGGGCGCTATATTCGCGAGGAACTCGTGCGCGAAGGCGTGGATGTACGCGGCGTGCTCACCGATCCTGAGCGATTGACGGCGCTGGTCGTGCTTGGGATCCGCAATCGGGAGACCTTCCCGCTGATTTTCTATCGCGAAAACTGCGCCGATATGGCGCTGTGCGAGCTCGATCTTGATGATACGTTTCTCGCATCGGCGCGAGCGGTTCTCATCAATGGGACTCACCTCTCGACGCCCGGCGTATTCGCGGCCAGCGTCGGAGCAGCCCGGCGGGTCAAGGCGAATGGCGGGCGGGTGGTCTTCGACGTGGACTATCGGCCGGTGCTTTGGGGATTGACGGCGAGAGATCTTGGCGAGAATCGCTTCGTCAGCAACGCGGGCGTGACCGAATGTCTGCAAACCGTGCTTCCCTTGTGCGATTTGGTCGTCGGCACGGAAGAAGAGCTATGCATACTGGGCGGCTCCGTCGAGACAATCGCAGCGATCCACAATATAAGAGCGCGAACAGCGGCAACGCTGGTGTGCAAACGGGGGCAGCTAGGGTGCGTGGCCTTCGCGAAGGAGATTCCCGATAGGTTGGAATTCGGCGTGGTCGTACCCGGGTTCGAAGTCAACGTCTTGAATGTACTGGGCGCAGGGGACGCGTTCATGGGCGCCTTCCTGCGTGGCTGGCTGCGAGGCGCCACTCTCGAGGAGTGTGGCCGTCTGGGCAATGCATGCGGGGCGATTGTCGTGTCGCGCCATGGCTGCGCGCCGGCAATGCCGACCTGGGAGGAATTGCAATTATTCCTGTCCGCCCGGGGCGAGCGCTGCACCGAGTCTTTCATGCGCCATTTCGATCATGTGCACTGGGCATCGACGCGCCGGGAAGATTATCCGGAGTTGACCGTGCTTGCCATCGATCACCGCAGTCAGTTTGAAGACCTCGCGGATTCCGCCGCCTCCGACGCCAAGCGGATCGCCAGGTTCAAGAGCCTCGGTCTGCGGGCGCTGAACGCTGTCGCACAACAAGATCCGCGTTTTGGAGTGCTGCTTGACGGGCGGTATGGGTTTGAAGCGCTAAGCGAGGCGGCCGATTTGCCGTATTGGATTGGCCGACCCATAGAAATTCCGAAATCGCGTCCTCTGGAATTCGAAGGCTCCGCCGATGTCGCTACCGAGATTTGCACATGGCCGCTCAATCACGTGGTCAAATGTCTTGTCATTTATCACCCGGACGATCCGGCCGATCTGCGGGAGCAACAAGAATGCCAGCTGAAGCGCCTGTTTGACGCATGTCGAAAGACGCGCCACGAAATGCTGCTTGAAGTGATTTTACCGCCAGAAATGCCCCTAGACTCACACACGGCCGCGCGCGCAATGTCGCGGATCTATGGGCTGGGCGTACGCCCGGACTGGTGGAAACTCTCCGCGAGTGCCGGCGCTGCCCATTGGCAAGCCATTCAAGATACGATTACTCGAGAAGATCCACTGTGTCGAGGTGTCCTGCTTTTGGGACTATCGGCACCCGAGGCTGAACTGATCGCATCTTTCGCCTCCGTAGCGCCATTCGGAATCGTGAAAGGTTTTGCCATCGGCAGAACCATTTTCCACGATGTGGCGCGCGCGTGGTTCGCCGGTTCCTTGAGCGATACGGCCGCCTGCGATGCGATGGCGCGCAATTTTTCGACGTTAGTGAAGGCGTGGCGTAGTGCACGCGCGGCAGCCGCGCGGTGAAGACGGTTCGGTGCACCGCGGCGCAAGCGACCATACGCTATCTGGCGAGTCAGCACGTGGCCATTGGTTCGGAAGAAGTGCAATATTTCGCGGCTGTTTGGGCCATTTTCGGCCACGGTAATGTTGCCGGCCTCGGCGAAGCGCTGCATGCCGCGCGCGACCTGATTCCCACCTATAGAGCCCACAATGAGCAGGGAATGGCCCATGCAGCCATCGCTTTCGCCAAACAAGAGCGGCGGCGGCGGGCCATGATTTGCACAAGCTCGATCGGGCCGGGCGCCACGAATATGGTGACGGCAGCGGCGCTGGCGCATGCCAATCGATTGCCTGTCTTATTTCTTCCAGGGGATACCTTCTCTACTCGCGGCCCCGACCCGGTGCTGCAGCAGATTGAGAGTTTTGCCGACGGCACAGTCTCCGCCAACGATTGCTTTAGGCCCGTGTCGCGTTACTTCGATCGAATCGCGCGCCCTGAACAAATAATAGACGCTCTGCCGCACGCCATGAATACGCTGCTTGATCCTGCCTCATGCGGACCCGTCACATTGGCTTTCTGTCAGGACGTGCAGGCAGAGGCGCACGACTATCCGCAAGCTTTCTTTCGTCGCCGGTTGCGGACGATTCGCAGACCACCGGCCGACGAGCTAGAAATTGATCAATTATCGACATTGCTGCAGTCCGCACGTACCCCGTTGATCGTCGCAGGCGGTGGTATTCACTACAGCGGCGCCGAAGAAATGCTGGCGAAATTTGCCAGTATTACGCACATTCCGGTGTCCGAAACCCAGGCCGGGAAAGGCTCATTGGCGTGGGATCACCCATTAAATCTCGGCAGCATCGGCGTCACGGGAACGAGTTGCGCCAATGCAGCGGCAGCCAAGGCAGATCTCGTGATCGGCATCGGCACGCGATTGCAGGATTTTACCACCGGCTCACGCGCGCTGTTCACAGCACCGCATCGCCGCTTGGTGCAAATCAATATTTCCTCCTATGACGCCGGCAAGCACGAAGCAGCGAGTGTTGTGGGAGACGCGCGCGCGGTTTTGTCGCAACTCCTAGAGCGGCTCAACGGTTGGCGAAGCGGCCATGATGAGGCAGTCATCAAGTCGGAGGTAGGGCGCTGGAATGCCGCGTGGGAAGCCGCTACAGCCGCGCCTGGCGCGGCCCTGCCATCCGACGCGCAGGTGATTGGTGCTTTATGGCGCAACTCTTCGGAAGACGCGGTTGTGGTGTGTGCGGCGGGCGGGTTACCGGGAGAACTACACAAATTGTGGCGATCGCGTGACCCGGATGACTATCATGTCGAATACGGTTACTCCTGCATGGGATATGAGATTGCCGGCGGCCTGGGCGTAAAAATGGCCGAGCCCCATCGCGATGTTTTTGTACTGGCCGGCGACGGCAGCTATCTCATGCTCAATTCCGAACTGGCCACCTCGATCGCCTTGGGGCTGAGACTGGTGGTCATTGTCGTCAACAACCGTGGGTTTGCGTGTATCAATCGTCTGCAAAGAGGGACGGGTAGCGCGGCCTTCAACACCATGTGGGAGGACTCGCCAGGCATGCTCGTTCCGGACATTGATTTTGTGGCGCACGCGGCGAGCCTCGGTGCGATTGCCGAAAAGGCCGACACGATTGAAGCGCTGGAACAGGCGTTGCGACGTGCCCGCCGCTCGGAGCGCACGCACGTAATCGTGATTGACACCGATCCGGCCGTTGCCACGGCGGAGGGCGGCGCATGGTGGGATGTGGCGATACCCGAAATTTCTTCCCGGGACGACGTCGATGCCGCGCGGACGGCATCTCTTGGCCGGCGCAAGAACCGTCGGTTGGGGGACTAATCTCGTGAGCGTCCGATTTGGAGCCAGCCCGATCGCTTGGATTAACGATGACCTGCCCTCGCTTGGAGCCAATACGCCTCTCGAGTCAGTGCTCACCGAGGCGCGCGATTTGGGATTTTCGGGAATAGAACTGGGCGGGTCATTTCCGCGAGATCCCAGCGTGCTGGAAGCTTTATTGAGCAAATATAAACTCGCATTGGTCGGTGGTTGGTACAGCGCAAACCTGTTGATCGGTTCGGCTGAGGCTGAAATTCAGGCTTTGCAGACGCATTTGGCACTTCTCAAAGCACTGAAATGCACCGTTTTCATTATCGCGGAGACGAGCAACGCGATCCACTGCAATCAGGGCCGTCCGTTGTCCGCGACTCCCAAGCTTGCCGATTCAGACTGGGATACCTTCGGTCGAAAAATGACCGATGTTGCCGAGCACGTTCAGCAAGCGGGAATGCGCATGGCCTATCACCATCACCTTGGCACCGTAGTCGAATCGCAGCAAGACCTCGATCGCTTCCTGGCGTCTACGGGCCCATCCGTCGGGCTCACCGTCGATACAGGCCACGCCGCGCTCGCCGGCGTGGATACCTTGGCGCTCATCCGAAATTATCCTCAGCGCGTTGCCCACGTGCATTGCAAAGACATCCGATCCAAAGTTTTCAAAGAGGTGCAATCCACAGGCAGGAGCTTTCTGAGCGGTGTGCTCAGTGGAATGTTTACTGTGCCCGGTGATGGAGATCTTGAATTCGCAGGCGTGATGCAAGCGCTCGCGAAGGTCGGCTATTCCGGATGGATTGTCGTTGAAGCCGAGCAAGACCCGGCCCTCGCGAATCCAAAGCTTTACGCTGCGTTAGGATTGAAAACGCTGCGGCGCGAGGCGTCCGCGGCCAATTTGTACGAGGCAGAATATTCATGAGCAAGCTTCTTGTGCGGTCTGGTATGCCGGATGAGTCCGGCTGTGTACTCACTGTCACACCGCAAAGCGCCGGCTGGCATTACGTTGGATTCCGGATACATCGCCTGGAAGCGGGGCAGGTCGTGCGCGGCGGCGCGAACGAGCGCGAAACCTGCCTTGTGGTGCTGACCGGAACCGCGGATATCCTCGTCGATGGCGAGCGCTTCGACGGCATAGGGAATAGAGGTTCGTTGTTCGATGACGCGGCGCCCGGTGCGGTATACGCTGCCGCGGGCTCAACTTACGCGCTGGTGGCCAAGGGCGATGTTGAGCTGGCGGTGTGCTCGGCTCCGGGCAAACCCGGACGTGCGCCACGTGCCATTGCCGCGCAAGACATGAGCAGAGAAGTGCGGGGAAGCGGCACGAATACGCGGTACGTCAGAAATATTCTTCCGCAAGGCCAGGATGCCGACAGCTTGTTGGTGGTAGAGGTCATCACTCCAGGCGGCCATTGGTCGAGCTATCCGCCTCACAAACACGACTCCGCCACATCGGGGAAGGAGACCGCGCTGGAGGAGACGTACTACCATCGCCTGAGGCCACGCCAAGGGTTTGCGTTTCAGCGCGTTTACACCGATGAGCGCGATCTCGACGAGACCCTATGCGTGCACGACGGCGATGTGGTGCTCGTGCCTCGCGGCTACCATCCGGTGGGTGCGGCTCATGGGTATGACCTTTACTATCTGAATGTCATGGCGGGACCCGAGCGTAGTTGGATTTTTCGCAACGATCCCCAACACGAGTGGCTGGTACAAGGGAATTCGGCGGCGCCCAAATGAATAGAAAACTCGCATGCCCTGCTTTCACTACCTGCCTGCTATTGACAAGCATGATGCTCGCCGTCCTTGGATGCTCGGGTAAGTCGGCGGGAAATTCAGTCCAGCTCGTCGCCAGTTTGCACGATATGACGGAGCCATTCTTCGTCGCGGTGAAGCGGGAGCTCGATACCGAGGCTGCAAAGCTCGGGGTACTGGTTTCCGTGGAGGACGGGCAGTCGAACTCGGCCAAACAAACCGCCGACATCGAAGCTGCCATCGCCGCCGGCGCACAGGGCATCATTCTCGCGCCCAACGACGTAAATGCACTTGCTCCGGCGGTCGAAGACGTGATCAAGGCGGGCATTCCCATCGTGACCTTGGATCGCCGAGTCGACAATACCAGCGTCAAAGTGCCGCATGTCGGGGCCGATAACGTCGCGGGCGGGCGCATCATGGGGCAATGGGTGATTGATTCCTTTGCGAACGGCGCCCGCATTCTGCTAATAACCGGACAACTGGGGTCCAGTCCGTCAATTGATCGCACGCGCGGCATTAAGGAAACTTTGGGCGCCGCAGGTCCGAAATATCAAATCGTTGCGGAACAGACCGGCACGTGGAAGCGCGAGCAGGGTCTGATCGTGACGCAAAACGTATTGACGTCGCTGGGTAGTCAGTCGTTGCAAGCGATTGTGGCCGAGAGCGACGACATGGCCTTGGGAGCCTTGGAAGCATTGCGCTCAAGCGGCGTTTCAGGGGTCAAAGTTATAGGATTCGACGCCATCCCCGAGGCCTTAAAGCTGGTGCGCAGCGGCGAGATGGCGGCCACTGTCGAGCAGTCCCCAAAAGCCCAAGCGCAAACGGCATTGCGGCAGCTGGCGGCGCGCGTGCGCCAACAAACGCCCATTGCGGGCGCGAGCATCGTCCCAGTATTGATTACACAATCCAACATCAATCAAGCCGAGCGCATGGGCGAAGTCCGGTAGCGGCCCGATGTCCGCCGCACTTGCACTGGATGCTCGCAACATCCACAAACAGTTTCCGGGGGTGAAAGCTCTGGACGGTGTCGAACTCCAAGTCCGAACCGCGGAAGTTCACGCGTTGTTGGGCGAGAATGGGGCGGGAAAGTCGACGCTCTTGAAAATACTGTCGGGCGCTCTGTGCGCAGATCAGGGTGAGGCGATACTGGACGGAGTGGAGCTTGATCCGGCTGAAACGCCGCGCGACCGGCAACGCTTGGGTCTCATTACCATCTATCAAGAATTTACCTTACTGCCCTTCATGTCGATCGCCGAAAACCTTTACCTGGGGCGGGAGCCCAAACGCTGCGGGCTTATCGATTGGGCAATGATGTACGAGCGTTCGCGCGCGTTGCTGGCCAGCCTAGGCTTAAGCGTCGATCCAAGGCGAGAAGTGCGTCATCTAAGTGTCGCGCACCAACAGATGGTCGAAATCGGCCGTGCCGTGGCGCAAAAAGCCAAGCTCATAGTCATGGACGAGCCGACAGCTGCCTTGAGCGGACGCGAAGTGGATATTTTGCACGTCGTCATCCGAGAATTGAAGACACGCGGGGTGAGCTTTATCTACGTCACACACCGTTTGGACGAAGTAAAGATGATTTGCGATGGTTTCACCGTTTTACGCGACGGCAGGTACGTTGCACGCGGAGACGCGAAGGCCGTAAAAGTCCGCGATTTGGTCCATCTCATGGTCGGCCGCGACGTGGAATTCGCTAGACTTTCGCGCACCACGCCGCCGGGCGAAACCGTCCTTGCCGTCAAAGGCATCTCGCGAGCGCGCGACTTGACCGGCCGCCACGCAACCGCGCTTCAGGATCTATGCTTGGAGGTGAAAGCGGGTGAAGTTTTAGGTTTTGCCGGACTCGTCGGAGCAGGGCGTACCGAATTGGCCCGGATTATCTTTGGAGCGGATCACTGCGACCGTGGGGTGATCTATATCAACGGGCTCGAAATGCGTCCCCTGCGATCGCCGAAAGAAGCCATTCGCGCAGGGCTAGCGCTGGTGCCGGAAGATCGAAAGCAGCACGGATGTTTTCTCGAGCAATCGATCAGCCAGAACATGACGCTGCCGAGTCTTAGGCGAATCGCTCGTTGGCGCATCTTTGTCGACGAGGCCAAAGAGCGCCAAATGGTCGACAAATATCGAACAGCGTTGCGCATCAAGATGGCCGATTCAACGGCAGCCATCGGTACATTGTCCGGCGGCAATCAACAGAAGGTCCTATTGGCGCGCTGCATGGCCCTGCAACCCAAAGTGCTGATCGTCGATGAGCCGACGCGAGGCATTGATATTGGCGGTAAAGCAGAGGTTCACCAATTGCTATCCGATATGGCGCAAAGCGGCATCGCGTTGATCATTATCTCTTCCGAGATGCCCGAGGTGCTCGCCCTGAGTGACCGGATTGTCGTATTCCGCGAAGGCTGCATCAGCGGAATCCTCGCCGGGGAAACCGCCACGGAACGCGATCTGATGGAGCTCATGGCGCTTTCAACGACCGCCGTACTGCGCGAGGGCGCTGTATGAATACTGCGCTGGACCAAACGATGGGCGCGAATCGCCGGTTTGACACGGTGGGTTGGCTGCGCCGCTATGGGTCGTCGCTGTTCCTCGTAGCGCTCATCGTGTTTTTTGCAGTGGAAAATCCGCGCTTCCTGTCGATACGCAATGTAACCAACATACTCACCGAGGTATCGATCTACGGCATCATCGCAGTGGGTATGACCTTCGTCATTTTGACGGCGGGTGTGGACCTTGCCGTCGGTTCGCTGCTGGCGTTTGCGGGTATGACAGGCGCCTCCGTCATGCGGGCTATGGGCGCGGACTTTTCGCTGGCTTGGCTTGTGGCGATTTCGACCGCCACCGCGGTCGGCGCTCTGGTTGGATATTTGCAGGGAAAGGCGGTAACCCTATTCAGCATCCCGCCATTTATCGTGACTTTGGGCGGCATGACCATATGGCGCGGTGCCACGCTGATTCTCAACGACGGCTCTCCGATCGCGGGATTTGACGCGAATTATCGGTGGTGGGGAACGGGTTCGATTGCAGGCGTACCCGTGCCCGTGCTTTTTTTCGGCGTGATAGCGGCTGTGGGTTTCCTCACCCAACGCTACACCCGATATGGGCGCTATATCTATGCTGTAGGCGGAAATCCGGAAGCGGCACGTCTCAACGGAGTGGACGTATCGGCGATTATCACCAGCGTGTACCTGATTGTCGGCGCGCTTGCCGGTTTGGCCGGGTTTCTATTGTCAGCAAGACTCGGCGCAGCCGAAGCCGTTGGCGGCGTGGGTTATGAGCTGCGCGTGATCGCCTCGGTGGTGATCGGGGGGGCCAGTCTCGCGGGCGGCCGGGGCGGAATTGGCGGCACCATCATTGGGGCGCTATTGATCGGCGTGCTAACCAACGGTCTGGTGATCATGCACGTGTCATCGTACTGGCAACAGGTGGTGATTGGATTGATCATCGTAATCGCCGTCGCGTTTGACAGCTATGCGAAATCGACTCGATAACCCTCATTTGTTGGATTCATTAACTGAGTCAGCGAGTTCGCGAACCCAAATATTGCGAAAGCTGATCGGAGCCGATGGGTCGCCATGCGCTTGCAACTTTATTGCCGCGCGCTGATAGGGCCGATACGCGGGCTTTCCGATGTATACAGTTTCACCTGAAAGCGCCGCGTGGTTTTGCACGAGAACGCCGTTGTGAAAGACCGTGACGTATGCCGGACTCTTGAGTGTTCCGTCGGCTCCAAAGGTCGGCGCAGTCCACAACACATCATAGGTCTGCCACTCACCCGGCGCTCGCATGGCGTTGACCAGCGGTGGGGCCTGTTTGTAGATGCTCGCCGCCTGACCATTTACGTAAGTTTTGTTCTTCCAGGAATCCAGAATTTGCACTTCGTACCCGGCGTCGCCCGGGCCCGTTGAGGCAAGGAAGACGCCGCTGTTGCCGCGCAGCTGACCCTCGCCGGTAATATCCTTAGGGATGCGCCATTCCAGGTGCAATTGATAGTTTCTAAAGAGTTGCTTGGTCTCGATATTCCCCAAAGCCTTGTCGACGCTCAGGGCGCCATTGCCGACCTTCCAGCGCGCGGGCGAGTGATCTTTGGTCGCCACCCATTGATCCAAATTTCGGCCATCGAACAAAATGATGGCATCGGAAGGCGGCGAGCCGGCGGCGCCGCCGGGCGAGACCACGGGCGGAACCGGTTCCCACTGCTCGGTGGCCTTCGGGTCGCCCGGATTCGGGTCGCCCGGAGGGGATTGTGCGATGGCGGGCAGAAATCCAGAAAGGACAAGGGCGATACAAGTCATACGGTACATAATTGAAACGCCTCTGTGAGTGATACGAATGGATCGCTGCGAGTGGGTTTGAACTCGTGCGCTAGATAGCCCTGAAAGTTAAGATCCGCAAGGGCGGCGGCAATTGCGTGGTAGTTGAGTTCCTGACTGTCGTTGATTTCATGGCGGCCGGGGACGCCGCCGGTATGAAAATGTCCTATCGAGGTAATGTTATCGCGAATCGTCCGGATCACATCGCCCTCCATGATCTGCATGTGATAAATGTCGTAAAGCAGCTTCACGCGCGGCGAGTTGACTCCTTGCACCACCGCGACACCAAACGCGCTGTGATCACCCTGGTAACCCGGATGGTCCACTTTGCTGTTGAGCAACTCCACGCAAATCGTGACGCCCTGCTTTTCCGCAACCGGCGCGATCTTCGAGAGGCCGGCGACACAATTGGCAATTGCCGTAGCATCGTCGATACCTGGAACGCGATTGCCGAACATGGCAATGAGGTTCGCTACATGCGCACGCGCTGCGAGCGGCAGCGCCATTTCCAGTTCTTCCAGCAGCAGCGCGTGGTTGACGGGATCGTTAAAACCCGTCTGGATGAATTTCTCTCGCCGACTAGCATAACCCATGGAGACGGCGAGCCCAGCATCGCTGGCGACGGGCCACTCATCCGCGAACAGCAAATCGATCGCCGCCAGCCCAATGTGCTTCGCGCGGCGGCAAAACTCCGGCAGCGGCACATGCGTGTACGGCCACCGGCAGACCGCTTGTTTGAGCCGACTGCTGGACGCACTAGACCTTCCGGTTGGGACGCTCGGCGGTGCTGAGGCCGCTTGAATCCCGTTGGCAGCGAAAACGCCGGCGGCAGTGACGAGCGCCTTTAGGGTAGTGCGGCGACAGATGCGAGGGGATTCATCGGACATGCGCCTCTCCTGCGGAATCGGGATAGAATAGTTGGAAACTGAGCGGAGGCCTATTGCACGTAGGAAATAACCATGCCGTCTGCTGACTATGACGCGATTGTAGTCGGCTCCGGTATATCCGGTGGATGGGCAGCAAAGGAACTGACCGAGAAGGGGCTTCGCGTTCTGCTGCTGGAGCGAGGCCGAAACGTGGAGCACATCAAGGACTACGTCGACGCTACCAAGGCGCCCTGGGAATATTTGCACCGAGGCGGCCGAACGCGGGCGATGGAAGAGGCATATCAAGTACTCAAGCGCGATTATCCGCTCAACGAAAAGAACCTCGCCTTCTGGGCAAACGAGCGGGATTCGCCCTACACTGAAGTAAAACGGTTTGACTGGTATCGAGGCTATCAGGTCGGTGGCCGCTCGCTGACTTGGGGGCGTCAGAGTTATCGCTGGAGCGATTTCGACTTTGAAGCAAACGCAAGGGAAGGCATCGCGGTCGATTGGCCGATTCGTTACGAGGAATTGGCGCCCTGGTACGACCACGTGGAAAGACACGCGGGAATCTCGGGCTCACGCGAGGGCCTGGCGCAGCTTCCCGACGGACAATTCCAGCCGGCCATGCCGCTCAACTGCGGCGAAGAATTGGTTGCCGGTCGATTGAAGAATAAATTCGGCGGTAAACGCCAAATCATCATTGGACGCACCGCAAATGCAACCAGGGCGCTGGAAGGCCGCGCGCCCTGCCAATATCGAAACGCGTGTTGGCTAGGGTGCCCTTATGGCGCCTACTTCAGCACGCAATCATCTACTTTGCCGGCGGCAGCGAAAACCGGGAAGCTCACGTTGAAGCCTTGGTCGATCGTGACTGAGATTCTTTTTGACAAGGATCGCAAACGCGCCGGCGGCGTCCGTGTGATTGATGCCGTCACCGAGCAGACCACTGACTACACGGCCAAGGTCATCTTCGTTTGCGCATCGACCCTAAACTCGACCTGGCTGCTGATGCGATCCGCAACCGACATCTGGCCGGGAGGCCTTGGCAGCAGCTCGGGTGCGCTGGGTCACAACCTCATGGATCATCATTTTCGGTGTGGTGCGCAGGGAAACCTCGTCGGCCTGAACGACAAGTACTACTACGGTCGACGTCCCAATGGCATCTACATCCCGCGGTATCGCAACCTGTTCGGCGACAAACGCGACTACCTGCGTGGCTTCGGCTACCAGGGCAGTGCGAGCCGAGAGGGATGGTCGCGCGCGGTGAAGGAGCTGGGCGTGGGTGCAGCCTTTAAGGACGAGATGAGCTCGCCCGGCCCCTGGATGTTCGGCGCCACGGGATTCGGGGAAATGCTGCCCAATCACGCCAACAGCGTTGGGCTCGACACCAATAAGAAAGACAAATGGGGACTGCCGGTCCTCAAGATTGACTGCGCCACAGGCGAGAACGAGCGCTTGATGCGCAAGGACATGATCTCGGACATGGCAGAGATGCTCGAGCAGGCCGGGGCGAAAATGGTAAAGACCTTCGACTATGAATTCTATCCGGGGATGGGGATCCACGAGATGGGTACGGCCCGCATGGGGCGGGATCCGAAAACGTCCGTGCTCAACGCGCACAATCAAGTGTGGGACGCGCCAAATGTCTTCGTTACCGACGGTTCGTGCATGGCCTCGAGTGCGTGCCAGAACCCCTCGCTCACGTACATGGCCCTGACCGCTCGCGCGGTGGACTTTGCCGTGAACGAACTCAAGCGCCGCAATCTCTGAGGTACCTTCATGAGTGCGTTATCCGAATCAGAAGTTCGATTGATCAACCGCCGTGAGGCGATTCGTTGCGTCAGCGCCATGCTGGGAGGCGTTGCTTTCGCCGGTGGGAGCGGGCTGCTGGCCGCAGTTGAGAAGGCGAGCGCGGCTAACGAGGGAACGCCCGGGGAATTTACCGTCCAAGATGTCGCATTCCTGGACGAGATTGCCGAAACGATTTTGCCCGCGACCAAGACCCCTGGCGCAAAGGACGCGAAGACCGGCGCATTTATGGCGCTCATGGTTACAGACGGCTACAGCCCCGCGGAACAAAAGGTGTTCCGCGAAGGAATGAAGAAAGTGGAGGAGGCGACGATGAAGGCGAATGACGTCTCGTTCATGGCGGCTACGCCTCAGCAGCGGCTGGCGGTACTCACCGCGCTTGATCAGGAGCAGAAGCGCGTCATGGACTTGCGCGAAGCGGCCGATCGCAAGAAGAAAGGATTGGCGCCCCTGCCGGTGAACGAGACCACAGCCAAGGAGGATGGATATCTGCCTGAAGACCGGAAAGAGGGCGTGCCTGCCGCGACGGGTAGCGGGCCGGAGGCGAATATCAAGAGGCCCGCCCACTATTTTCGCATGATGAAGGAACTCGCGCTGCTCGGTTACTTCACCTCCGAGATCGGCTGCACCCGAGCGCAGCGATACATCGAGGTGCCGGGCCGCTTCGATCCATGTATTCCGTACACGCCAGGTGAGCCGGCTTGGGCGGCGCATGCCTGATGCCTCAGCGAGTTTGGTTTGACTTGAACAGGCGAAGGAAGTTGCCGCCCATTATTTTTGCCACGTCCTCATCCGGGACACCACGCGCGAGCAATGCGGCTGGGATATGGCTCCAGTCGCGATAGCTGCGCAAAACCGGCTTGAAGTTCGCGTCCATGTCGGTACCGATGGCTACGTGATCGATGCCCACGGCATCGATCAGGCGTTGAATCGAATCGATATAGTCTGCAAATGAGGTCTGTCCCACGCCCGAAGGCCAGGAGCCGATGATGCCGCCCGCAGCCGCCACCAGCTTGGCATGCTCGCTGCTGATGAGACGCGGATGATTCACAGTGCGCGTCGCCAAGTTCGTATGTGAAATCATGATAGGTTTGGTCGATACTTCCAGAACATCCTTCGTGACTTCGAAAGTCGCATGCGCGAGATCGATGATGATGCCGGTTTGATTCATCTCGGCGACGACGGATTTGCCGAGCGCCGTCAAACCCTGATGCACCGGTGCTTCGGTCTGTATGTCGCCGATCTGATTAATGTGGTAATGCACGAGGGTGATGGCGCGCACGCCGTCACGAAAAGCCTCATGAACCCGGTCGAGCCGCTGCTCGATGAAGTCGCCTCCTTCCACGGCGAAAACCGCGGCCGTCTTGCGGCGCCGGTGCGCGGCGCCGATGTCGTCGGGGCCCAATCCCTTCGTGAGCGCATGATTGGCCGCAAGCGCCTTGAGCTCGGCAAGCTGTCGCCCGTAATCTGCGTACGCCTCACCCGGCTGAAAGTCCCGTGCCGCGCGCAGTCCCTGAGTCGCGGTCAATTCGAGCAACCGCACGTCCGCCACGGCTGAAAACAGCGCAGCGCTCACATTTCCTGCGCCGAGGTCGGCCACCGCCCGTTCCTCGAAGGCTTCGCCGAATGCGCGCGTGGTCGGCGTCTCGAAGCTCAGCTGCTTGAGAAAGAATCGCCCCGGATGGCTATGGATGTCGACGGATGCATGGCGCTCGAGGAAGGCAGCGCCGGCAGCTAGCTGTTGCGGGCTGAGTTCCATGCCAAGGGCCTTCGCATCCTGAGCGCCGCTGCTGCGGATGCCGAGCGCCGCAGCGCCTGCGACGGCCACGAGGCATCCGAGGGTTTCACGTCGCGTTAGCCTTGCGTGAGAGTTCAAGGTTTCTTCGATTGATCGCCGGAAGCCCGCGGTCCGGCGCTCAACGCTCCTAGGTGACGCATGCGCTCATCAGTTGCCGGGTGGCTCGACAGGTACCCCGGCTGTGCCGCGTGCGGATGGGATTCAGTCAGCTTTTTCAGGGCTTCAGCAAGCAATGCCGGCGGCATTCCGTTGAGCACCAACACATTGGCGGCGTACTCATCCGCCTGTTCTTCCAGCTCTCTCGAATACTTCGCTTGCATGAGCGTCGCCGGCGCTACCGCCAACAGGCTGCTGATATCGCCGATATAAAAAGCCAAAAAAGTACCCACAACGGAGCTTTGCAACATCAACTGCAGTCCATGATGTCCGTGCACGTGGCCCTCTTCATGGGCGAGCGTCGCCAAGATCTGCCCGTCGTCAAGGAGCGTGATGAGATCATCGAGCACCACTATCGTTCCGTCCGGCAGCGTAAAAGCATTGGCTCCTAATTGTGGCGAGCGGCGAAACAGTAACTCTGCGTGCGGCGTGCCCCCTTCAGGCAACCGCAAAGCGTGAAATTTCGCGCTGAGAGCCTGCTGCCGCTCGTGCTCGATACTGCTCGGCAAAAGAATGTTGCCGTCCAAGATTCGTAGCGCCTGATCGGACAGTGTCTTGCTGACAGCCAGAGGCATTTTTTCGGCCCCTTTCGCGGCCACCCACGGCAAGCCCCATTTGTATCCGGCAACAGCCAGCAGGGCACATGCGGCCAAGGATGTTAAGACGAATTGCAGGTGACGCTGCATGCGATCAACCCATCCGTCGCGATGAGCCGTCGATGACAACAGCGCATCCAAGGCCTTCAGATCACTGACCTCGCAGAATGTACCGTCCCTGAAGCGTAGTCGACGCGGTGCCCGTCCCAGTCTTTCGTCCACTCGTACCTGGGCAAATGGAACGCGCACGTTGATGTCTTCGCCGGCAAGGATTAGATCTTCTCCGGCCGCCTGCAAACTGACCCGCCGAACGCGTGTCGTGCGTCCGTCGAAATAGTCAGCGCTGAGCATCAGTCATCGTAGGTTACAATGAAATATCGAAATCGAATGCAGAAGCCGCTTCCATGCCCACCGCACCCACACGGTCGGGAGCTGCGTCGACAAAGGACTGCAGATTCCCGGCCGGCACCAGACGAATCGCTTCCAATTGAAATTTCGCTAGGCGAACCATGGCCCACGGGATGAACAGTCCAAGGGTCAATACGACCAGGACAAGGTTGCTCAAACCGATCCAGACCAGCCCGAGCGGCGACATAATACATTCAATGCGATGTTCGCCAACGCGCGTGTTGCTCCAAATCAAATTCGTGATGAGCGCATGAAATATCGGCCCAATCGAAACGCCCATCAGGATCAGGGCGCCGTACAATATGGCCAAAGCCTTGAAGGCTGCATACGGGTTGGCGTGCCCGCCGTGCTTTTGAGCCTGCGACATCGCCGCAAACTCAGCGCCGATACCGCTGAAGCCCACTATCAGTCCGAACACTACGACCGCGACAAGCAGCAGCAGATATATTTTATAGAACTGTGCGGCTCGGGCATGAAACGAACATTGAGTTCCGCCGAACCAACTGTTGTTGTGCTGATAGGCTTTGATCCGCTGGTGCGCAAACGGGGCCATCACGTACAGGGTAATAATCGATAGAAACCCGTTCAACAGAAAGACTCGGTAGGCTCCGCCGACGGAGCCTCGAAAATGGAAGCGCACGCCACGCCAACTCGTATTATAGAGTCGGAAACGGAACGAATTGCGCAGCAGCCAGGGCATGACCAATGCAATAGCGACGATGATGACGATTGTCCACGGTGAGCGGATTCGCACCGAGTAGTTATAAGCGATCAGCATGAGCAACGCGATCGCCCGGCCGATCAAGATCTTGAGGGGATTTCCGTGAAAGTCAAAGCTCGAACCGGCTAATTCGGTGTGCCTGTAGAAATATTGCAACCGCCTCACCTTGGCCCACGATGAATAAATGCCAAGCGTGACAATCGTCAATAGCAAATTGACAATCCAGATGCCGAAGTATTCAGCCCCGCTGCCGGTAAAGCGAATGGCCTCCGGTGCACTTGCCGAATGGCCGCTTCCCTGTGATTCGCCTGTCGGGGTCTGCTCCATAGATACAATTCCCTTTGACTATGTGGTGTCTTAAGAGTAGGCCCAAATGCAAGCGTTGCATATACCCGTGTATGAATCTGTGACCGGAGTAACGCAGAAGCGTATCGCGCCGGATGATCTACAGAAAATAATGCGGCACGAATCGGCTTATATTCCCCGTAATCAGCGTGTCATCCTCGCGGATTCCGATGCCGGCCGCCTCATTGCCAACCACCCACGATCCCACCACCGCTGATTTTTCGTCTGTCCTAAATAGGGGCGCATACTGCTGATATACCATCGGTCCTGCGTATGTTCCACCG
This sequence comes from Gammaproteobacteria bacterium, assembly GCA_034667905.1. GTDB lineage: Bacteria > Pseudomonadota > Gammaproteobacteria > Steroidobacterales > Steroidobacteraceae > Bog-1198. Next base: position 16,396 of record JAXDQK010000051.1, on the reverse strand, counting down.
GTTTGAGCTGTAATGCCGCCGGTGATCTGTATGTTCTCGCCTTCGCGGGAGTGCATCGGCTTTATCACGTATGTGCCTTGCAACTGTCCGGGCTCACGATGCGCCGCCAATAGATTTTTGTGCTGCGGATACAATTTCCACAGCAACGGCAGTATTCCCTTGCTGGACAAAACGGCCTTCCAACAAGGTTCTATGAAGCGCGTAGCGTGCGCAGCGATCTGCGGTCCGAAGGAGTCCGAAAACATCCATTCCCACGGATACAGCTTGAAGCAACGGCGAATGGGATTGAGGTTCTTATCGATGAACATCGGCAATTGGCCCCGCACTCCGATATCTTTCATGGAAATCAAAGTAGCGGTGCAATCGGCCTGGCATGCCGTGTCCATCAGGTAACGAATGGTGCCGACGTCCTCGTACGAATCCGTGTCGCACGCAAAGTGAAGGAATTCGCCGGCCGGACTGATCTGTCGCCATCGATTGATGAGACGCTCGTGCAGCGAGTTGAACTGATCAGCGCGAGGTTGCGTATCCTTCAGCCAGAACCACTGCACCACGGCAGCTTCGAGCAGACTGGTCGGCGTGTCCGCGTTGTATTCCAACAGCTTCGGCTCATCTCCCGCGAATGCCAAATCAAAGCGGCCATAGAGGCTGGGCTCTTGGTGCCGCCAGCTCTCGGCGATCAGTTGCTCGTATTCGACGGGAATGCCCACGTCGGCGTACGCTTCATGGCGCACGGTATAGTCAACGGCCTCCAAGCAGATTCTTTGCAACTCGTTGGTGGCCGTCTCGATGCGGTCGATTTCATCGAGCGTGAAGGCATAGCACGCCGACTCGTTCCAATATGGGTAATTATCAATGGTCGTGTGGAAGTCGAAGCCGACCTCTTCGCACTTTGCCTGCCAGTTTTCCCGAGGTACCGAGCTCTCGCGCCTCACTCGCCCGCGCCGCCGTGCGAGCTCGCGGAGCCGCCAAAGCCGCCGAAACGAGCGGCTTCGGTTCCGGAGCTTACAGCGCTGCCGCCTTGCGAGACGATGCCCGCGGATCCGCCGCCGCCACGACCCCAAAATGACGATGAGCGGCTATACCAAGGCCCGAAATAGTAAACCGTGCCATTGGATCCGTGAGATTGTTGGCAACTGGCTTCCGTACCCCAGTCCTTCAAGCAGGCTTCCTTGCTGCTGTAGAACGCTCGATGCTGCTCCTCGCTGTCGCAGCCGACGACAACAGCGCCTACCAATAACAGAGTGATGGCCGACGTGGATAGGTTGATCTTTCGTCTTTGCGCCGAGAGTGTCTCGTGTCTAGCAACCATCAGCCAGCTTCCTTTATGGGCGCTCCCTAATGCACATTCCAGTAACAAGCAGCGTAGGTCAAGAATTTCTATGCCATTTTGAGACACACGGCGCGGCATTCAAGCTGCTAATCCTCAAGAAGGCTGCGCAGCATCCAGGCAGTTTTCTCATGGATATTGAGTCGTTGTGTGAGCAGGTCGGCGGTCGGCTGGTCGTCCGCAGCGGCTGCAACGGGAAAGATTTCGCGCGCGGTTCGCACTACGGTTTCGTGCCCTATAAGCAGCCTTTGCACCATGTCCAAGGCGCGCGGCGGCGTGGCGGGGGCATCGGCGACCGATGCCAGCTTGGCGAACTGACCGTAGCTACCGGGAGCTGCATGGCCGAGCGCCCTGATGCGTTCGGCAATCGGGTCCACCGCATTCCACAGCTCCGTATACTGCTCCATGAACATGGTATGCAGGGTATTGAACATCGGCCCCGTAACGTTCCAATGGAAATTATGGGTGGTCAGATACAGCGTGTAGGTGTCAGCGAGCAACCGGGATAGCCCGTTTGCGATGGCGGCGCGGTCTGCCGCGTTGATTCCAATGTCTAAGGGCGCGTTGTCGATCGCTGCGCTCGCAGATGTCTTTGCCATGAAGTGTTCTCCTTGAGTACGGCGACAGTGTGCGGCGGCACTCAGTGATAGAGCAAAGCGATTGTTTCTATGGCTGCGATAGACAAAGGCTAGCGACGCTTACGCGCTTCATGGCGTCGAGCGCGATGCCTTAACCAACAGAACGGCGCTCCCGGCGCCCGTCGCGTCGAAATACCCGGTGAACCGGCGGGGTTCCTCAGCGTCGTACGGCTTGAGGTTATTTGCCCAGCGATAGCCGATGGGCTGATACCAAAGTTCCGCCTCGACCTCGAAGGGCGCGGCGGCCTGGCCCAGTTCTACTGAATACTTGACGGTGTGGCCGCGATCGGTGAAATTCGGATCGGCAAGCGCATCTCCCCTAACGGCGATGTCGGGTGCCGCCGTCGATTTATCAAAGCCTCGCGGGAGTATCCGATTGTCCTTCAAATACGAGGCCGCGAACAATAGCCCCGTGGTGACCTGGCCCTTGACGTCGCCTAGGATGGATTCGTAGATTTGCACCTGATCCGGCCTGCGGATTTCCCGATAATGCATCTCATACTTGCTGGGGTCGGCGTCGTTGTCATTGCCCACAATTGAACCGTCGGCATTCAATGCGCCGGATTCAAACACAGTGCGGCGATCTTTATCGCGCACCACGAGATGAAGCCAGACGCGCCGTGACGGATACGCGGTGGGTAATTTGTGGCCGCCCAAATTCTCCACTGTGACGGCTTCTTCCAAGCGCCCGTCACGGATCGCGGGCGGAGCGAGCGACAGTGCGGCAGCCTCATTCTGTAAATAGCGCATCGTGCGCTCGGCGGCGCCATAGAGTGCCTGCGGTTCGGCAGAAACGTTCAGCTCATCGTGGTATCGCGCGAGAATTTTCTGCATGACGAAGTTCGCGCCGACGAACTGATGGCGTTTTGCGTCCGCCCGGGGACTCCCCAAGATACGAGTGACCGCAATAACTTCTTCAACTGACGGCATGTGGCAGGACTGACAGGTGCGCTGCGTACGAAATTCACTGTGCTGCCACTCTTGGTAGATCATTTGTTCGGGAAAAGCGCCAACTACGTTTCCTTGAGCATCGCGTGCTTCGGTGATCAGCGTATGGCAGCTGGCACACAACTCGGGCGTCTGAATCTGAGCACCATGCTGCGGTTCAAATCCTGCGGTGGAGCTGCGCATCACCTGTTGCAGGCCCGCATCGATGTCGTACGGCCCGTATTCCGTGCGCACGCCATTGGCTGCCGCGCCATTGACGACGAAATTGCCGTTGAAGCTTTCGGCAGTTCCCAACTTCTCCGGCGTGATTTGGTGGCATACCGAGCAAGAGACGCCGTCCGCATGTTCCTTATCGCCATGCGGCGTTGACGGTAGATTGGCGAGCACTGAGGTCAACTGGCCGGTCTGCTTGAGCTTGTAGTGCGGAATCGGCATGTGGCAGGTTGAACACTCATCCTCGATGGCCGCAGCGGCCGCAGTACCATGGTCCATCGTTTCACGTCGTACGCTCGCTTGCCAGTATGGATCGCGGGATGAATTCGCCATCAGGCTCGTCTCCCAATCCAAGCCGATCGAGTAGTCATTTCCCTTGGAGTCGAGCATGCCGTTGTGACAGGCGACGCACCGGTCGGATGTCTGAAACTCGGCCCCACCGAATGGCGCTTTCGGCGCGGCGCCACCGGCGGAGTTTCCCATCCACGCGAACGCGCCGGCCAGCATGAAGGCATGAGTGATAGGCTTCATGAATTCACTACCATCCCTCGAACAGACCGCCGTCGAACCAATCCCATAAAAAGTAGGCGATGACCTGCTTGGGACGGCCCGCCGTATCATTGATGGGCATGAGGTATCCCATGGCCGCGCGGATATGCTGCCGGCGATTGATGGTCACTTGAAATTCCGGGACGACGTCCCAGTCCGTTTTGGTTCCCGAGGTCAGGTTGCGATTGGCTATGAATTCCACCATGGGTGACCACAACCGCCCCAGATTCCCATCGCCGGCAAGCGACTTGCCGAAGGCAGTTCGAACGTACACCGAACTTGGTCCATATTCCGTATGACGAGGAACATTGATCCCCGATTGGATTTGCATGAAGGCCTGGTGCCCGAATAATTGATCGTACATGGCAAAGACGCCCAGACTCGGCTCGCCGGCACCCAAACCTCGCTTCTGGTCGCCTGTCGCCAGAACAACTTCGCCTTGAATGCTCAATATCGAGCCCGTGCCGTCGTAAGCAGGCATGTCCGGAGTGGCATTCAAATGCGAGTACAGGATGTGCTTATCGCCAATGGCAATGTCGCCGAGACCGCCCGAATACCCGCCGCCGCCCTTATGCACCCAGCCGAAAGGAACGGCCAATTCCAATTGATCGAGCTTGCCGAGCACGCGTTCGTAGACCAGCTCGTTGGTAATGGCCGGCGGCCCCTTTGTGTTGACCGTGGTGGTGAGAATGGTTTCGCTCTCCGGGAACGCTTTCTCGGTCAGCAGCGCCCGCGGCACGTTCAACTCGCCCATGGGCCAACCCTTTTCCTTGCAAAGACTGCGCAAGTACGCGATGACTTCGTCCATCTGCGCTGAAGTCAATACGCCGCTGAAGGAGGGCATGATGGTTGAGAAACCGCGAGCTGGGCCGCCATCTCGAATCGCTGCCTTGTAGTCCCGCGTGAACTCGGGGGTGGTCTCGTCGCATTTGTTGAAATGGGGAAAGCTGTCCGGCGGATCGAACCCGGCCGATGTTTTCGGCGTGCCCTCACCCTTCGTGCCATGGCACGCCGCGCAGGCGGCATCGTAGATCGCCTTGCCGCCGTGTAAGTTCAACTGCCTGGGCAGATCCTCGCTCGATGCCCGCCGCCAGCCAAGAACCGACAATGCCGCCGCGCACAGGGCGATGCCACACCATAGGATTCGCTTAGAGCTGCTGCCATCGTCTACGTATTTGCCAATGGCAAGTCTCTGCACTCGGAAATCCCCGAAGGTTCTATAGTCTTCCGACGAACCGTAGGCCTTGGCCTGCCGGAAGGCTCATCGATAAAAACATGGCTCGACGCGAATATAGCCCGGGACCGCATGCTGCGCCACTGTCCGAGCGACGCGGATAACAATCCCGTGGCCGTCTGCACATCGATGCTTGCGACATCCGCAAGCATTCGCTTATCCGATGATAGCCTCGTATGGCATAAGCTCAACCCGTCGAAAGTAGCGTGCGCCACGGCTTGGGCGCTCAACTGTGTTGTCTCGAAATGGCGTTTGTCTTGCGCAATCAATTTGTAAACAGCTTCCACCATGGTTCGGTCTCCCTCTAAATGCTGCAGGAAGCAGCCGTCCACGGACAACAATACGCTGTTGATGTCGCGCTTTTCATTGGCAGTTCGCCATTGACGCAGCATTTCCATCCATTGCTGCTCTTCCAGCGGCACTGCGATCCGGCTCGCATAAATGATTTGGAAAACTGATTTCATATGCCGAAGCGCAGCCGCATTGGCCCAGCTACGGGCCTTTCAACCGGTTGAAAGTCTAGGGCTGGGGGCGCCGCGCCGATATACGTGAAGGCGTTAAGATTTACGAGCCCTCTTGCTGCACAAAAAAAAGATTCATTTGAGGCAGTTATGTGCGCGAACGCACCGACGGCACGCATCGCGCTGGCGAGACTGGTGCACATACACCCGGTGTGCATCCCCATGCCGGGTTGCCTGCCCTGGCGGTTCCTGTCGAAGGATCCGCCGGGGCCTTTTTTACGATCGAGTGCCGCGCCGTCTGCTGTGCATTGTGCATCGCCGTCCCCCACCCATAAAATGGGACATGATGGACGCGGAACCAGCCGATGACTGACGCGATGCACTTGATACTGATCGTGGAGGACGACGAAGCGATCCAAAGCGTACTGCGTATGCTGTTCGAGGCTCACGGATTCCGCGTTGTCATCGCTGCGACCGCCGCAACGGGCTTGCATGATGCGCGGCTTCATAAGCCCGACATTGTTCTGGTCGACTTGGGGCTGCCCGACCGGGACGGCATCGATGTGATCAGCGGCATTCGCACTTGGTCACCGATGCCCATCATCGTTCTATCTGCGCGCACGGCCGAGGCGCAGCGCCTCATGGCGTTCGAAAGTGGGGCGGATGACTATGTCGTGAAGCCCTTTAGCTCGCCGGAATTGTTGGCGCGTGTACGTGCTGTAACGCGCCGCCACGTTCGTGGCGACCTCCCCAAGGCGGTGCTGCAACTCGGAGATGTATCCATCGATCTTGCCGCACGGGTCGCGAGTCGGCAAGATGGAACTGAAGTTCGATTAACCCCGCTCGAACACCGCATCTTGGAAACTCTGGCAAGACACGCGGATCGCATCGTAACTCACGCCTCGCTGCTGAAAGAAGTGTGGGGGCCGAATCGCGATGATTCGCGCTCACTGCGAGTCTATATCGGAAATTTGCGCCGCAAACTGGAAGCGGACCCCGGCCGGCCGAAGCACATTCTCACAGAGCTGGGTCTCGGCTATCGCCTGGTAGTAGATCCAAGCCACGAAGCAGAGGCAGCCAAGTAGTAGCGGTTGCCACCCCCGCCTAGCTTTTGAGTCTTCATTCGCATTTCGGCGGATTTCTTAACAACAATCGGTATTCCCGGGAACTATCTGGGCCGCTAGGCTTTGCATGTTTAAAGCACGGCGTGTGAAGGGATGACAAATGAAGACTCAAAAGCAGGTTTGGATCACGGCCTTTCTTGGTTTCATCTGCTGCTTAGCACAGCAAGCTCGCGCTGCGGAAACCGCCGCCCAGGCGGCCCCAGGCACGATCGTTGGCCTGGTAACGAATTCGGCTAAACAACCGATTTCGCACGCGACGATTACCGCCGTCAAAGCCGGCGGCGGATCCATCCGCGCCACCATCTCCGGCAGTGACGGTGTCTATTCATTTGCTGACTTGGCGCCCGGCACCTGGTCTGTGACTGCGGAAGTCGAGGGAGCGCCGGCAGCTCCGGCGCGAACGGTCGAAGTCGTTGCAAGCAAAGCCTCACGCTTCGATCTCGTCATGAATGCGCCCGGCCTAGCGACGCAGCCCCCGGTGGCGGCCGTTGCACCGTCCGCCCCGGCAGCACCAACCGCCTCGGCAGCACCAACCGCCTCGGCGCCTCCGCATGAACTTACGTTTCGCGAAAAGCTCACGCAATTCGTGCCTAAGGCTTTGATGTCCCCTCCGGCCACCGAGGGGGTCGACAACGAAACTCCATTTGCGTTCGGCGATTTCACTTGGCTGAACGGCAGTCCGCGCAACAAAGCCCCGGTTTTTGACACCGCGTTCTTCACCCCGGATATCCGCTTGGATGCCCACTACATGCAGGACTTCAATGGGCCGAAGGACCATACGATCGTCGGTTCGACCGAGGAGTTCCGTTCAGGCGAGTTTCAAGTAGAGCAAATCAGCATAGGCGGCGACTTCCATTACGATAATGTGCGCGCGCGCATTCTCCTCATGGACGGATTGTTTGCGACCACCACGCCTCGCAACGACGCCAGCAGCGCCGTTGGTCAGTGGGACCTAGGCAATGCCTACCGCTATGTGTCGGAAGCCAACGCGGGCTATCACTTCGATGTCAATCACGGACTCAACATCGATGCGGGTATCTTCGTGTCCTACATCGGGCTGTTTAGCTATTACAATTTTGATAACTGGACTTACCAGCCTTCATTCGTATCCTCAAACACGCCCTGGTTCTTCAATGGAATACGCATACAGTGGTTCCCCACCAACAAGTTGAAGATCGAGCCGTGGATCATCAACGGCTGGCAATCCTACGCCCGGTTCAACGGCCATCTGGGGTTCGGCGGCCAGATCCTTTGGCAGCCCAACGAGAATTTGAAACTGGTCTTCAACAACTACGGCGTGGGCAATGACAATTTGGGTCTGCCCCACACCACCCGCTACCACACCGATGACAGTATTGAATACAAGTACTTCAATAATCCGGGTGGGTTCTTCACGAAGGCGGCATTTTCCTTTACCGCGGACGCGGGCTGCCAGTCAGGCGGCGGATTGCACTGCACGGGAGGCGCGAACGGCAGCTCCTTCTTGGGCGCGATGTTCTACAACCGTATTTGGTTCGACAACGATCTGTTTGCCGTTACGGTCGGAGGCGGTGCGATGAACAACCCGGGCCGCTATCTGACCCTGCTGCCTCCCATCAACGGCGCGACGGCCGCGACGGGTACGCCGTATTTCACCGAAAATCCAGGCCAACCCGCATTCCAGTGGGACAGCACCATCAATCTTCAATACATGCCCAAGCAATGGATCACTTGGTGGTCAGAGCTCGGATTCCGTCATTCGAGCATCCCGTATTTCGCGGGTCAGGGCGGCGTCACACCGCCAGGTGGAAACAATGGTTCGCCTGCGAGCTTCACCTGTAATTCCGGCGCGACCGCCGGAACGGCCGATCCGACCGCAGCGGCTTCTGCCTGCTCCAACCAAGGCGGCATATGGCAGCCCGATCTTCGGACTCGCCAACTCATCTGGGCCGCGGGTGTTCTTGTGAAATTCTAACTCGTGTGTTTGGCGGCGAGCCATCTCTCGCGCGGCGGGCCATTAAGTTTTCTCGGGGCCGCCACGAGGGAGCTTTGGTTGAACTCGAGCAGGGGCATTCCAGGGCGACACTGAAATTGTTATCAAGGCGGTTATCGATCATGGATGCAATCTTTCTGGCCTTATTGTTCGCGCTCTTCTTGGTCACGCTTGGTCTTATCGTGGCCATCGACCGGCTCGGTGACGGTACGTGAACATTGCGTACATCGTCGCGGGCGTACTCGCGCTCTTGCTGTTCGGTTATTTGATCTATGCGCTGATCAAAGCGGAGCGATTCTAAGATGAGCCCCCTGGTTAAATTTGTATTGCTCGCGGCTTTCGTTTTGGGTTTGGTCATTGTTTGCGCCAAACCTCTTGGAGCGTATATCGCGGATATCATGGAGGGCCGCAACAATTTCGCGTCGCTTCTGGGCGCTCGATTCGAGCGCTGGATATATCGAATCAGCGGCGTGAAGCCCAGCGAAGAAATGAGCTGGTCGCGTTATGCCATCGCGCTCCTTGTGTTCAATTTAGGCGGTGCCTTGGTGGTCTATGGACTGCAGCGACTGCAGCTCTGGTTGCCGTTGAACCCGCAGCATTTTGCAGCCGTCAGCGCAGACTCCTCGTTCAATACCGCCGTTTCCTTCGTCACCAACACCAATTGGCAGGGTTACTCGGGCGAGTCCACCATGGGCTACTTGGTTCAAGCCGCCGGACTTGCAGTACAAAATTTCCTCTCCGCCGCAACGGGAATAGCGGTCGCCGTTGCGCTCATTCGCGGCTTCACGCGGCGCTCCTCGAAAACCATCGGCAACTTCTGGGTCGATGTCACGCGTTCCTCGCTCTACGTGTTATTGCCGCTCTCCGTCGTGTTGGCCTTGGCGCTGGTCAGCCAGGGAGTCATACAGAACGTCGATGGGTACAAAGATGCAACCACCATGGAGAAGCTCAACTTTGACAATCCGAAGCTCGATGCCGACGGTAATCCGCTCAAGGATGAAAAAGGAAATCCCCTTACCGAGCCTGCCACCACGCAAACCCAAACACTGCCGATGGGACCAGTTGCCTCGCAGGAGGCGATCAAGGAACTCGGCACCAACGGCGGCGGCTTTTATAACGCGAATTCGTCACATGGATTCGAAAACCCCACCGCGCTGTCCAACTTCCTCGAAATTGCGGCCATTTTTCTCGTTCCTTTTGCACTGACGTACACATTCGGCAAAATGGTTGGCGATACCCGCCAGGGCTGGGCGCTGATGATCGCCATGCTGGTATTGTTCGGCGCCTTGGGGATGACGGCGTTCGTCAGCGAGCAGGGCGGCAATCCGCTGATTGCCGCACAGGGAATCGATGCCACCCCATCGGACTTACAGGCCGGGGGAAACATGGAGGGCAAGGAAACCCGCTTTGGTATTGCTGCCTCCGCGCTTTTCACGGCAGCGACGACCGGAACTTCGACCGGGGCCGTGAATAATATGCATGATTCCATGACGCCCATGGGAGGCTTCGTCCCCCTATTTCTCATGCAGTTGGGAGAGTTGACGCCGGGCGGCGTGGGAACGGGTATTTACACGATTTTGATTTTTGCCATTCTTGGGGTGTTCATTGCCGGACTGATGATTGGCCGCACACCCGAATACTTGGGCAAAAAAATCGAGGCGCGAGAAATGAAGCTCGCCTCCATTTTCATACTGACCACGCCGTTGGTCGTGCTGCTGGGAACGGCCGTCGGCGTCATGACACTGGGCGGCACGGCGGGTGTGGCCAACCCCGGGGCGCACGGTTTCAGCGAGATTTTGTATGCCTTCACTTCCGCCGGCAATAACAATGGGAGCGCCTTCGCGGGACTCTCAGCCAACACAATGTTTTACAACACGGCGCTCGGTGTGGCGATGTGGCTTGGGCGCTTCTGGCCCATCGTGGCGGCGTTGGCCATTGCCGGCTCCCTCGCCGCAAAGAAGCGCATACCCGTGACCGAAGGCACCATGCCGACGCATGGCGCGTTGTTCATTTCACTGCTCATTGGCACGATTCTTCTGATCGGCGTCCTTAACTACGTGCCGGCACTGGCCTTGGGCCCGGTGGTTGAGCATTTCATCCTGGCTCAAAGTCATTGAGGCATCATGTCCCGTAAACCACTCGCGCTGTTGGATCGAAAGTTGCTCGGACCGGCGCTGTTAGAGACTTTCAAGAAGCTCGATCCGCGAACCCAACTCCGCAACCCGGTCATGTTCGTCGTTTATGTAGGAACCATCGCGACGGCGCTTTTGCTCGCGCAATCCTTCGCGGGCCACGGCGAAGCCCCCACGTCCTTCATTTTTGCCATCACGCTGTGGCTGGCATTCACCGTGCTTTTTGCCAATTTCGCGGAGGCCCTGGCAGAAGGCCGCAGCCGCGCGCAAGCCTCCGCGCTGCGAGATATGCGCCAACTGGTGCTCGCCAAGAAAATAAATGACTTAAGCCTCGCCAATCGAACCACAACGAGCCTTGCCGCCGAAGATTTGCGCAAGGGCGATGTGGTCCTGGTCGAGGCGGGAGATGTCATCCCGGTCGACGGCGAGGTAATCGAGGGTGCAGCCTCGGTCGATGAAAGTGCAATCACGGGCGAATCGGCTCCCGTGATCCGAGAATCCGGCGGTGATTTCTCCTCCGTCACGGGAGGCACGCGCGTGTTGTCGGATTCGATTATCGTGCGCGTGTCGGTAAATCCCGGCGAGACCTTCCTTGATCGAATGATTTCGATGGTCGAGGGTGCCAAGCGTCAAAAGACTCCTAACGAAATTGCGTTGACCATTCTGTTGGTTGCACTAACCCTGGTATTTCTCGTCGTCATCGTGACCTTGTTGCCATTCTCGTTATATAGCGTTGAGACCGCAAAGATCGGTGCACCCATTACCATCACCGCCTTGGTGGCGCTGTTGGTTTGCCTCATACCCACTACGATCGGCGGGCTGCTTTCGGCGATCGGTGTCGCCGGCATGAGCCGGATGATGCAAGCCAACGTGATTGCGACATCCGGACGCGCCGTCGAGGCGGCCGGTGACGTCGATATCCTCTTGCTCGATAAGACCGGGACCATCACGCTGGGCAATCGACAAGCCTCCGCATTCATAGCGGCGCCGCAGGTGACCGATGAGGAACTGGCGGATGCCGCGCAACTTGCCTCGCTTGCCGATGAGACACCCGAAGGGCGCAGCATCGTCGTCCTGGCGAAGCAAAACTTCAACCTACGAGAGCGGGACATCAAGGCGCTCAACGCGACCTTCGTGCCATTTTCGGCGCAGACGCGTATGAGCGGTGTCAATCTCGGCGAGCGGCAGCTTCGCAAGGGAGCCGCCGATGCAATCAAGAAGTATGTCATCGGACTCGGCCGGCCGTTCCCCCAGGCCGTGGCGGATATCGTAGAGCGTGTCGCCAAAAAGGGAAGCACGCCCCTGGTGGTGTGCGACGGCGGACGTGTCTTGGGAGTGGTTGAGCTCAAAGACATCGTGAAAGGCGGCATCAAAGAACGCTTTGCCGATCTTCGCAATATGGGCATCCGGACCACGATGATTACCGGCGATAATCAGCTCACCGCGGCGGCTATTGCCGCCGAAGCGGGGGTTGATGACTACTTGGCCGAAGCGACGCCGGAGGCGAAACTCGCCTTGATTCGCAAGCACCAAGCGGAGGGCAGGTTGGTTGCGATGACCGGCGACGGCACGAACGATGCGCCGGCCTTGGCGCAAGCGGACGTCGCCGTGGCAATGAACACCGGCACGCAAGCCGCCAAGGAAGCGGGCAATATGGTGGATCTTGACTCCAATCCGACGAAACTCATTGAAATTGTCGAAACCGGGAAGCAGATGCTTATGACCCGCGGCTCGTTGACAACCTTTAGCATTGCGAATGATGTTGCCAAGTATTTTGCAATCATCCCTGCTGCATTTGCGTCTACCTATCCGCAATTGGCGGCCCTCAACGTGATGCATCTGACGACGCCGAATTCCGCGATCTTGTCCGCCGTCATTTTCAATGCGCTCATCATTGTCTTGTTGATCCCCCTGGCGATAAAAGGGGTCAAGTACCGGCCGCTCGGCGCGGGGTTGTTATTACGCCGCAATCTGTTGATATACGGTCTCGGCGGGATCGTGGTGCCTTTTCCCGGCATTAAGCTGATCGACATGGGTCTATCAGCGGCTGGGTTGGCTTAAGGAGAAAGAAAATGTTCATGGCCCGCTACATTCGCCCTACAATCGGCCTCCTGATCGTCATGACGGTGCTGCTTGGCGTGATTTATCCGTTGGTCATTACTCTCGCGGCAACGGCCGTTTTCCCGAAGCAAGCTGCAGGAAGCCTCATTTACTCTGGCGGCACACTGGCAGGGTCCAAGCTCATCGGCCAAAACTTTTCCGATCCGAAATATTTTTGGAGCCGGCCCTCGGCCACATCGCCGCAGCCCTATAACGGTCTGTCGTCCGGCGGGTCCAACCTGGGGCCTCTAAATCCCGCGTTGATTGATAAAGTCGCGGCCAATGCCAAACTCCTGCAAGGAGCGGATCCTTCGAACAATCGGCCCATTCCCGTCGATCTTGTGACTGCCTCGGCGAGCGGCTTGGATCCGGACATCAGTCCGGCTGCTGCGGAATACCAGGCAATGCGTGTGGCGCGAATCCGAAAGCTGCCGCTGGAGAAAGTCGAATCTTTGGTCGCTCAACACACGCGAGGGCCGTTTCTCGGCCTCATCGGCGAACCCGCGATAAACGTTCTTGAGCTTAATCTGGCGCTCGATCAGATGCATTAATGACTGAAGAAGGTCGTCTCGACGCGGATGAATTGCTATCAGCGCTCCGGCGCAAGGAAGCATCCGAAAAGCGCGGGCGTCTCAAGATATTCTTCGGAGCCGCGGCCGGCGTAGGCAAGACCTACACCATGCTCGAGTCGGCGCGCGCCCTCCGTGCCGCCGGCACCGATATAGTTGTCGGCTATGTTGAACCCCATGGGCGCTTAGAAACAGAGCGCATGCTCGTCGGACTTGAAGCGCTGCCGTTTCTCGAGGTTGAGTACCGAAAAATTATCCGGCGGGAATTTGACCTTGATGCTGCGCTCAAGCGCCACCCCGCGATATTGCTCGTCGATGAGTTGGCCCACTCCAACGTCGCCGACGGTCAACCTAGGCCCAGGCACGCCAAGCGGTGGCAAGACATCGAAGAATTGCTGGCCGCGGGCATCAATGTTTGGACCACGGTCAATGTGCAGCACATCGAGAGTTTGAACGATGTGGTAGCGGGCATCACTGGGGTGCGCCAGCGCGAAACCATACCGGACCGCATCTTCGATCAGGCTGACGAAGTCGAACTGATCGACTTGTCGCCCACCGATCTGCTAGCCAGAATTAGAACGGGCAAGGTGTATGCGGCCGAGCGCATCTCGGCCGCAACCAAGCGGTATTTCCGCGAGCCCAATTTGCTTGCATTGCGCGAACTCGCGTTGCGGCGCACGGCGGATCGCGTGGATGCGGCGGCCCGTGCATACAAGGATGGGGAGCGATCATCAAAGCCCTGGCTCGCCCGCGACCGATTTCTGATTGCGGTGGCGCTGGACGACCAGGCCGAGCAACTCATCCGCGTGGGCAAGCGTTTCGCGGATGCACTGGATGCCGAATGGATCGTAGTTTCCGTCGAGACGCCGGCAATGCTGAAGTTGGGGGAAGCGTCGCGCAACCGGCGTGTCGACATCCTACGGTTGGCCGAGTCGCAGGGCGCTGAAGCAGTCACGCTCGATGGCCCGTCTGCGTCCGCGGCCCTCAAAGAATATGCGCGGCTTCGGAATGTTGCCCGTATTGTTGTAGGGGAGCCCAGACGCTTTGGCCTCACCTCGTTCCTTCGGCCCTCCACAGCCACAAAGTTAGTCCGTGGCGGCGGCGGATTCGACGTTTCGGTCATCGCACGCCGCGAGCCTTCCAAGCTCAAAACACAGATGCACTTCGCAACCGGCTCGCGCGAGCAGCATCGGTCGCGATACTGGATGGCGCTGGGCGTTTCCGCCGCCAGTACGGCTGTCGCGGCCGTCATGTATCCATACTTTTCCTTGGCCAATATCGTTATGGTGTACCTGCTCGGCGCCACCATTGCGGCATTACGCTTGGGGCGTGGTCCGGCAACCCTGGTCGCCGTTGCCAATATCATGGCTTTCGATTTTTTCTTCGTACAGCCGCGCTACTCCTTTGCGGTGACCGATTTAGAATACGTGGTTACTTTCATCGTCATGCTGGCGGTAACTCTCATCATTGCCAATCTGGTGGCCAGTGTCCGAGCGCAGACCCGCGTCGCCGGCGCGCGCGAACGGCGCGCCTCCTCCCTGTATGCCATGAGCCGCGAGCTCGCGGCCACCCGCAGCCTCGAGGATTTGGCGCGGGTTGCCATCAAGCATATTGCGGAAACATTTGCTAGCCGCGCGATTGTTCTGGTTCCGGATTCCCGCGGCCGCTTGCAACGTCCGCAAAGTGCGCCGGAGAAGGGCTCGCTGTTAACCGCCGATCGCTCGATAGCACAGTGGGTATTCGAGCACAGCGCGCCGGCGGGCCTGGGCACTGATACGTTACCGGCAGCCGCTGCGCAATATTTGCCGCTGAAGGGCACGCACAAAACGCTGGGTGTCTTGGCCGTGGAGCCAACGCAAAAGAGGCGTCTGTTGTTACCCGAGCAGCGCCATCTGCTCGAGACTTTCGCCGGCCAAATTGCATTGGCACTCGAGCGCGCAGGCCTTCAAGAGGAAGCGGAGTCAGCACGCGTCGCCGCTGAAACAGAGAGCCTGCGCAATACGCTGCTGGCTTCCATTTCGCACGACCTGCGCACGCCCCTATCCGTAATCACCGGCGCAAGCAGTGCACTGAACGACCCCTCGATGGTTTTCGACGTGGAGGCCCGCCGCGCGCTGACCATGCAGATTGAGAATAAAGCGAAACAAATGTCGGAAACCATTTCGAATGTCCTCGATCTGATGCGCCTGGAGAGCGGGCACGTGGCGTTGCGCCTCGAGTGGTTTCCGCTCGACGAGCTGGTTAATTCCACGCTTGATCGCTTGGGCACCCGCTTGGCAGGCCACACCGTGACGACCGACCTACCGCCAGATCTGCCCCAGGTCCACGTTGATGGGTCGTTGATCTTGCAAGTGCTGACGAATCTTCTGGAAAATGTCGTCAAGCACACGCGACTCGGTACGCAAGTGACGATAAGGGCGGTCCTTGATGATGCGTGGGTAAGAATTGACGTCGAGGACAATGGCCCTGGGCTTCCTCCCGGCGATCCTGAGCAGCTCTTCGCGAAGTTCCATCGCGGGCGCGATGAAAGCAATGCCGGGGGTGCGGGACTCGGACTCTCCATTTGCCGCGCGATCGTCAATGCCCACGGTGGACAGATTTCCGCGGCTCGGCGTCCAGGCGGCGGCGCTCTATTTTCCTTCACGCTACCGATTACCTGACGGCAGGAACAAACCGCATGCAGCTTCTGCAAACGATTGCGCTGTTCGCTGCGACCGCAGTGGCAGAGATTGTGGGCTGCTATCTGCCCTATCTTAAGGCTTCGCAAAGACGCTTCGATCTGGCTGCTAATCCCGGCGGCGGCAAGCTTGATCGGCTTTGTTTGGCTTTTAACGCTGCACTCCGCTGCCTCGGGCCGCGTCTATGCGGGTTACGGCGTCGTGATGCTTGTCGGCGCCTCGATCATCATCTTGGGAGGTGGCGGCCCGGTTAGGAGCGCGCCGGTAGCAGCGCCCGATTAAGTAGAATGGCCATTCAAGGCTAAGCCCACAGCGTCCCGGCTCCTACAAAAACCGAGCGCGCCGGCCATTTGAGCGCCTAGTTGCCGTGCAATGAACGGGACTGCCGGAGCGGGAGCCCGTCGTGTGAGTTTTACCTGACGCTTAACCCCTCCGATCGGCACGGGTG
>JAXDQK010000050.1:0-50046 GCA_034667905.1 Gammaproteobacteria bacterium | reverse complement strand
GAGCGTACGTGCCGATCACGGAAATGCGTTGGGGTAAATCGACGCTGGCGCTCGATTCCTGGCGGCTCAAAGCCGCTAAAGTTTCAGCGTTTGTTCCACAAGGCAAAAAAGCGGTCTTTGAACTTCGTACTCGAGCCGGTTTGCGCATTCGCGCGACTGCGAATCACCCCTTTCTCAAGTTGAACGGATGGATTCCGCTCAGCGATTTGCGTCCGGGCGATCGGATCGCGGCCGCCCGCGACATTCCGGTCTTTGGCAAGACTCCCATTCCCGATTGGGAGGCGAGTTTGCTGGGATTGATGATCTCCGAAGGGCAGTGCGACACTCCTAGGCACAGTCCGACCTATACCACGGCCGATCCCGCATTGGTTCGTTTGCTGAAAGCGTGCGTGGCAGAACGCAATCGGACGCACTCCTGGCTGCAAAAATGCGAATTGAATGTCGGAGCGGCCGAGAAGTTTGTTCCGCAGTGCATATTCACCGCGCCTGAAAACTCGGTTCGATTGTTTCTTCAATCGCTATTTAGCGGCGACGGCAGCGTGTACAGCTCGGAAGCCGGGGTGTTTCTCGAGTACTACTCGAAATCCCGGAGACTGATCGAGGATGTGCACCATCTGTTGCTTCGATTCGGCGTGTTCTCGCTGATTCGCGAGAAAATAACGGCCATTGGAACGCGTGCCTGCAAAATCCAAATTACGGACAAAGATCAGATCCGGCGCTTTGCCGAGAGGATCGGCTTCACTCCGGGCTCCTTGAAGCAACAGAGACTTGACGTCGAAGTGCTGCCGATGATTCGAGCGCGGCCTCGGCGTCGGAGCAACTTTGACACGCTGCCGTCTGAGGCTTGGCCCATGATCGGCATGGCGGCTCGCGTGGGTGGCGTGACGTTGAGTTCGCTCAATATTCGCACGCAACCTGACCAGTCGGTGCCGTTCTACGCGGCAGCCAAAGTGGCGCTGGCAACGGGGGATTTGTATGTCAGCCCTCTCATCGACGGGCCGATGTGGGACGTGGTCGAGAGCATTGAGCCCGCGGGGGAAGAGGAAGTATTCGATATTTCCGTGCCGACCCTCCACAACTTCGTGGCCAATGATCTCATTGTGCATAATTCAACGTACGCACGTTGCGGAATTATAGTCAACGTAACGCCTTTGGAACCGGAATGGGAAGGGCATGTGACGCTGGAATTCTCCAACACCACGCCCCTACCTGCGAAAATTTATGCCAACGAGGGCGTGGCTCAAATGCTGTTCTTCGAGTCGGATGAGATTTGCGAGACCTCGTACAAGGATCGCGGCGGCAAGTACCAGGGCCAGCGCGGGGTCAC
The DNA here is from genome assembly GCA_034667905.1 of Gammaproteobacteria bacterium. Taxonomy (GTDB): domain Bacteria; phylum Pseudomonadota; class Gammaproteobacteria; order Steroidobacterales; family Steroidobacteraceae; genus Bog-1198. Next base: position 48,719 of record JAXDQK010000050.1, on the reverse strand, counting down.
GCTGCCCAAGACTTAAGGCGTCGGAGGCGAGGCGATCGGCGAGCGATCGAGGCTTCGGAGGCGCATTGCGATCTCGACTTTACCGTCGCGGCTGCGTTCCGCTTGCACCGGTGCGTATCCCAGAGACGGTGCAAACCACATGCGAAGAATGCGGTTGTTGCCGGTACGCTGGCTTGTCACGACGATGGTATCGAGTTGCCCGATTGCGGTCCGGATTCTGGCGTTGCCCTCCCGGGTGTAGATGAATTCCTTCAATTCATCCTTGTCGATGATTTGAAACGTGTGCGGCAAATTACCGTTCTTCAAGTCAAGCATCACCTCGACTTGAATGGACATGACATCCTGGGTTCCTTCTTTGAGCCGCAAGTCGACGGGTTTGCCTTCCGAGACGCCCGTGGCGCGCTTGTTTTGCCAGTCGAATTCAAACTCGACCGTCGATGAGCCTTCCGTGCCGACGTATTTCTCAGGGCGCACGTGATCGCCAACGATGCTCAGCCAGCTCCTTTGCACCAAATCGTCGTGGTGGGCGATGCGAAAAATCCCGCGTGCCGTAATGGTCCATGTGTACAGGTAGTGGCCGGGTTCAGCGTCCTGCGCAAGTTGCAAGTCGCTCGTCCCTATGCTGATGCCTTTCCAGTCGGCTTGATAGTGCGCGGCAAAGGGCGCAACGCCGGGCTCTTCGCTCACGGGCGCCGCGGAAACTCGCGCTGCCAACCCTAACATGATCGCAGCCATCGCTACCTTCATAGAGCTTCCTTGACCTCGATATCGTCCACCTGAACCGGTTCGTCCAGCGCTCGGCCGTCCAACACAGCGTTTCCGGCCTCGTAGCGCAATCGTCCCTGGCAGAACCAATCGACCGCCAGCGGATATATAACATGCTCGCGCGACAGCACTCTTAGGCTCAACGTCGCCTCGGTGTCATCGGCCAGCACCGGAACGCGAGCCTGAATCACGCGGGGTCCGCCGTCGAGCTGCTCGGTAACAAAATGCACCGTGACGCCATGTTCAAGCTCGCGTGCATCGAGCACGCGCCGGTGCGTGTGCAGCCCCGCATACTTAGGCAACAACGAAGGATGAATGTTCAACATCCTTCCCGCATAGCGCTGCACAAAGGGTGCGGATAGGATGTGCATGAAACCCGCGAGAGCGATCAGCGCAGGCGAATCCTCGTCGATGGCGGCGGCCAGCGCGTGGTCGTATTCGGCTCGTTCCATGCCCTTGACTCGCGGCAGGGCGCGCGCCGCAACACCTAGATCACGAGCCGCGCGGAGCCCTTCGGCGTCGGCTCGATCGGCTATCACGGAACGCACCGAGTACGAAGCCCCCGGCGCTAGGCTGTGCTCGATGAGCGCGCGCATGTTGCTGCCGCGTCCGGAAATGAGGATGACGATCGGCTGTCGCGAAGGCCTGTTCAAGCGATCAGGACGCCGCGCTTACCTTCGCGGACTTCGCCGATCACGAGAGCTTCTTGGCCGGCATCACGCAGCACGTCGATGGCGCGCTGCGCATCACTTGCCGACACCTGGATCGTCATGCCGATGCCACAATTGAAAACGCGGTACATTTCAGCATCCGCGACTTTCCCTTGCCGTTGCAGCCAATCGAACACCGCTTCACGGCGCCAGCTGCGGCGCTCCAGCGCCACTTCCAATCCGTCGGGCAGTACGCGCGGAATATTGTCGACGAGCCCGCCGCCGGTGATGTGCGACAACCCATGCACCGACACCTCGCGTATCAATTTGAGCAGAGGTTTGACGTAGATGCGCGTCGGCGCCATCAAGCGATCAATCAGGCTCATCCCCTCGAGGTCGGCGTTCAGGTCCGTATCGGAAAGCTGCACAATCTTACGAATGAGCGAAAAACCGTTGGAGTGGGGTCCGGAGGAGGGCAGTCCTAAGACCACGTCGCCGGCGCGGGTTTTGGAACCATCGATGATCGCGTCCTTTTCCACGATACCGACGCAGAAGCCCGCCAGATCGTAGTCGGCGCCGTGATACATCCCTGGCATCTCAGCCGTTTCTCCGCCCACCAGGGCGCAACCGGCCTGCACACATCCCTCTACAATGCCGGCGATGACTCGCTCGCCCACATCGACGTCGAGCTTGCCGCTGGCAAAATAATCCAAAAAAAACAGCGGCTCCGCGCCCTGGACGATCACATCATTGACGCTCATGGCCACCAAGTCGATCCCGATGCCGTCGTGACGCCTCGTATCGATCGCCAAGCGTAGTTTCGTGCCGACCCCATCGGTCCCCGATACCAGCACGGGTTTGCGATAGCGATCGAGGGGCACCTCCACCAGCGCGCCGAAACCCCCAATCCCGGCCAGCACCTCGGGGCGCATCGAGCGTTTGACCCGCGGCTTGATTCGCTCGACGAGTTCGTCGCCGGCGTCAATATCGACTCCGGCGTCACGATAGGTAACGGGCGCTCGCTCGGTCATCTAAGATCCTCTAAGTACTCGAGGCCAAGGCGGTTGGCCGTTCAGCTGTGGTATTTTACAACACCATGGCACAGTACTTATGGCGCTTTTCGAAGCGATATTTGCGGCCCGCTGCCTTATTGTGCGCGTGCCTTGCCGGGCTTTGCTTCGGCGAAGCGGCTTTTGCGCTCACGCGGGCGGAAATGTATCAGGCGACCACGCCTGTCACCGACCGATCCGAAGCGGCGCAGACAGCGGCCTTTCAGAACGCGATGAAGACGGTACTGGTACGCGTCACCGGCCGTCGCACGGCCGGCGATGACGCAGCTCTGAGTCCCCTGGTTTCCAATGCACGGCGCTATGTGCAGCAGTTTCGAACCGCGCCGGATAGCCAATTATGGGTGGCCTTCGACGGTTCCGCCATCGAGCGCTGGCTGACCCAGAATGGTCAGCCTTTGTGGGGCCACGAGCGGCCCACAACCTTGGTGCTGCTGGCAGTGCAAGGCGGCGGGGTGGGCGGCTCGGCGGCCGGAAACGTCGTGACCACCGATGAGAATTCCGAGTTAAAGGCGGCAATCGATGCGGCGGCCTATGCCCGCGGACTGCCGCTCGTCTGGCCGAGCGCTGCGGAACTGCAAAAGTACCATATTGACTTCGCTGCGCTTAACAGCGGCGGTCCTTCCAGCTTCGCGGACGTGGCGCGGCGCATGGGCAGCGATGCGATCTTGGTGGGGCGAGCGAGTGGCGCCGGTGCGAATGCCAGTGTCCGCTGGACTCATTTGTTCCAGGATCGCAGCAGCGAGTACTCCGGAACCCTGGAAGGCGTCAATCGTGCGGCGGACTTGTATGCCGGATTGTTCGCCGCCAGCGGGAGCCTCGTGCCCGTGGATATCGAGGTCACCGGGATCAACGATCTTCGCGACTACGCCAGTGTTCAAAGTTATTTGGAGTCGCTCAGCTTCATTTCGCATGTCAGCGTGGAATCGATGGCGGCCGACACAGTGCGATTCCGCTTGGCGACCCGCGGCGGATCTGATTCGCTGCAGCGTGCGCTGTCGTTGAATGGGCGTTTGCAGCCGGTTGCCGCCGGCGAAACTGGAATTCAGCGCTTCCAATTGCATCGCTAGCTCAAGCGCATCGTTCGTGCGTCACATCCCGAACATCATCAGTGTGATCCGAATCCTGCTGGTCGTGCCCATTGCGATGGCGCTTGTCCGTCAGCAGCTGTCACTCGCGGTAATGCTGTTCTTTATCGCGGCCGCATCGGACGGTGTCGATGGATACTTGGCCCGGCGATTCGGCTGGCAGAGCGAGCTGGGCGGGATACTGGACCCCGTCGCCGACAAACTGCTGCTTGCCACGGTTTTCGTCGCCTTGGCTTTCATGAAGCTGGTGCCGCCGTGGCTAATGGCGGCCGCGGTGGGGCGCGATGTCATCATCGTCGCCGGAGCCATCGCGTACCGTATCTTCATCGGGCCGGTGAAGGCGCATCCCTCCATCATCAGCAAAATCAACACGCTCTGCCAGGCAGCGTATATTTTGACCGTGCTCAGCCGCGCAAAATTCGCAGAGCCTCCCGAAGGGGTGGCAATTTGGCTCGGAGCCTTGGTGTTCGCTACGGTCATCGTCAGCGGTCTCGATTACGTGCTCGTTTATGGAAAACGGGCAGCCGCCGCATGAAACAGCTGTCCTTAGGTGTGCGGCCTCGGGCAGACGCCGTGTTCGAGAGTTTCGCGCCGGGCCAGAACACTGAAGTCTTGGCAGCATTGCGCTCGGCAACACCTGCGCCGATGTGGCTATGGGGCGCGCACGGCTCGGGCAAGACTCATTTGCTGCAGGCGGTTTGTGCCGCTGCCGGCGACACGGCCGGCGACACGGCCGGCGACACCGCAGCCTATTTTCCCTTGGATAGGGCGCTTGCCTTGCCGCCGGAAGCGCTCTTAGGGTTCGAAGGCAGCCGGGTGCTGTGCATCGATGATGCGGACAGCATCGCCGGCGACCCGGTATGGGAAGAAGCGCTATTCAGGCTGTTCAACGAGGCCGCCGACTTGCGCACTCGATTGATATTTGCCGCATCCGTGCCCCCGCGTCAGGCGCCGTGGTCCCTCGATGACTGGCGCTCCAGGGCCGCTGCCTGCGTGGTGTATCAGCTGCGCGAACTGGACGACGAAGGCCGCATCGAGGCATTGCGCCTGCGTGCTGCACAGCGCGGATTGCAACTTCCCTATGAAACCTCCGAGTATCTCTTGAAGCGCATGCCGCGCGATTTGCCCTCGTTATTTCAAATCTTGGACGCGCTCGATGAGGCCTCGATGGTCGAACAGCGCCGACTCACAATCCCTTTCATTCGCGATGAACTCGAGAAGCACGCAAAAACAAAATCATAGTGCAGAACCAGGCGAACACCAGCAACAGGGTGATCGCCGCCGCCCAGCGCGCTTGAGGATTCACGAGCAATTCGGTCATCGCGAAAGCGAAGTAGGGAATCGCAAAAAGCGTGGCCCACGCATAGGTATAGCGGGCGCCCCGTAGCAAGCCCCGCAGCGGCGCGAGCAGCGGCAAGACGGCAAGCGCGCATATGGGCCAGGGATAGCCGACGAGCATCCAAGCAAGCAGGCTGAAGACGAGCGCTACCCACAGCCAAACGGTCAAGGCGCGGGAGATCGACTGCATGCTCACGTGACGTCGACGAGCCGCTCCGCGAGGGCGGCGACGCGCGTACCCAGCGCCCGTGCCAAGGCGCTCTCGTGCTCGGAGAGCTCACCGTGTGGGCTGAGCGAGGCGACATGGCTTGCGCCGTACGGCGTGCCGCCGCTGCGCGTATCGGCGAGGCCGGCCTCGGTAAAGGGCAGCCCGACCAAGTACATACCGTGATGGAGCAAGGGCACCATCATGGACAGCAGCGTCGACTCCTGACCGCCGTGCAGCGTCTGGGTCGAGGTGAAGACAGCTGCCGGCTTACCCGCCAGGGCGCCGCTCAGCCACAGCGCGCTCGTGCCGTCCAAAAAGAATTTGACCGGCGCCGCCATATTTCCAAAGCGCGTGGGACTGCCGAGCACCAGAGCGCAGCATTCGATGAGATCCTGATGCGTGGCGTAGGGCGGACCTTCATCCGGCACCGGCGGATCCAGCCTTTCAGTGGTGGCCGTCACCGGGGCGACGGTGCGCAACCGCGCTTGCATGCCGCGAACGGCTTCGATACCGCGGCAGATTTGCCGCGCCAGCGCCGCGGTGCTGCCTTGGCGAGAATAATACAAAACCAGGACTTCATTCATCGATGCTCTTCCGCGGAATGGGGCGAAACGCCAAGCGCTTGCTGCGCCGGCGCAACGCATAAAGTAACGCTAAGCGGACATTGTATAACGGCGGCTTGTTTGACGGCTTTGGCCGCTGTTGCTAGTGTCCGCGAACCTTATGCCGCGATTCATTCTTGTCTTGGTGGGTGTCGCATGTCTCCTTGGCTGTGCTACGGCGCCGCCCGTGCAGGAGATGAGCGATGCTCGGCAAGCCATTGTCGCCGCGGCATCGGCGGGCGCCAGCCGCGGCGGTTCTCCCGAATACGACGCGGCGCAAGCTGCCATCGCGAGGGCCGAAGCGCACTTGCAAGCCCGAGAGTATGGCCGAGCGCGCTTGGCTGCGCTGCAAGCGAAGCGTCACGCGGCTGCTGCGCTTGCCAACGCCCAGCACGCAGAAGCGCCGCCCGCGGTTCCTCACTAGCGGAAAAGCGTCCATGGACGAGATCACGCGGCGCTTTCTAGTGACTGGAAAGGTGCAAGGTGTGTATTTTCGTCACAGCGCGCGGATCGAGGCCAAGCGCCTGAAGGTGAGCGGACTCGCGCGCAATCTGTCCGATGGATCCGTGGAAGTTGTGGCCCGAGGCAGCCGTGCCGCAGTCGAGGCGCTGCGTCAGTGGCTTCATCGAGGACCGGCCGCAGCGCAGGTCGAGTCGGTCCGCGAAGAGGATGCGTCCGAAGCGCAGCGCTCAGGAATACCTACGGAATTCGAGGTTTTCTAGAACCGCCAGGCACGCTGCCAGCGCTGCATGACCAGGGCGGGATACTGATTGTGGCCGACGCTGCCGTTATACCGCGCCAACGCCAGCGACCAATTGCGATGTTCCATACGCAAGTAATAACGAAGGATTTCGCAGCCCATGCGGATATTGGGCGCTACTTTCACCAGCTGATTCTGCACCCCCAATTCTCGCGGCCAAAATGGCATGACCTGCATGAGGCCCACCGCGCCCGCGGGTGAAACGGCCCAGCGGTCAAAGCGGCTTTCTACTTCCATCAAGGCCAGCACCAAGTCAGGCGGTATCTGCAAATTCGGATCCCGCTTAGCCTCGCAGTACACGTGGTTCAGGATCTCGACGCGCGCTTCATGGGTGGGTACGAAATGGACCAGCCTCGGCTCCATCGACTTGTACCAAACCTCCGATTCGTACTTATCGGTGAAGCAGTCGGAGCTGCCGATGATTTTCTGCAGCAACTCTTTGAGTTCAGGATCGCGCTGTTGGTCCGCACGGGCGCACAGAGGCGCAGATAACGAGACGATCAGTGCAACCAGCACCGCCATGGCGTACCGCATGGAGACACCTTACCCATTTAACTTATGTCGAATATAGCCTACCGGATCTGCGGCCGGAATTTCCCTCGATTCCGTCTCGCGCCGGTGACGATATTCGAGATTTCCGGCCTTGAGGCTGCGTTCTCCGATCACTATGCGGTGCGGAATCCCCAACAGCTCCGAATCCGCGAATTTCACGCCCGGCCGCGCGTCGCGGTCATCGAGTAAAACATCGATGCCCGCGGCGTTGAAATCGCGGTAGAGCGCATCTGCGGTCTCCTGAACCTGCGCCGATTTCTGGTAATTGATGGGCACCAACACCACCTGGAACGGGGCAATCGCCTCCGGCCACACAATTCCGTTGGCGTCGTGACTCTGTTCGATCGCAGCGGCCACAATGCGAGTTACGCCAATGCCGTAGCAGCCCATGAACATGGTCAGTGCCTTGCCCTCTTCATCGAGGACGGTGGCATTCATGGCGGCGCTGTAAAGCTGCCCAAGCTGAAAAATGTGGCCCACTTCGATACCGCGGGCGATTTTGAGCGTTCCGCGGCCGGTCGGGCTGGGATCACCCGGTTGGACGTTGCGTAGGTCAACGACGCTCGGCTCCGGAAGATCGCGCCCCCAATTGACGCCGCGATAGTGCATGTCCTTCTCGTTCGCACCGCAGACGAAATCGGCCAGATGGGCTGCGGCGCGATCGACATAGATTTTGCCTTTGAAGCCAAGGGGTCCGAGGAAACCGGGTTCTGCTCCCGTGGCCGCCCGTATCCGTTCGGCCGCGGCCATTCTCAAAGGACTGGCAATACCTTCCAGCTTCTGGGATTTCACGGCATTGAGGTCATGATCGCCGCGGATGACCAACGCCACGACATCTCCGGCACTGCCGTCGACCAGCAAGGTCTTGACGCATTGGGCGGCGGTCACACGCAGCTGCGCGCTGACTTGAGCGATGGTGCGCGCATTGGGCGTGGCAACTTTGGCCAGCGGTTCTCCGGGCGGGTCCCGGGGCGTGGCCGGTGCGGCGGTGGTGGCGGTTTCCAGATTGGCGGCGTAGTCGTCGGCATCGGAAACCGCGATCGCATCCTCGCCCGAGTCGGCCAAAACGTGAAACTCCTGCGAAGTGTCGCCGCCGATGCTGCCGCCGTCAGCTTGAACGGCGCGGAATTTGAGTCCCATTCTGGTGAATATGCGTGTGTAGGCCTCGAACATCAGCCGATAACCCTCTGCCAGGCTCGCGGCGTCTGTATGAAAAGAATATGCATCTTTCATCAGAAATTCCCGCGCGCGCATCACACCGAAGCGCGGGCGAATTTCGTCGCGGAATTTGCTTTGGATTTGATAGAAATTCACCGGCAACTGTTTGTAGCTGCGTAGCTCGCGCCGTGCTATGTCCGTGATGACTTCCTCGTGGGTCGGTCCATAGACGAAGTCGCGATCGTGCCGATCCTTGAAGCGCAGCAACTCCGGCCCGTACTTGCTCCAGCGGCCCGACTCGACCCACAGCTCGGCAGGTTGGACGGTCGGCATGCACAGTTCCAAGGCGCCGGCGCGATTCATTTCCTCGCGTACGATTTGTTCAACCTTTCTCAAGGTGCGAAGCCCCATGGGCAACCAAACGTACAAGCCGGCTGCCAGGCGACGAATCAGGCCCGCGCGCAGCATGAGTTGATGGCTTACGACCTCCGCGTCGCCAGGTACCTCTTTGAGGGTAGAAATCGGGTATTGAGATAAGCGCATAGCCGCATATCTTACATGAGCCCCCCTGTTATTATGGCGGCCAAATGAGCGACATTGAGGAGTCACCTGCAAGACCGCGAGGAGTGTATTGGCTCCCCAATCTGTTGACGACCGGCGCACTGTTTGCAGGGTTCTACGCCATTGTGGCTGCCATCGACTTGAGATTCGAATACGCCGGGATCGCCGTGTTCGTCGCCATGATATTCGACGGGTTGGACGGCCGCGTCGCTCGATGGACGCAAACCGCGAGCGCGTTCGGCAAGGAGTACGACAGCCTCTCTGACATGGTGTCGTTCGGCGTTGCACCCGCGATCGTCACTTACCAATGGGGTGTGGCGCGCATTGCCGAATACGGGCCCCTGTGGCGCCGGGTCGGATGGTTGGTGTGCTTCTTTTACGCTGCGGCCGCCGCCTTGCGGCTGGCGCGCTTCAACTCACGCGCCGCAACCCAAGATAAACATTACTTCGAAGGCCTGCCGAGCCCTGCGGCGGCGGCCATCGTCGCGGCCCTGGTATGGCTCGCGAGCGACCAAACCAATATTGGATTGGCGGGACTGATTCTGGCATTTTGTGTTACCGCCACGGCGGGAGCGTTGATGATCAGCCGCTTCGCTTTCAACAGCTTTAAGTACGTAAATGCAGGTGCCAAGGTACGCTTCACCTACATCGTGCTGGTACCCCTGGCCTTCATATTCATCTTTTTGCATTTGCCCACCAGCTTGTTGGTGATATTCGGCTTGTATGCTCTTTCAGCACCCTCCGTTTGGGTATATCGGAAACTACGCCGCCGCCCCCGCCCGCCGGCGATGCAATCATGAATGGCGAACTGCGCCGGGAATACCTTGCCGCCTTAGGGCTGATGTCCTGGAGTCTGCGCAGCGCGGCGCCGGCGGCGGCGGCGCCGGGGGACTCATCCGTGATGCGCGAAAGCGGCGTCGCTTGGCCGGAACTGCGCGCGCGCGTCGCCGCGTGCACGCGCTGCGGCTTGAGCGCAACGCGGACTCAGACGGTATTCGGCGTCGGCAATTTACAGGCCGACTGGCTCATCGTCGGCGAGGCGCCCGGGGCAGACGAGGACCGTCAGGGCGAGCCTTTCGTCGGGCGGGCCGGGCAACTATTGAATTCGATGCTGCGTGCAGTGGGATTGGCGCGCGAACAGGTATACATTGCCAATGTGCTGAAATGCCGCCCTCCCGGTAATCGTGACCCCAACCCAAGCGAAGCCGCCGAGTGTTTACCTTATCTCGAGCAGCAGATTGCACTTTTGAAACCCAAGATCATGCTGGCGGTGGGGCGAATCGCGGCGCAAAACCTGCTTCGCACCGACAAGACACTGGGCAGTCTGCGCCAGCAAGTGCATCGATTCGGCGCGGCGCACGTGCCGTTGATCGTGACGTACCATCCCGGATACTTGTTACGCACGCCGGGGGATAAGCGCAAGACGTGGGAAGATCTGAAATTCGCGCGCGAGGTATGCGCCCGTGTCTAGCGTCAAGCTAGAAGTCGAGTATGGCCAGGTCGATATTCGGGCCATGCACGAGCTTGACCTGCCGGTCATCTCAGCCATTGAAAAGTCCGCGTACCAGTTTCCCTGGAGCGAAGGTATTTTCCGCGACTGCCTGCGGGTCGGCTACGTCTGTCGGGTGATCGATGTGGCCGGTGAGTTGGCAGGCTACGGCATCATGTCGGTGGGGGCGGGGGAGGCGCACATCTTGAACGTGTGCATTCGGGACGAGTACCGCTCGCGCGGCTTTGCGCGCAAAGTATTGTTGTACCTGCTCGAGCGCGCGCGGGCCGCGGGCATGAGCGAAGCGTTTTTGGAAGTCAGACCTTCGAACGTGGCCGCGGCGCGGCTGTATCATTCCTTGGGCTTCGAGCAAGTGGGTATCCGGCGAGGATACTACCAAGCCACGGTGGGCCGTGAAGACGCCGCGGTGCTCCGCCGCGTGTTATCGCCGAACGCGAAATAGCCACCGCTTCGAGGCGCGCGTCGACAGCGCATTCTTCGCAGAAAATAAAGTATTACAAATCAATTATTTACATTAGTTTGTTAATGTAAATAAACATAGCTCCGTTTCCACTACAATGCGTCGCCTTCGCGAACTGTTGCCTCAAAGGATTTTCAAAAAATCATGCCGAGTGGCTCACTGGCCGACGAAATAAGCAGAAGGAGAACTTTTGCCATCATCTCCCATCCGGACGCGGGCAAGACCACGCTCACTGAAAAGTTGCTGCTGTTTGGCGGCGCGATTCAGATGGCGGGCACGGTCAAGGGCCGCAAAGCCACCCGCCACGCAACCTCGGACTGGATGCGGTTGGAGCAGCAGCGCGGCATATCCGTGACCTCCTCGGTGATGCAGTTCCCCTTCGATGACTGCATCGTGAATTTGCTGGACACGCCCGGCCACGAAGACTTCTCCGAGGACACCTACCGCACGCTAACGGCCGTTGACTCCGCATTGATGGTTATCGACTGCGCCAAGGGGGTCGAAGAGCGGACCATCAAGCTCATGGATGTATGCCGGCTGCGCGATACGCCCATCATGACATTCGTGAACAAGTTGGATCGGGACGGCCGGGCTCCCATCGAGCTGCTGGATGAAATTGAAAGCGTCTTAAAAATCCAATGCGCCCCGATTACCTGGCCGATCGGCATGGGCCGCGATTTGCTCGGCGTCTATCACTTGATCGAAGACACCATCTATGTGTACGTGCCGGTAGAGAAAGGACGCGTCGGCACGCATGAGACCATCGTCGGCATCGCGAGCCATGAGGCGCGCGAATTCTTAGGCGAGCGGTACGATAAGTTTCTCGAGGAAGTCGAGCTGGTACGCGGCGCCAGCCCGCAATTTGACCTGCAGCGCTACCTCGCCGCGAAACAGACTCCGGTTTTCTTCGGGTCGGCAGTCAACAATTTCGGGGTCCGAGAGCTGCTGGCGTCCTTCGTCGCGCACTCCCCGCCGCCGCTGCCGCGACCGACGCTGCAGCGTGCCGTCAACGCGGAGGAACCCAAACTCACCGGTTTTGTATTCAAGATCCAAGCCAATATGGATCCGGGTCATCGCGACCGCATCGCCTTCATGCGGCTATGTTCCGGGCGTTATGCGCGCGGCATGCGCCTGCACCACGTCAGGCTGGACAAGGACATTCGTATCGCGGATGCGCTGACCTTCCTCGCGGCCGATCGCAGCCAAGCCGAAGAGGCCTATGCGGGCGACATCATCGGCCTGCACAACCACGGTACGATCAATATCGGCGATACCTTCAGCGAGGGGGAGAATCTCACCTTTACCGGCGTTCCGAACTTCGCGCCCGAATTATTCCGCCGGGCTGTGCTCAAGGATCCGCTGCGCATGAAGGCGTTGCAGAAGGGTTTGTCGCAATTGTGCGAGGAGGGCGCGACTCAGCTGTTCAAGCCGTTGCGCAACAACGATTTGATTCTCGGTGCCATCGGCCAGCTGCAGTTCGAGGTCGTAGCATTTCGTCTGCAAGACGAATACAGCGTTCAGTGCGTGTTCGAGCCCATCAATGTCGCCGTGGCGCGCTGGGTCAGCCTCAAGGATGAGAAGCGGCTGGCCGAATTTCGCACCAAAGCCTACGACAATCTCGCCATCGATCACGCCGGCGAATTGGTGTATCTCGCGCCCACGCGCGTGAATTTAGGGTTGACCGAAGAGCGCTGGCCGGAAATAAAATTCCTCAAGACGCGGGAAAATCTGGCCGCGTGACGCTACTTGCGCTTCAATTGCGGGTGAAAGACCCGTACCGCGGCCTGAAACTGGCCCACCGTGATGCCGGCCGAGGGCGGCGCATAGCGCAACGAGGAGTAGTGGCGGCACAGCGCGATGACGCGGTCACCAAGATCCGGACGTCTCTGCGCCACGCGCATGGCATAGGCCTCGGCTCCCTCATGCGGGATGCGCGGCAATCCCGCGGCGGCGAGTTTTGCGCAAAGCCGCGCATAGGTGCGCGCCGTGACATCGCGGCCCGGGGGCTTAAGTTCGCGGCGCACCTGCCAGGTGAGCCAACCCAGCACCAGCAGCATGGCGAGGGCGAGGAGCATCACAAGTTTTTGGCCGTCGGGCTCCGGTATCTTGAGCATTTCGAGCAGCTTGTGCTGGGAATCCTGATTGAAATCCAAAATGCGTTCGCGCCACATCTCGCGCAGCACGTCCGCGCGCAAGCGAGCGCCGGCGAACCACGGACTTCTTCTCTGCCAGCGGCTCCCTTGGAACCCGTCCGCGGCGGCAGCCTCTCCCAGGCCGCGTTCAACGCGCTGCGGTGAGATCGCGGCAGTCGGATCGATGCGCACCCAGCCTTGGGGCGCGATCCATACTTCGTTCCATGCGTGCGCGTCGCTTTGCCTCACTATCCAATAATCGCCATAAGGGTTGGGGGTCCCGCCCTGATAGCCCGTCACCACACGCGCCGGGATGCCCGCGGCGCGCATGAGCGCGGCGAAGGCCGACGCATAGTGGCCGCAAAATCCTCGTTTGGTATCGAACAGGAATTCATCCACCGAATTGTCGGACAGCTTGGGCGGCGTGAGCGTGTAGAAAAACGGCTGCTGCGTGAACATGTCCAGCACCGCGGCGACGTACTCCATGTCATCCGCATGGGCGCTGCGCAATGCCTTCGCGAGACTCGCGGTGCGCGGATTGCGATCCGGCGGCAAATTCGTATCGCGCCTGCGCATGTTTTGACTCAACGGTTCGGCGGATTGAACTTGCGTATACGAAGTGCCGATCACATCGATGGGACGCGACAGGATATCGGGCTGCATCAAGGTGTAGTCCGCGGAAAGCTCCGCGTGCGGCAGATTCCAGCTGGCGGGCCAATCGAGCATGAAAATCCATCGATGCCGATGCGGCTCCATCATGACGGTGTATCGGTATGCCGGTCCCTGCGGCCGCAGCGGGGCGCTCCCGGCCAATCCCCTGGTGGAACGCGCCCACGTGTGTCCGTCGAAAGAATCCAACACCGGTCCGCGCCAATAGCGCTCCTTGGCGGGCGGCGCCCCTTCCGCGAAACGCACGCGGAAGGCAATCTCATCCGACAGTGCCAGCTGCGTAATGTCTCCCGGGCTCATCGAATCGCTCAAGCCGGAGGCCGCAGTTTGCGAGTCGTTGGGCACCTGCCAGAGCGGCGCCGCGAATCGCGGGAACAGCAGCCAGAACACCAAGGCCAGGGGCAAACCTTGCGCCAATATGCGTCCCCCGTAGCGCAGATTGCGTTGCCAACCGAGGGCGGGACCGCTGCTGGTCACCCGCAGCAGCGTAGCCGTCGTGAGCCAGCAAACTCCGATCAGATAAGCCAGCAGCCAGAACGACTCTCCATCCAAGAGTGCGGAAATGCTCACGAAGTAGATGATCAGGACGATGATGTAGATATCACGCTGAGATTTCGTCTCCAGTAACTTGAGGCCCGCGGCAACGCTCAGCAACGCGGTACCGGCAACAAGGCCGTTGAAAGTATGGAAGCGCACGAATAATAGCGGCACCGCGAGCGCTGCGACCGTGAACAACACGATTTGCGGCGGTGGACCGCGCCCATTGCGCGCGAGGCCGAGGCGAATCACTCCGCAGGCAATGACGATCGCCAGTACCCAGAAGGGCAGGGTGGTGACATGTGCGAGCAGCGCCAGGGCCAGACACCCCGCGATCCCGAGCAGTTGTTCGTAGGATATCCGCTGCGTCATGGGGAGCCGGTCAGCCCGAAGGTAGCCAGTGCCCTCAAGCATGCGAACCGGTGAGCGGCTCCCCCGGAGGGAGCGATTTCCTTGCCGGGCATGCGCAGACCGTAGGGTCTTTGCGCCGCATCGCTTTCCAGCACCCACAGGCAGAGCTGAGAAAGGCGGGCCTCCACATCCAATCCTTCGAGCGCGCCAAAATCCAACCACTCCGGTTTCGAGGCCAAACCCGAATAACTGCGCACCGCCGCCTCGCCGCCCCGTGCCAGCACTTTCCACGCCATGTGTTTCAGGGCAATCCCAGGCTCGTAAGCGCGCAAGCCGGAGAAATCCTCATCGCCGCGGACCTCGGCGTAGGCGCCGTTGCCGCTGGCGGCGGCCGAGGGCAGAGTTCGGTTGCCGGCCGGAGCGGGCGCTGCGTAAATGGTGATCGACCCCTGCACATAGGTCCAGGAATAGAACCATCCGAAGGGATACCGCGTACGCAGCTCGAACTGATTCACGCGCGTTACACCGCGCTGCGCTATCGGCACAGTGACTTCAATCGATTCCCTTTCTCCGGCCGCCACGCTGCCCATACTTGCGCCCGAGTGGCAGCGCACTTCGATGTCCCGTCGATCCACATTGGAGCCATTGCGCAGTTCGAACTCGAACTTCGCTTCGCGTCCTGCCAGCGCGTCGACTTCCGTGGTCGCGTCCACGGAGAGGCGCAACAGGTTGCGATTGCAATGATGCATGGTGACCAGTGCCATGCTGACCATCAAGAATGCAAAAGCCAGAGCGAGGTTGCTGTTGTAATTGAGCCCTGCGATCAGCATGGCGGCGAGGATGATCCCCAACATCACGCCGAAACGCGTCGGAAGGATGTATATCCGGCGCCGATGTATGCTGATCGGCAAGCTGTCGCGCCCGTGGCGGCGGATGACGCGGGCTTTCAACAGCTTGATCGCTGCCTGGCGCAAAGTGCTCAAGGATTTGGAGCCTTTAGATTTAAGGGACCGGCACGGCCTCGAGGAGTCGAGACGCCGCAGCCTCATCGCTGCCGCGCTGGCGAACGCGATGTTCAACCACGGCCGGAAATATCGCCTGCACATGTTCCGGAATGACGGCGCTGCGTCCGCAAATCAATGCCCACGCTCGTGCGGCCCGGAGCAGTCCTATAGCCGCCCGCGGCGAGAGGCCTGCGTTGGTGCCCGGAGCGCGCCGCGTATGCGCCACCAGCGCCTGAACGTAATCAAGCAGCGCTGGGGAGACGTGAATCTGCAGCACGCTCTCCTGCAGCTGGCGCAGGCTCTCCGCCGTCAAGATAGTTTGCAGCGTTTTGACGAGCTCGCGCCGATCGATGCCGCTCAGTAGCTCGCGCTCCGCCGCGGCGGCGGGATACCCTAGGTGGACGCGCATTAAAAATCGATCCAATTGCGATTCGGGCAGCGGAAAAGTGCCGACCTGATCTTGCGGGTTTTGGGTGGCGATGACGAAGAACGGTTCGGGCAGCGCCATCGACTGGCCGTCGAGCGTGACTTGATGCTCTTCCATCGCTTCGAGCAATGCGCTTTGCGCCTTCGGCGAGGCGCGATTGATCTCATCGGCAAGCACCAGCTGCGCGAAGATCGGTCCGCGCTGAAACCGGAACTTGCCCGTCTCGCGGTCGAAGATCGACACGCCGAGCACGTCGGCGGGCAGAAGATCGCTGGTGAACTGCACGCGCTGGAAGGACAAGCCCAACGTCTTGGCGATGCCATGAGCCAAGGTCGTTTTGCCGACGCCCGGAATATCCTCGATCAGCAGATGTCCGCGCGCCAACAGGCATGCCAAACACAGCCGTATCTGCGCATCCTTGCCTAGGATCACCCGGTTCAGTTGGGCAAGAATCGCCTCGATCTGCGCATGCCCGGCGTTCATTGGTCTTTGAGCTTGGTCACCCGCGCAGTTTGGGCTGATAACTGACCGATTTCCGTGCGCAACTCCTCAAGCCGCTGCTGGTCCTTCGCCACGATATCGGGCGGCGCGTTCTTTGCGAATTGGCTGTTGCTTAGCTTGGCCTCGAGCTTGCTGAAATCGATTTCCGCTTTTCGCAAGCGCTTGGCCAGGCGCTCAAGTTCCGCGGTGGGGTCGATCAGGCCCTTCATCGGCACCAAAATTTCCAACTGTCCCAGCAAGGCGACCGCGGAAATGGGCGCCGCTTCGCCTGCGGCGAGCACGCGCGCAGCCTCGATGCCGGCGAGGCGCATCAAATAATGCAGATTGCGTCCGAGATACTCGAGATCCCTTGCGCCCGCGCTGTGCAAGAGGACCGGGAGCTTTCGGCTCGGTGCGATATCCATTTCGCCGCGGATCTGGCGCACTCCTAAAATGAAATCCATCACCCAGCGCATTTCCGGTTCGGCCTGCACATCGGCCGGGGCGGCTGTTGCCGTCGGGAACGGCGCACGCATGATGGTCTCGCCCGCCACGCCGGCGCTGACGCGCACCCGCTGCCAGATCTCCTCCGATATGAAAGGAGCGAGCGGGTGCAGGGCGCGCAACAAGGTCTCGAGCGTATGAATCAGCGTGTAGCGCGTGCCGCGTTTTGCCGCGGGCACAGCCGTCTCGGACTGCAGCACCGCCTTGGAGAGTTCCAGATACCAATCGCAGAATTCGTGCCAAGTAAACTCGTACAGCGCGTTGGCGACATTGTCGAGCCGATATTCGGCAAAACCGGCTTCAATGCGCGCCAGCATGGCCGCGAGCCGCGCGCGAATCCAGCGATCGGCCAAACTGTATTCGGCCCCGTCGGCATTGAGGTCCTGGCCCTCGACGTTCATCAACACGAACCGCGCCGCGTTCCATAGCTTGTTGCAAAAGTTTCTGTATTCCTCGACCTTCGTCATATCGAAGCGCAGGTCACGGCTCTGGGTGGCAAGGCGCGCAAAGCACAAACGCAACGCATCGGTGCCGTAAGCGGCGATGCCCTCCGGAAATTGCTTGCGAGTCGCCTTGTCGATGCTCGATTTCATTTGCGGTTGCATCAGCCCGCTGGTGCGCTTGGCAAGCAGGGCATCCAACGAAATGCCATCGACGATATCGAGCGGGTCGATGACGTTGCCTTTCGACTTGGACATCTTCTGGCCGTCTTGATCTCGAATCAAGCCGTGGATGTACACCGTACGAAAGGGCACATCATCGGTAAATTTCAGGCCCATCATGATCATTCTGGCGACCCAGAAGAAGATGATGTCGAATCCGGTGACCAAAACGGCAGTGGGGTAGTAAGTCTGGAAGGCCGGGGTTTTTTCCGGCCAGCCCTGTGTCGAGAAGGGCCATAGCGCGGAGGAGAACCACGTGTCCAATACATCGTCGTCCTGACGCAACGGCGTGGACGGGTCGAGCCCATGCGCGCTGCGTGCCTCCGCCTCGCTGCGAGCCACGTACCAGCGCCCGCCGGGATCGTACCAAGCCGGTATTCGGTGTCCCCACCACAGTTGCCTGCTGATGCACCAGTCCCTGATTTTATGCATCCATTCGTAGTACACGCCGGACCACGTGTCGGGCACGAAACGCACCTGGCCTTCTTCGACGGCGCGAATGGCGGGCGCCGCCAAAGGCTTGATGTCGACGAACCATTGGTCGGTCAGCAGCGGCTCCAGAACCGCGTTGCTGCGATCGCCTCGCGGAACGGTAAGCTTGTGCGGCTCGATCCGCTCGATGAGTCCCATCGCATCAAGGTCGGCGATGATTTTTTGCCGGGCGACAAAACGATCGAGACCTCTCAAGCCAAGCGGAACACTGTCATTCAACGTGGCATCGAGCGTCATGATGCTGATCAACGGCAAGTTGTGGCGTTGGCCGACCTCGTAATCATTGAAATCATGGGCCGGCGTGATTTTCACGCAGCCGCTGCCGAATGCCGGGTCCACATAGGCATCGCCGATGATGGGCAATTCCCGGTCCGCCAAGGGCAACCGAACCTTGCGGCCGATCAAATGCCGGTAGCGTTCATCCTCGGGATGCACGGCGACCGCCGCATCGCCGAGCATGGTCTCCGGCCTCGTGGTGGCAACCACGAGATATCCAGGACCATCACACAAGGGATAGCGCAAATGCCACAGGTGACCCGATTCTTCCTCCGCGACCACCTCCAAATCGGAGAGCGCGGTCTTGAGCACCGGGTCCCAATTCACCAGCCGCTTGCCGCGATAGATCAACCCTTCTTCGTACAGCCGCACGAACACTTCAGTGACCGTCCGCGACAGCGCGGGATCCAAAGTGAATACCTCGCGCTGCCAGTCGACCGATGCGCCCAGGCGGCGCATTTGCTTCGCGATCATACCGCCTGAGGTTTCTTTCCACTGCCACACGCGCGCCTCGAATGCCTCGCGGCCCAAGCCCACGCGGCTTTCGCCCGCGGCATTCAGTTGCCGCTCAACCACCATTTGTGTCGCGATGCCGGCATGATCCGTACCGGGCTGCCACAGCGTGTCGAAGCCTCGCATGCGATGAAAGCGAATGAGCGCATCCATGATGGTGTCTTGGAAAGCGTGCCCCATGTGCAGCGTGCCCGTGACGTTCGGCGGGGGGATCACGATGGAGTAGGGAGGCCCTTTGCCGCTGGGTGCGAAATACCCGCGCGCTTCCCAGGCCGCATAGATGCGCGATTCGATATCGGCAGGGGAGTAGGCTTTATCCATGAGATTTAAGGGCGTCAAACATCTGCAGCTTCGTCAATCTGATGCGTCTCCAAAGCAAACTTCTGGTCCCGGTACGCTTTGAAGCGCTCGCGGCCTAAGCGACGGCGCTCCTCATCGGCATCGATGATTTCGGCGATGCGTGGGTAGCACTGCAGGTTGGCGGGAAGGCGGGGACTCAAGTTGACGAGCAGGTCTGCGGAAGATATCGCGCTGGGCTCCACAGTCAAGTGAACCGGGGTCGAGGAGTCCATCGACCCTTCATCCAAGCAAACCTTATGGGGTACGAACGACCGCTCGTTGAAGGTCCAAAGCAATTCGTCCAGCGCCTGCGCATCGGCCAGCGTGTCATTGACGATCACGACCTTGAGATCGCGAAGATAGGCCTTTTCAGTAAGACGGCACGCGAATGCCAGGCGTTGTTGGGTGGCCGCGCTTTTGAGGACATAGAAGTCGACGCGTCCGGTCATGACGCCTTGGTGCGATGGATTAGAAAGTCGACCAGCAAAGGTACCGGGCGCCCGGTGCTTCCCTTTTGAGCACCGCTCAGCCAGGCTGTGCCGGCCACATCGAGATGTGCCCAGGCCAGATCCTTGGCGAACTTACCGAGGAACGAGGCGGCGGTGCAGGCGCCGCCCTCCCGTCCGCCCACATTGGCGATATCGGCGAAGTTGCTCTTGAGCTGCTCGACGTAATCCTCGCCGATGGGCAAGCGCCAGGCGCGATCATCCGCGCGCATGCCGGCGGACTCGAGTTCCTGGGCCAAAGCGGGCGTGTTGCTCATCAGGCCGCTGACATGGTTGCCGAGTGCCACAATACAGGCACCGGTCAAGGTAGCCACGTCAACCACGGCCGCAGGCTTGTAGCGCCGGCTGTAGGTGATGGCATCGCACAGGACCAATCGGCCTTCGGCGTCCGTATTGAGAATCTCCACCGTCTGTCCTGACATGGTCGTGACGATATCTGCGGGTTTGACCGCCGTGCCGCTTGGCATGTTCTCGGCGGCTGCGACGATGGCCACCACATTGATGGGCAGTTTAAGTTCGGCGATTGCCCGCAACGCGCCCAGAACGGCGGCGCCGCCGCTCATATCGAACTTCATCTCATCCATGGCGGGCGGCTCCTTGAGCGAAATGCCGCCGGAATCGAAGGTAATGCCCTTGCCAACCAGGCAAATGGGGGCCGCATTCTTTTTGCCGCCCCGATACTCGCATACGATGAGGCGGGCTGGTTCGGCAGATCCTTGACTGACCGCCAGGAAAGCGCCCATTTTCAGCGCCTTGATGCCGGCTTCATCCAAAATCTTGGTTTTGATGCTCGGGAATTCCTTGGCCAGTTGCAGTGCGCGAGTTCCCATATAAGTCGGCGTACAGACATTCGGCGGCAGGTTCGCAAGGTCGCGCGCCCAGGCCATACCTTGGCCAATCGCTGCCCCGATGCGCAAACCTTCCGAGGCCGCCTTGGCGGCGCGAGCGTCCGCGGTCGCAACGTTGATCGTCGCCAAGGGCCGCGCCTTAGGCTTGGGCGAGGTCTTCAGATCGGGAACCTTGTACGCGTGCGATGAAAATACTTCGGCAACGATTCGCGCGCGATATTGCATGTCGAGTTCGGGTACCGGTTCCATCGCCAGGTACACAACCGCATCGCCCGCGCCGGTCTTGCTCAGCGCTTGAGCCGCGGACTGCAAAGCCTTTCGGTACTGCTTGCGGGCGAAGCCGGCGCGCGGCCCCAGGCCAATCAGCAACAAGCGCGAGGCGGCAGCCCCCGCCGGTAACGGCAACATGAGCGTATCACCGAGCTTGGCGGCGAAGTCGCCGCTTCCGTGAAGATTTGTCAGCAATCCGTCCAGCTGCTTATCGACTTGCCGGGCCGCAAGCCCTAACTCGCCATTCTCATACAGGCCGATCACCGCGCAGCCCGCCGCGCCGCGCGCCTTCGCATCAACAGTCGCCATGAATTCCATATCTACTAACTCCGTTTTATCCAAATCGTGGGCTTAAGGGTAAGCAAATAGTTTACTAGATTATTAAGAAGGCTCTAAGCTGAGACCATGAAATGGACCGTCCAACGATACGTGTTGCGCGAAGTGGTGCAGACTTGGCTCGCCGTGACCGGTGTCTTGGTGGCAATCCTGGTATCGAATCAACTTTCGAGGGTTCTCGGCCAGGCCGCCGACAATCAGTACGGCAGGGGCGTGGTGTTCGACTTGATTGCCCTCGGCGCAATCATGAATCTCTCGGTTATCGTGCCGGTCGGCTTGTTGCTCGCCGTGGTCTTGACCCTGGGCCGCATGTACCACGACAGCGAAATGGCCGCGCTGCAGGCCTGCGGCTTCGGCCCCTCGCGTCTGCTGGTGCCTCTGTTCTGCTTCGCGGCCGTCATCGCGGTCGGATTGGCCTGGCTGTCCTTTGTGCAGGTTCCACGCGCCGATGGTCAGGTGCAACTGCTGCGCCAGTCAGCGATCAAAGAGGCCCAATTCGGCCAGCTGGATGCCGGCAAATTCCGTGCATTTAGCGGTGGGGATGCGGTGTTTTACGCCGAACGAGTCGACCAGGAAGGCGTGCTGCACAATGTCTTCGTGCAGCGCGAGTCGGCGGGGAGAATCGAGCTCGCCCTGTCGGAAACGGCAACCTACACGAAGGTCAGTTCAGGCGGAATGCATTTGGTGACCCTCTTCAATGGACGCCGTTACGAAGGCGTTCCCGGTAAGGACGATTTTCGCGTCATCGAATTCCGCGAACACGGTATTCCCATCCAAACACCGGAGGATGTTCGCGGTCCTCTGGATCCGGATACAAAGCCGACTCGGGAGCTGCTGGGGTCGAGCGACCCGGCTGACATCGCGCAGCTGCAAGCCAGGGCATCGACACCGTTGATGGCGTTGGTGCTGACCTTGGTCGCCGTGCCTCTTGCCAAGTTGCGGCCGAGGCAGGGTCGCTACGCTCGAGTCGGTTTCGCCATCGTTGTTTATTTCGTCTATTCGAATTTGCTGTCCGCCGCCAAGATCTGGGTGGAGAAAAGCAATGTGCCTCCGGCCATTGGCGTCTGGTGGGTACACGCCGCAGTGTTGGTCTTAGGTCTCTATCTGGTCATGCGGGAAGCGAGACAGGCGTGAACATTCTCGACCGCTATCTCTACCGGACGGTGCTGCTCTATACGGCAATGGCGATGGCAGTGTTGCTGGCATTGGCTGCGCTGGTGACATTCATCAGCCAGCAAGGCGATATCGGTGTGGGCAGCTACAGCGCGGCCGATGCCTTTTTATTCACGCTGCTCAATTCGCCGCAGCAGGCATTCGAGCTGCTGCCGATAGGCGCGCTGATCGGCGCATTGATGGGTCTTGGCCACCTGGCCTCGGGCAGCGAACTGGTGGTGACAAGAGCGTCGGGCGTCTCGGTTTGGCGCATCGCCTGGCCGGTCGGATTGGCCGGTATTAGCTTGGCGGTGATCATGTTCGGCATCGGCGAATACGCCGCACCCTCAATGGCGCAATTCGCGAAGCGCGAAAAAACCACGCTCAAATTGGCGGACGTGAGTTTCGCGGGTACCAGCAGCGCGTGGGTCAAGGACGGCAATCGGATCCTGCGCGTGCAAACCGGCGAGGTGGATCGAGCATTCGGCGGGGTGTCGGTGTTCGAGCTCGACGGTCCCACGCGGCTACGCTCGATTCAGCGGGCCGCCAGGATTTCGGTTGCTGACCCGGGCCGCTGGAGTTTACACAATGTCGCGACATCTCGATTCGAGAAGGACAAGATCGAAGGCGAAACCGTCAACGAACTCTCGCTGCGCTCGACCGTGAATCCCGAGTTCTTAGGTCTCGCCGCCACCGAGCCGGGAATGCTGACGCTGCATGGCCTCGCTTCCTACATCGATCATTTGCGCCGCAACAACCTGGATTCCAGGTTGTATCAAATTGGGTACTGGTCGCGTATCGCGCGGCTCTTTGCCGTGGTCGTGGTGACATTGCTGGCGTTGCCCTTCGTATTCGGACCGCTCCGTACGACTGGGGCCGGGACCCGCACCGTGATCGGCGTACTGCTCGGTGTGGTGTTCTTTCTCATCGAGCGCGTGGTCGAGAATGGCGGGCAGCTCTTCAACGTCAACCCCGCGCTCGCGGGCTGGCTACCGACGGCCGTGATCGGATTCTTGACGCTGGTCGCGATCTCAAGAACTCGCTAAGCGCACAACCCGCGTCCGCGACAGCCGGTCGTGCAGCGCCAGATGCTCGGGATCCAGGTAAAGCCACAGCACGCCCAACGCGGCGGGTGCCCACGCGAGCGCGCCGAAGATCACGCGCAATGCTGCCGCTTTCACTGTCAAGGTCTTGCCGGCATCGCTCTCGGTGCGCAGGCGCCACGCCCGCATGCCCAAAGTTTGGCCGCTGCGCAGCCAATTGATCACATAGTAGGCGGCAATCACCAGAATCAGTCCGGCGCGATAAACGTAGACCCACGTGCCGGCCGTGGCCGGTACCACCGCAGCGCCATGCGTGAAGAAAAGCGCCACGCCGGTGAATACCATGAGCAGCGCTGCCAAAAGCAGAGCATCGTAGATCAGCGCAGCCAACCGCCGTCCAAAGCCGGCGCTGCTGCCGCCGATCACGGCTGCGGCGCGGCCGCGGATTTTTTCGGACTAGGCCGGGCCTCCTTGGGCACCAACAAGTGTTCCAATGGTTTGAAAAGGCTATCGTAGCGATAGCTGGCAATCTCAAATGCGCGCCCGCTGGTCTTCGCGCTCAATGAGGCATCCTTGGGCGCCGATACCTGAATCCAGTGCTTGCCGCCGACCACCACACCGGTCAAGGTGATGACGCTCCCGTCGGATCCTGTAATGGTCACTGTGTCTGGCTTGCTGAAATCGATGTCGCCGGCAGGCGATACATCATCTATCGCCAGATTGCTCAGCAGCGTGGCAGAAGGCGCCAATGTTTGCTGATCGGCAGCTTGACGCCCAGCGGGCACTGCATCCAGCACGAACTTGGCGGAGGGTGCGGGTGCGGGTGCCGGTGCCGGAGCGTCGGCGGGAGTTCGGTGCAAGACATATCCAGGCCCCGATGCGGGTTTGCTTTCGATGCTTTGAATTTTGTCTGCCGGCACATCAAGCAGCTTGGTATCGATCCAGAAACGCGGCTCAGCTTCCAAAGATATGGCCGGTTCAATCACGTAGCTGGTGCTTTCACCCCCGCGCCGGACGAAGTTACCGTTGCCCACGGATTTACCTATGATCAAATCATGCTTCCCGTCTTGCGCGATCAATTCTATCTGCGCACCCGAGGCGCCTGGCTTCCGCGGGTCCTCGACACCGATGATCGAATAGCTGGCAGGATTCGAGGTCTTTTCCTCACGGATCTTGGCATCGCTCAGTGCCAGCAACAATTTGCGCAGCTTGAGGGGATCCGCCGGATAGTCCGCGCGTTCCGCGACGCTCCATTGCTCCCCTTGCTTGTGAACCGTGACCGTGGGGCTCGTACCGCCCTTACTCACGCTCAAGGAGGTCACCGTGTTGAGCTCTGCGGCCAGCGAGGGCAGCAAGCTCGATCCATGGGGATCGCGCGGCAAGTTGCGCTGCGTGCTCAAGTACAAGGCTCCGGCTATCGCGAGAAACGCCGCGATGCCTAATGTGATCAATCGTTGCCGGCTCATGTTGGGCCTGAGGTGGCGGTGGGCTTCGAAATCGTGCGGCGACGGCGACGCATGGACAGGATGATTACCCCGGCCATGGCGACCAGCAGCGGCGGCACTGCGATGTTCATGACCTTCAATCGGGAACCCAGTCGATTGATATCCACATCCAAGCCGCGCTCGGTTTCGCGCAGTTCCTTGCGAATGCGGGCTTTTTCAGCCGTGAAGCTCTTCAGCTCCGTCTCCTGCTCAGGCGATAGCATGACGGAACTCTGATCGTTGCGCCTGCTTTGCAGCTCGGTCAGCTTGCTTTCTGTTTGCTGCAAATGCGCTTGGAGTTCGAGAGCTTTCGCGCGCAAGCGGTCGTCGGCTTGGCGCTTGAGCGCCTCGATGCGCTCGAAGGGACGCGAGAAGGAGGCCCGGCCGCGCACGCTGATCAGCGCGCTGCTGCCGCTCAGATTGTCGAGAATGTTGGCAATCAGATCGCCATTGTTGGCGAAGGGCTGGGCAATGCGCTGGCCGAGCAATTCACGTGTCTGTACCCACAGATAGTCCATCAGGAAATCCGTATCGGCGATCACGACAATATTGGCAGGCACGGTGGACCTGGCCAGATGCGAGGTCGGCGGGCCGGCGGCCGACTTCTGGGCTGAGGGCGGACCCTCGGGGTAGGCCGAATCCACCGGGCCGGTGATTCGCGCAGCGAGGACATAGCGCACGCCGGTCGATTTAAATCCGTCGCGCAGCGCGGCAGGATCGGCCAGTGCGTTGAATCGCTGGGCAGGCAACGGCTCGGCGCTGGTGGAGCTGAACAACAGCGGTTCGAAGGAAGTCTTGGCGCCGGCGCGCGCCGACAGCGAACCGACGGTCGCGAGGTTGATGGATTCAAGCGATGCGGTAACGACATCCTTCGGCTCCACGTCGCCATGACGCAGCCCCAAAATGCCGATGTGTCGAACCGGGCCGGAGGAGACGTTGGCGCGCACTTCCAAGCCGCGCCCCAAGTCGCCGATGACCTTGGTGGGATCGTAGTCAACGCCCCACGCCGCCAGCAGCGGCTGCAAGTCCGAGGAATGGTTGGCCATGGCGGCACTCAGAGGATTCGACGGGTCTTGCCCGCTGATATCGGCACCGGCGCTCGGATCCACCATCAGCAATATTCGGCCGCCGCGCATGACGAATTGGTCGATCGCATACAAGGTCTTCGGCGCCAGCTGTTTTGGATGCACCAGCATCAACACATCGATGTCCTTGTCGATGTGATCGAGATCCGAAGTCAGCGTGCGTACGTTGAACAATTGCTGAATCTGCGTGTAAATGGGCCAGGGCTCGCCCATCTGCCGAGTCTGGGGATTGAATTGCCCCTGGATGCTGATCGAGTCCAGAAGCCCGATCACGGGTTTTTTCGGCGTGCCCAGATCTTGGATAAGTTTGGCCACATCGTATTCCAAGAACTCTTCGCGGTCCGGCATGAAGGTTGGGATCGAGGAGCGCCCGTCAGTCGAATTGGTGCCGGCCAGACCGAAGTACAACGCCTCGCCCGCTCCGGGATGCAAGGACTCCAGCCCGAACTCCGCCGCGTGATCCTCATCATCCGAGAAAGGTTGAGGGTCGATCACCTGCAAATGGATCTTGCCGCCGGCGCGCGCTGAAACTTCCTCGAGAAATTCACGCACCCGCGCGGCGTACGGCATGATCAGAGGCGATTGTTTTGCGGCAACGTCCCGCGAGAAATAAAAATACAGGTTGACCGGTTCCTTGAGGTCCCCAAGCACCTGCTGTGTGCCCTTGCTCAAGGTGTACAGCTTGTTTTGCGTGAGATCCGCGCGCACGCCGCGCAGGCCCACGTTCGAGGCCATCACCACTGCCAAAAACAACACCGCGAGTAAGATCAGTCCGCCGACACCCATGCCGACACTGCGCCATCGATTACCGTTCACTATTCCGCCTTCTTCATGTCGAGTACCACGGCCGTGGCGGCCAACCAGAAGCCGATGAGGGCGGTGAAATACACCAGATCGCGCAGATCGATCACACCCTTGGAAATCGCATCGAAGTGAGTGAAAAAACTCAACGACGCGATTGCATCGACAATTGCCTGCGGCAATACGCCGCGTACGAAATCAAGCACCAGCGGAAATCCCGCCAGCAGAAACACGAACCCCACCAGAGCCGCCGTGATGAATGCCACGACCTGATTGCGTGTGGCGGCGGACAGGCACATTCCGATGGACAAAAATCCGCCCGCCATGAGGAAGCTGCCCACATACGCGGCAATAATTGCGCCGTTATCCGGGGACCCCAGATAATTCACGGTGATCCACACAGGAAACGTCAGCGCCAGAGCGATGCCGGCGAAGCACCAGGCGGCGAGGAACTTGCCGACGACCGCCTGCCACAAGGTGATGGGAAACGTCATGAGCAACTCTATGCTGCCGCTATTGCGCTCCTCGGCCCAGAGCCGCATCGAAATGGCCGGAATCAGCACCAAGTACAGCCAGGGATGCCAGCGGAAGAATGACTGCAAGTCCGCTTGATTGCGCTCTAAAAATCCGCCCACTTGAAAGGTGAACACGGCGGCCAGTACCAAGAATATGACGATAAACACATACGCCAACGGTGTTGCGAAATAGCTGCGCAATTCGCGCCGAAAAACCACCAGCACTTTGTTCATGCGCCAAGCTCCGCTGCGGCGGATACGTCGATGCCCTTGGGGTCCTTTTTAGGCTCGGTCAGCGAGCGGAATACTTCATCGAGACGGCCCGATTCCAAGTGCAGCTCCGGCACGTCCCAGTCGTTCCTATCGATCAGGGCGCCGACCGCGGCCAAGACATTCGCGCCGGGCGTAGGTATAGCGGTGAGCCTCAATTCGCGTGCGTCCGATTCGATGGCGGCGACCTCTGGCAAGAGCGCTATTTCACGGCGCGCTGCCGCCAACTGTTCCGCCTGTTCAAATCGCAAGCTCACCGCATGGTGATAGCGCGAGCGAGCCTCGAGGGCGCTCGGCGTTTCGTCCGCCACGATGCGGCCATTCGCGATGATGATGGCGCGCGTACAGACCTCATGCACCTCCTCCAGGATATGGGTGGAGACGATGACCAGCTTATCCTTGCTCAATTCATTGATGAGACGGCGCACTTCGTGCTTTTGGTTCGGGTCGAGGCCATCTGTCGGTTCATCGAGAATCAATACTTGCGGATCGTGAATCAAGGCTTGCGCCAGCCCGACGCGCCGGCGAAATCCCTTCGAGAGCGTATCGACCACTTGATCGATGACGGGCGACAATCCCAAGCGGTCGATGACCACGGCGCGCCTTTGCCGCCGCCGCTCGCCCTTCAGTGCGCGAATATCGGCCACGAAATCCAAAAATTCTCCGACCGTCATCTCCCCGTAGCTCGGCGCGCCCTCCGGCAGGTAGCCCATGCAGGTTTTCGCCTCGACAGGCTCCTTGACGATATCGTGCCCGCAGACCGACACCTGTCCCGCGGAAGGGGAAATGAAACCGGCAATCATGCGCATGGTGGTCGATTTGCCCGCACCATTGGCTCCCAAGAAGCCGAGGACTTCCCCTGGCGCCACCGAGAACGTCAGGTCATCGACCGCCAGCTTGTCGCCATACCGCTTGGATAAAGTTTTCGTCGTAATCATGGGCGCCTTTGAGCGTGATGGTTCCGAGAGGTTCCGTAAATTTTATGATGGCAGAGGAGCAATTGTCTCCCCGCAAGCGAGCGAGGACAGGCTTCTAAGCGTTGCCCGCTTTCTTGTCAATCGCCAATTTATTTTCCTTGAGTATGCGCCGTACCTCCGGTAAGGCGGGGCGGTCCGCCATGCGGGCAATGAGTTCGGGGAGCTCGAACCATTTTCTGCCCCATTGTACCAAGCGGACCGCATCGGCAATGACTTGGTCACGTGCCTCTTCCGTGGGACCGGGTTTTTTCGGCGGTTGCTTGCCGGGTGCTTTCTGCGCCGGCTTGGGCGGCATGGGCTTGCGTTCATTGCGAGCGACTTGGTTCGTGCCTGGGGGCTGTGTTGCACGCTTGACGCCCGAGAATTTTGGCATTTCTCGCGTCGCCGTGACGGACGCGCTGGCTTGCGTCGAGGTATTTTCCACAGGGTTGTCAGCCCTCGAGGCCAGATCACGCTCGTTGCTGGCTTCGGCCACGGGGATGAATCTCTCGATGTGCTCGGATCCGACCAGGTTCGCCAGGAAGGCCATCAACTCGAGCGCATCCGAAAATTGTGTGTCGTTGGCCTTGGTGCGCTGCTCGACTTGAGCACGCAGGGCGAGGGTCTTTTGCTTGGCCAGGTCTACAATCCAACGCGTGGGGCGTTGATGTTCGGTCCACGGTTGAACCTTCCAATAGCTGTCATCGTCAAGCGACGAGTACTTGGTATGCAACTCGAGACTCTCGAGCCATCTTCCCAGTAATTCCAGCAGTCGTTGATCGGCGGGTGTGGCCATGTATTCAGCTCCGACGTGCACCCTAAACGAACCGTCGGCTGATGGCTAGGAGAAATACTCGGACAGGCTCCCAGCGGTACATGGAGCCCGTGCGCGAGTTAAACTCACCCGATGTGTGGAATAGCCGGAATCATTGGACCGCGGGCGAGCAGTGAGATTGCGCAAGCCATGGCGCAACGGTTGGCGCATCGCGGTCCCGATGCCGACGGCGTGTGGAGTCAGCCCGGCGTCGCGCTGTCTCACCGGCGATTGGCCATTCAGGACCTCACCGATGCCGGCCGCCAGCCCATGCTTTTCGGTCCGCACGTCCTCACTTATAACGGTGAGCTTTACAATCACGAAAAACTGAGAGCCGCGCTGCCCGGGCCCTGGGCCTCGAGCGGCGACACCGAAGTGCTGTTGAGGCTTCTGGCAGTCGAAGGCAGCGCGGGCCTCAGCCGCCTGGCCGGCATGTTCGCTTTCGCTAGCTGGGACACTGGATCGCAACGGCTATTGCTGGTGCGCGATCGGCTCGGGATCAAGCCGTTGTACTACCGGCTGATGCCGGAGGGCATCGCTTTCGCATCGGAACTGAAAGCCCTCGTGCTGCTGGGCGCATCCGACATCGATCAAAGCGCGGTGCGGGACTTTTTATTTCACGGCTATATTCCTGCACCGAAGACCATCTACCGCGGCATCCATAAATTGCCGGCAGGACATACGCTGACCTGGCAGTCGGGCCGCGTGAGCATCCAACGCTATTGGAATCCTTCGACCGCCATCGTCGAGCGCAGCGCGGATGAAACCCTGCATGAGCTCGATGCCTTGTTGCGCGAGGTGATTCCGCAGCACACCGTGTCGGACGTGCCGGTCGGCGTCTTCTTGAGCGGCGGCGTCGACTCGGCGCTGACCGCTTACTACTTGGATGCGCCGCGTACTTATACGTTGGGGTTTGAGGCGGGAGGCCGCTCCGAAGCACAGGCGGCGCGAAGGGCTGCCGAGCATCTCCGCACTCAGCATCTAGAAATCATCGCACCCCAGGCGGATTTCGCCGGAGCGCTTGGCAAAATAGCTGCGCTGTTCGATGAGCCGTTCGGCGACAGCGCGGCCTGGTCAAATTATCTGATTGCAGAGTTTGCGCGGCGCGAGGTAACCGTTGCGTTGAGCGGCGAGGGCGGCGATGAGATCTTTTGCGGCTACCCTCGATATTGGTCCAGAGTGGGCGCGCGCTCCAACCTATTGAATAGATCCCTGGCTCGCTACTTGCCGCCGCTGTCGCGCTGGGCATCCTCGATGCAGCGCCGCGGGTACATAGGGTTGCCGGCTTATGCAGCTGCCTTGGGCGGTATGACGGCACAACAAATTGATTCTCTGCTCGCGCCATCGTGGAAAGAGACGGAATACGATTACCTGTGGTTCTATCGTCAGTTTTGGCGCGAGGACTTGGCGCCGCTTGCGCAACTGCGGTGGCTGGATCTGAACACGGACCTTGCGGAAGGCTTGTTGACCAAAGTGGACAGAACCAGCATGGCCCATTCGCTCGAGGTGCGACCGCCGCTGCTCGACCATCGCCTGGTCGAATTCATGTTGAGCGTCGATCCGAATCTGCTGGTCGATGAGCGGCGGCGGCGGGGAAAATTATTGGCGCGCCGATTGATGGAGCCGCGGTTGCCGTCGAATCATCTGGAGCGGCCAAAGTCCGGCTTTGGATTGCCGGTGCATCGCTGGATAAAGCGGCATCCGGCACTGCTTCAAGACGCTGTGCGGCGCCTCATGGATCGGGGCGTGTTGCGGCAAACTGTGGGGACCGAATTCCGGCGGGCGTGGTACTTGTTGGTGCTGGACCGCTGGTTTACCGCCTTTGCTTGATGCGCCGCGAATTCTCTTTATTCCAGTTTCCGGTGCCTTCGGTATGGGCGAGTACGCACGTAGCTTGAGTATCGCGCACAGCGTGCGGCGGCAATGGCCCAAGGCCGATATCCACTTTCTATTGAGCCGGCAGGCACCCTATGCAGCGGCGGCGCCGTTTCCAGCGACCTTGTTGGACTCATCGCCCACATTCCATACGGCGGCCGTCCGTGCATGGATCCAAAAATTCCAGCCTCACGTCGTGATTTTCGATAACGCGGGCCGAACCGCGCAACTGCGCGCTGCGGCTCGAGCCGGAGCGCGAATCATCTTCATTAGCTCGCGCTCCCGCCAACGACGCAAGGCGTTTCGCTGGCGGTGGATGCGCCTGCTCGATGAACACTGGTTTGCTTACCCGCAGTTCATCGCCGGCGGCCTCAACTTTCTCGAACGCATCAAGCTCGCGGCGCTGGGGAAACCCGTGGTGAGGTATCTCGACGTGATTCTGTCCCGAGCTGCATCGAACGAGGATTCGGTGAGGGCGCGGGCGGGGTTGCAGTCCGATGCCTACGTGCTGCTCGTCCCGGGCGGCGGGACCGGGCATCCGCGCGCCGCCGATGCCGCGGCGATCTTCCTCTCGGCTGCGAATACACTGGCGAACACCGGCATCTCGACGGTATTTGTGGGCCCGGGCGGCGCGGGCACGCCCGGAGCGCCGGGCAAACTCTTCTCCTTCGATTCGCTGCCGCAATCGGAGCTTGCAGAGCTGCTGGGCGGGGCCAAGCTGGTGATCACCAATGGCGGCTCCACGTTGCTGCAAGCGATTGCCTGCGGGCGCGCCTGCGTCGCCGTACCCATCGCACAGGATCAGTCGCAGCGCATACAGCGCTGCGTCGAGGCCCGCGTGGCGAAGCAGGCCAAGCTCGATTCGAGCAGCATCGCGCGGGTGGCCGAGGAACTTTTGCGCGATGAAGCTGCGCGTGCGGCCCTCGCGCGGCGCGCAACCGATCTTGGGTTGGCCGACGGCGTCGAAGTGGCGCTGCGTGCCTTGACTGGCCTGCTCGAAACCGCTTAAGGGACTTCAAGCCATGTCCAACATCGTCTTGCTGGGATATGGGCTGGACCAACCATCATTTAGGCACCGCATGCGCACCCTGGTGGACCCGCTGCGCGACGCCGGTTGGCAAGTACGTACCGAGCGCTTTCCAAGCGGGCGTTACGGGCTGCGCACTTGGGAGCGGCGAGAACTGTTTCGCTGGGCCGATGTCGCGGTGCTGCATCAGATCAAGCTCAGCTCGATCGAGGCGCGCCTCTTTGCCGCCTACAGCCGCGGCCTCATATTCGATGTCGATGATGCCATCTATGTTCGCAAGCCGCGGCGGCTCGGCGATGTTCCGGACGAATCCGCTTGGCGCAAGAAAAAATTTGCCGCCACCTGCCGCTGGGCCGATGCGGTCGCGGCGGGCAATGACGTGCTCGCGGGTGTCGCGCGCACCTCGGCCAAGGAGGTGGTGGTGCTGCCTACCTCGATCGATATGGCGAGCTACCAACCCACCACGGCGGGAGCCGCCGATCCGCCCACCATCGCTTGGATCGGCAGTCCCGAGAATCTCATTTACTTGGATATGATTAGACCTGCGCTGGCGCGTCTCACCAAACGGCACGCCACGCTCAAGCTGCGCGTGATTTGTTCAGAGTTTCCTCAGTGGGGCGATGTCGCGGTAGAGCGCGTCGCCTGGAGCTCGGCCACCGAAGCGCAATCGCTGGCCGGCGCACACATCGGTGTGATGCCCCTGACTGACGATGCCTGGTCGCGCGGCAAGTGCGCCTTCAAGCTGCTGCAGTATATGGCCGCCGCGCTTCCGTGCGTGGCATCGCCGGTTGGAGCAAATACCGAAGCAGTGCTGGACGGAATCAACGGCTTTTACGCGACGGATGTCGATGAGTGGGAACGGAGCCTGGAGCGCTTGATCGTCTCGCCGCAACTTCGCGCAAGCTTCGGTGCAAAAGGGCGCGCACACGTGCAGGAACGCTATTCCCTGCGCGCTTATCAGGACAATTACTTGTCGCTGCTTGCCCGAGTCGCATCGCCCTGATCTCGCGGCAGACCGGTGAAGCCGGTATGCTGCGCACATGCATTCCGTGCATACATACCAGATCCTCAACCACTACACATCGCCCCAGGAACTCGATCCGGGCTTTGATGTGTTGGATAACTCGGCCAACGAGCGGCCCGACTGGTATGAATATTGGCCGATCAGAACATTTCTCCTGAATCGGACGCTGGATGAGAATGCGTTCTACGGATTTTTGTCGCCCAAATTCAAATTGAAAACCAATCTAGGCGCGGCCGAGGTTCGGGCCTTTATTGCAGCTTCCCCGCCCGACACCGACGTGGTCCTGTTCAGTCCCAGTATCCACAACAGCGCTTTTTTCCTGAATGTTTTCGAGCACGGCAATGCGGAACATCCGGGGCTCGCCCAAGCGGCGCGCAATTTTTTTGCGCGGATCGGATATCCGCAGCCGCTCGAGGATCTGGTGTCGGATTCCAGAAATACCGTGCATTCGAATTACTTCATCGCCAAGCCGAGATTCTGGAGGGCGTGGCTTAAAATTACCGAACAATTGTTTGCGATCGCTGAAATGCCCGACGATTCCCTGGGCAGCCAATTGCGTGCGCCTACCGAGTATCGCGGCAGCCGCAATGTGCAGATGAAAATATTCCTGATGGAAAGGGTGGCCACGTGGATCTTGGCCACCGATCGTAGTTTTCTCGCGCGTGCGCGCGATCCTTTCGCAGCTCGTTCGCGAATTTACAAGCTACCGTTAGCGATCATATGCGATGCACTCAAGATTGCCTATTGCACGCAGGGGCGTAAGCAGTACAAGGATGTTTTCCTGATGCTGCGCGGCTTCGCTAAACTGTGGACATTGCAGGTTAGGGCGAGCGGTGCACTCAAGGTAGGGTCGGCTAGGCCGTACCTGCGAACCTTGAGATCGTATTGGGACAAAAAGGCGGAATAAGCCATTACACAGCCAAGGCCAGGCTTCTGGCAGGATCGCCGGGTGTTTTTGACCGGACATACCGGCTTCAAAGGCGCGTGGATGGCCCTATGGCTTAGGCTGTTGGGTGCCGAGGTCACCGGCTAC
Source organism: Gammaproteobacteria bacterium (assembly GCA_034667905.1). Lineage (GTDB taxonomy): Bacteria > Pseudomonadota > Gammaproteobacteria > Steroidobacterales > Steroidobacteraceae > Bog-1198. The sequence goes on along the minus strand of JAXDQK010000050.1, from coordinate 14,575 downwards.
GCGCTAGCGCCGCACACCGAGCCCAATATGTTCGCACTGCTGGGCATGAATTCAGGGTCTCACATCGGCGACATCCGCGACGAAGCGAAGGTCCGCGATGCACTGATCGCCGCTGACCCGCACATCGTAATCCACATGGCAGCGCAGGCGCTGGTCAGAGAATCGTACCGCGACCCGATCGGCACGTACGCGACCAATGTGATGGGAACAGCCATCCTGTTGCAGGCGTGCCGCGCGCTCGACCATCTGGAGGGCATGCTCATCGTAACCAGCGACAAGGTGTACGAAAACCACGACGAGGGCCGGCCTTTCATCGAGAGCGATCGCTTGGGCGGACATGATCCTTATAGCAATAGCAAGGCCTGCGCGGAGCTGTTGACGGGCAGTTTCCGCGAGAGTTTTTTTAGCGGAGCAGCGCCGATCGCCACGGTGCGCGCGGGTAATGTCATCGGCGGGGGGGACTGGTCTGCCGACCGGCTCATACCTGACTGCATTCGCGCGCTTGCGGCAAACGAAGCCGTGATATTGAGATATCCCAACGCGACCAGGCCCTGGCAACATGTGCTCGAGCCGCTATCGGGCTACTTGACCCTGGCGCAGGCTTTGGTGGACACACCGGCCGACGCTCCGCGCGCTGTCAATTTCGGCCCAAACCCGTCATCCTTTTGTACGGTGCACGAAGTGGTGGACGCCTTTAGCGCAAGGTTTTCAGGCAAGCCCGGCTGGAGGCCCGATACGGGCGCCAATCCGAAAGAGGCGGCCGCGCTAACCTTGTCATCCGCTCTGGCACAGAGCCTATTGGGGTGGCATCCGCGCCTCGGCGTCAGTGAATCTTTGGCATGGACTGCGGATTGGTATAAAGCCCATGCGCAAGGGGAGGATATGGTGGAGTTTTCGAAAGTGCAGATCGCGCGCTATCAGTCGCTGCCGGCGTTGCGCGCATGAAGTGCGTCATCCTGGCCGGCGGTAAAGGAACGCGGATCGCCGAGGAATCCAATACCCGGCCCAAGCCCATGGTGGAGATCGGCACGCGGCCCATCCTCTGGCACATCATGAAGCTATATGCGGCTTTCGGCGTGAACGAGTTCATCGTCTGCCTGGGCTATAAGGGCTACATGATCAAGGAGTATTTCGCCAACTACTTCCTGCACCAAGCTGACGTGACATTCGATATGGCGGAGAATCGCGTCCAATATCACGATTGCCGCGTCGAACCGTGGATGGTGACCCTGGTCGATACGGGCGAGGAGACCATGACCGGTGGGCGGCTGCTGCAGATCGGCAAATACCTTGAAGCCGGCGAGCCATTTTGCATGACGTATGGGGACGGCTTGTCGAATATCGATATCCGCGCAGAACTCGCCTTCCATGCCAGTCACGGACGCAAGGCCACGGTGGCTTGCGTCCGGCCTCCCGCGCGTTTCGGCCGCATCGTGACCCAAGACTCCAAGGTCGTGTCGTTCGAGGAAAAGCCGACCGCCGAGGGTGGCTTCATCAACGGAGGATTCTTCATCCTCGAGCCTAGCGTGCTGGAACTCATCGAGGGCCATGCCACGGTTTGGGAGAAGGAGCCCATGGAAAATTTGGCACTCGACGGCCAATTGGGCGCGTGGGTGCATCGAGGTTTCTGGCAACCCATGGACACCCTGCGCGATAAACAGCATTTGAACTCTCTGTGGGAAAGCGGTGCTGCGCCGTGGAAATTGTGGGAAGGGTAGGCGCGCGATGGTAGGGCTTGTTACCGCCTGCCGCTCCTGCGGCGGGTCGCTCACCGTGACCATGGCTGACTTAGGCCTGCAACCCGCGTCCAATGCGTTCCTCGATTCGCCGGCGGCCATCGCGCAAGAGAAACGCTACCCGTTGCGTGCCAAGGTGTGCGAAATCTGCAAGCTGGTGCAAGTGGACTACGACGTTGCGCCCGAGGAATTATTCGGCAACTACGTCTATTTCTCATCGTATTCCGACGATTGGCTGGCGCACGCAAAAGCATACTGCGAAATGGCGCGCTCGCGGTTTGAGCTCGGCCCTGCAAGCCTGGTGGTGGAGTTGGCGAGCAACGATGGCTACTTGCTCAAGAATTTCTTGACGATGGGTATTGCGGTGTTGGGCGTCGATCCGTCCGACACGGTCGCCGCCGCCGCGGAAAAGATCGGCGTTCCGACCCTAGTGGAATTCTTCGGCGAGAATGTTGCAGAGGATTTGAAGCGTCAGGGGCGCCAAGCGGATTTGATCATCGGCAACAATGTGCTCGCCCATGTGCCGCAGCTCAACGATTTTGTCGCGGGCATCGCGCTGTTGCTGAAGCCGATGGGCAGCGTGACCATCGAATTTCCTCATTTGCTCAAGCTCATCGAGCACGTCGAATTCGACACGATCTATCACGAGCACTACTCCTATTTCTCGCTGTACGCCATCGAGCAGGTTTTCAGCCGCCATCACCTGCGTATCTACGAAGTGCAGCGCCTGGCGACGCACGGCGGCTCGCTGCGCATATTCGCCTCGCACGCGAGCCGCTCCGACCTCAAGGACAGTGAGGTCCTGCGCGCGGTGCGCGCGGAGGAGAGCGCGGCGGGACTTTCCAGCCTCCCCGTATACCAGCAATTCGCGCAGCGTGTATCCGAGTGCCGCGATACCTTGCTCGAATTCTTGGCGGGCGCGAAGCGTGAAGGCAAGCGTGTCGCCGCCTACGGAGCCGCGGCCAAGGGCAACACCTTGCTGAATTTTTGCCGTGTGACGCCGCAGGATATTCCCTTCGTGGCCGACCGAAATCCGCATAAGCAGAAAAAATTGCTGCCCGGCACCCACATTCCGGTGGTCTCGCCGGAGGAGTTGCTGCAGGCAAAGCCGGATTATGTGTTGATCTTGCCGTGGAATCTCCAAGAAGAGATTCGTTCGCAGCTCCGGGGAATAGATGCCTGGGGCGGCCGGTTCGTCACGCCGGTGCCGTCCGTTCGCGTCTATCCTCGAGCATGATTTTTACCGAATCACCGCTGCCCGGCGCGTTTCTGATCGACCTGGAGCGAAATAGCGATGAGCGCGGCTTTTTCGCACGAGCCTATAGCTCGCAAGAATTCGCAGCGCAGGGCCTCGAACTTATGCTTAACCAATGCAGCGTGTCGTACAACACCTGCAAAGGGACGTTGCGCGGCATGCACTATCAAAGCGCGCCGCATGAAGAACACAAGCTGGTGCGTTGTACCGCCGGAGCGATTTTCGATGTCATCGTCGATGTCAGGCCTAGGTCGTCCAACTATCGGCGCTGGTTCGGCACGGAACTCACGGCGCAGAACCGGCGCTCCTTATTCGTTCCGCCGGGATTCGCGCATGGTTTCATCACCTTGAGCGATGATGCGGAGGTGTATTACATGATCTCGGTGCCGCACGCTCCGCAACATGCGCAAGGATTCCGCTGGAACGACCCTGCATTCGCCATCGAGTGGCCGCTCGCCCCCAAAGTGATCTCACCGCGCGATGCCGCCTATCCCTTGCTGGACATGCCGGCCTCTCGGTGAGTTCGCCGAGGCGCGTGCTGGTGACCGGCGCCGGCGGCTTCATCGGCCGGTGGAGCATTGAGCCGCTGCTCGAGCTTGGGTACGAGGTGCACGCCGTACTCGCTTCGCCTCGCCGCGTGGAACACTTGCCCGACGCCATGGTTCACATCGCCAACTTGCTCGACGAGTCGGACATCGATGCGTTGCTCGGCCGCGTCGCACCGACGCACTTGCTGCACTTTGCCTGGATCGCGACGCCGGGCGTGTATTGGCAAAGCGCGGAGAATTCTCGCTGGGCCACCGCCGGGGAGTATTTGCTGCATCGTTTCCGCGCGCACGGCGGAATACGCGCCGTGATGGCGGGCAGCTGCGTGGAGTACGACTGGTCGAAGGTGAGCGTGTGCGATGAGCGTCTTAGTCCCCTGGCCGATAGCGGCGTAACGGCCTTGAGTCCGTATGCGGCCGGCAAGCTGGCGCTGCAAAGGGCGGCGGCGACATTTTCAAGCCGGGAACAGCTATCGGCTGCGTGGGGGCGTATCTTTTTTCAGTATGGACCCTATGAGCATCCCGAGCGCTTGGTGGCATCGGTCATCCGGCATTTACTCATGAATCAACCGGCGCTATGCACGCATGGCCGGCAAATTCGCAGCTTCCTTCATGTAGCCGATGTCGGCGCTGCCTTTGCCAAACTGCTCGATAGCGAGGTTCAAGGACCGGTCAACGTGGGCTCTGATGAAAGAACCTCCCTGGCGGATTTGATCCAAAGCATCGCGCATCGGATTGGCCGGCCCGATTTGGTTCGTCTCGGTGCCCGCAGCGCACCTGCCGCGGAGCCTTCGATTCTGATACCCGATGTCCGCCGCCTTCGCGATGAGCTGGGATGGCAGCCTCGATTCACATTGAGCGAGGGGCTGGCCGATACAATCGCGTGGTGGCGCGGTCAGCTCGCGCTGAAGCGAGCATGAACGCCCATCCGGCGATCGTGCATTTTCCGCTGGCGCTCATCTTGATTGCGGCTCCGCTATTGCTCGCGGCACGGCTGCTGCGCAGCGAACGTTTCGCCTCATCCGCAGCCATTGTCGGCACTTGGAACTTGTGTCTCGGTACCGCAGCCGCGCTCCTCGCCCTCGCGACTGGTCTTGCAGCGGTGCTTGACTTGGATGTCGGCGCCGCTGCACGTGAGGCGATCGCTTTGCACATGAAATGGGCGATGTTTACCACGCTGGTATTGGTGCTCTTGGGTGTCTGGCGAGGCGCAGGCACTGCGCAACAATCGCGCCCCTCGTGGCTGTTCCTCATCGTGCTCTTCGCGGCAAGCGCGGCGCTGGTGATGACAGGGTATCGCGGCGCGCGAAACGTGTACGAATTTGGCGTCGGCGTAAAACCAACCGCCGTGCGGCCCGAGCCGCCGCACGGCGATCGCAGCGGACCTACGCCTTAAGCCGCGGGCAAGTCTCCGGTGTAGTACGCCAAGATGTAAGCCTTGATCGAGCCGTCTGCCTGGGGCACGCCATACACTCCGACCGGTTTACCGGCTGCGAGCCCGCTCGTCAGTGCCGCAAGTCCGCTGGCGGTGCTGACGTCGAGTGGGCTGATGGTCAGCACCCCACCGGTCATATCGACTTGGTAGACCAAGGTGGCGCTTCCCGATGTCGAGTTGACCTGTACGGAAGGCGCGTTGGTGCCGCCGGCAACGCTCATGGTGAATGCATTGCCCACGAGTCCCGTGGCGACCACCCCCAGCGGCAGCAGGGAAGGCGTGAGAACGGTTGCTGCGGCGGACCAGCCATTGGCATGAGCCGGATCGCTCCAGGTGGCGAAGCTGACAGCGCGCGAAGGCACTGCGCCCACCGTGCCGCCGAAGTTCACGCTGCCGTTGGTGGCCGCGATAAATTCGCTGATGGCGTTCGAACCGCTGCTGATCACGGTCGGAAAGGCGAAATTCCACCACTTATAGCCGGCAATCGGATTGCCCATGGCATCCGTGCCGTTCGCAGTTGCGGAGTCGATGTAGGGCAAAGTGATCGAGTAGTCATCGCTTGCAGTCCTGAACACACGCGAGTAAGTAAATCCCGTCATGTCGGCCGCCGAGATCTTACCGTCGTATTTGGCGACTTCGATATCGATGCTCTGCGCGACCAGGGGCACGGCCAATGGGTCCACGACATTGGCATGGACCTTGAAGCCGCGCACTAAATCGTGGTTTGCAAGAAACGCGGTTCCAGTGGCAATCGGTGCGGCATCGGCAAGCGCATTGTCCGGTTGCCGGAAGAAGAATTGCGTGTTGCCGTCGACCACGAGATCCACGCCTCGGCCGGACTCGTTCGAGACGGTTACCACGTTGGCGCCGGTGTTGACATGCAGCACATGCCCTTCAGGGCTCAGCCACACGTTATTGAACTGCGCGCTCGCCCATATGCGGGTCGCGACAAGCGTGCCGTTTTCTTGATAGCGAGCGGCAATGCGCACCGATTTGCCCGCCAGCGCTGCCTCTTGAGAGAAGTCCTTGATCACGGTATGCGTTTTCGCATCCACATCGTAAAGGATCGTGCCGTTAGCGTTGTCCGCAAGAATTTGCAGAGACTGCGCGGTGGCCGTTGCAGTTTCAGGGCTGACGGCCGGAACGGTGGGAAATTCTTTGGTGATGGTGATGCTGGAATTATCGCTCGCGATCGCCGTCACAGCGCCGTAAGCATGCCGCAGGACCAAGCGAGATAAATCATGCGGCGGATGATTGCGCACCGGGCCGTTGAAGTTCACGGCCCACTGCACCGTGCCTGCACCCGGCGGCACGTGACCCACGATGAAAGCGGGGTGATCTAAGTCGAATTCAAGGTTCAGCGCATTGTTTCGGCTTGCGCTCACCACCAGCGGCGAATCGAAGCTGACGTTGATGGGAACCGTGAGATTCGGCGAAGTCCCTTGGCTATGTTGAATCTGTATTTGTGAAGCGGGAATCGTAGCGCCGGCGGCTACCCCGAAGCCGACCTCCGGATCGGCTGCCACCGTCAGCACGATATCGCCGGCATTAGCGCTTAACGTCAGCACAGCGGCGGTATAGCTCCCGGTCGGCACGGTGACGTTGCCGAGAATTTCCGCGATTTGATCAAGTTGTGCGAGGTTTACCATCGGTGCCGGGGAGGGCGCCGTATAGACCGTGACATTGCTGCCGCCGCCTTGCGGCGCGAGCGCGATCGACAGAATCTTCACGCCGATCGTGGCCCAGTCTTCGTTGGACGCATCGCTGACCAACACCGACATGGGCGCACTTTGCGGTGCGGTGTTTACCGGCGGGTTCATGGAACTTCCGCTCGATCCGCCGCCGCAGGCGGCGAGCACCGCGCCGGCAAGGCTGATCGCAAACAATGAGGTCTTATTCGAGACCATGATGGCTTCTCCTCTGTTTAACCATATTCTTGTGATCTGTGCGCAGTGTCTGCGCCACTTGCGTGTATCAACGCTGCGTGGAGGTGCGGGTTGACAGGCAGGGTTCAGCGGGGGTTACGCCATATCCGCGAGCGCGTGATGCCAGTCACACTTTTGAGGAGACGGAGCGTGCGTTGCTCACAATCGTGCGGGCAAGCGCCGCGCTATCGTGCGCGGTGAGCAACAGGAGTTCCTATGACAGGCCGCAATGCAAAGTGGGTGATCGGGATAGTCGCATTTGCAACGCTGGGCGGCTGCGCCGCAACGCCTGCGGGCGTGGTTCCGGCCGGACCAGACGCCTACCGCGTGAGCACATTCGGGGCGCGCTACGAGACACAGGCGGACACGAACTACAAGGCCCTAAGCCTCGCGAATGAATACTGCGATAGTCAAGGCAAGCACGTGATGTTTCGCCAATCCACCGAATCTGCCGCCCATGCCTGGTCGCCGAAGCAAGAAGACTTAACATTCGTTTGTATGGATGCGAAGGATCCTGCTTACTTGCGCGCGGCTGTCGAACGCGATCCGCCGGTGATTGCGCAGCAGTAGTCGAAAGCGGCCTCAAAGCCGGCGAGTGACCTACGGAAATTTCTGCACGTCCCCTTCCGCGTCCTCAACCCAGTTCAACATCATCGCTCTATTCGGATAGTGCAGCTCCCAGCGGCCGTTATCGAGCATCCCGGCCGAACCGCCGGTATCGCGCGCCTTCTTGATGTTGGCCTCGAGAAGGCCCATTGCAGCTGCGCGTGAATCGCAATTCTCCTTGCCCGGAGGACGCGATGTGCACATGCGGAAAAAATTATCTTCGGTTGCCATTGGTAATCCCCCACACCGATTTACCTGAAATGAGCTTTCGGCGGTACTCAGAATCGACTATAAATATATCACGTAACCACTTGATAAACGTGATGATTTGTCAATAATCTGGAGGCGTCACTTGATCAAGTCGAACCGCCGACGTCGTGAAAGCAGTGGACACCGGCTCTTGTACCAGGTGCTCGAGAATTGCCCAAACTCCGGTAGCAATGAGCATCGAAACAAAACACGCCGCGAGGAAAGCACGCATAGGTTCCTCCAAGTGGTTGCAATATAGCGCTCACTCCCCGATCGTGAAAGCTTCAATTTCAATTGCAATAAAGGTCCGGCCGAGAGCGCCGACTCGGGCATAAAAATCCGCTGACTTGGCTTGCTCGAGATCTGTAAAAAAGCGGCCGATCCAAGGCGCAAGATAGGATTCGAAGATTTCACGTTCGGTGCCCGGGGGCGATGCGAGACGGCCCCCTGCCAAGCCACCCATGATCTCGAAAAGTATCGCGGCGTGATCCTCGGGCTCCGCCAATCCGTCGCTGCGCTCGATTCCGATTCGTTGCAGTGTCTGGCGCAGTCGCGCGAGCGGACGCGCATGCAGAAACCCGGTCAGGTAATAAGAGGCATAGGGGAGAAGCTCACCGCGTCCGACGCCAACGAAGAGATTGAAATACTCACGCGCAGCCCCCTCGGCACAGGCTCGAACCGCTGCTTTCCCAAGTGCAGTGTGGGCCAACCCAAGCGGACTTACATCGCCCTGAAGATTCGCCAAACGACCGATCAGTTCTGCACCGGGACTGCGCAGCAACAGTGTCGAGAGCAGTGAATACTCACGCGCGCGAGCGAGGTCGACTTCATCGACCAAGGAGTCGGGCCGCGTCTCGCTCATCAGACCGCTTTGGGCAAGGCACTGCCATGGCGACGAGGGCCTTCAGGCCGAATCTCTGAATCGACGCGGCGCTCTTCCGGCGCCCGGCAAGTTTTTTCAACCTTCAAAGGGTTCGCTTCCGCGATGCCGGAACTGCGCCAGACTTTATCAGCGTGCCTGTCGCGCGGCTCGTTGAGGGTTTCAGCGGGCTGCGTCGGGAAATCAGGTCCTGCCCCAATCGCATCAGAAGCACTCGCGACTCGAGAGAACTGGGAAGCCAGGCTCTGGGCATTATCGGTGGCCAACAGCGGTCCGAAGCCCGGCATTGCGGTGGGATCGTTGAAGTCCCATTGGCTTTCGGCGATGCCGATAAAATCGCGAATCGCTGGATCAGCGCGCCAAGCGGTGCGCAGCGCTGCCCGCATCAATTCTGCCGGCACATCGGGTTGCATGAATGCACTAATGTCGCTTTCTTTGGTGATCGACTCGATTGGCGGCAGGCACGCCGGATCGAAGGGAGCCGGCGCTGGATCCGAGGACGGCATGTCGGCCTCGGGCGGCCGCGCTGCCGCCACGCTGGATTCCTGCTTGACGCGTAGCCAGCGCGCGATGAAGTTTTCCGGCTCGCTCACTCGAGATTCTCCGGCCCGTCGCCGGGGCGGGCGCTGTTCGATCGGCCGGAGCGATCACGTTGGCGTTTGAACATGGGCCGCTCGACATGATGCTCTGCAATGAAAGCTTGAACCGTGTCGCTGATGGAAGGCGCCATCGGCACGGCCTCGACCAGATCGTTACCGGGCCCCGTCAATGCCTCGCCCTCCGCAGGATCCGCCGTTACCATGAGCAATTTGAAAGCCGGCTCACTCCCGGTGGGTCGCAGAATCACCCACAAGAGCGGCGATCCTGAAGCAAGGTTACTTCGATAGTTGGCAGTCTCGGTTCGGTAGAGTTCGATCACGGCGTCGCCCGCGTAGAACGTCGTCACACCGTCCCTGGAATCGATAATGGTCCACGGCGCCGCCGCCGGGACACCGGCAAATACCGAGACTGGCCGCCACAATTCGTCGAGCCACGGACTCTTGGCTTTTCGCCGCTCCACCGCGACGCCGACGGAAATTCGTGCAAGTGCGCTCGATGTCATTTTTCAACTTCCAAGTGCCGGAGCGGCAAGCCGCTCACAAGATTCTGCGGCTTCAATCGCAGACCCTTCTCTTTCGTCATGGCCATTATCAGATACGTCGGCGCACCGGTGATCTCTTCGTCCATGTCGGCGGCGTCGACGAAATTGAGCTGATATAAACCCACCAGCCGCGCCTGAGTAGCGTCGTCCAGCCGTTCGCCGGCCCACAGCGCATCACCCATGCGCGTCGCTTCGGAATCAAGACCAACATACCATCTTAACGCCACGTCGCGCAGTTCGGTCACGGGAATGACGTCCACTTCGACCGCCAGCAAATGCGATACCCAGCGTCGGATGACTTCACCCAGTGCGGCGAGTCCGGGACGTCCGGCGGTAAGATCCAGCGCTAAATCGAACAGGTCGCTGCGCTCCCAATAGGTGGCGGCGTTAGCCTCGCTCAACGTAGCCATTTCGGTGCCTGTCGACAATCCCAGTAGCGAGGCTAGCGGCGAGAAAGGCGGGGCGCCCAAACCGGCAAGGGTTTCTTCGTCCGCAGAGATCAGCAGCCCGTCCTGCAGGGCTAGCTTCTGAGGCCGAAAGAACAGCTCCGCCGCGCGCAGTACGAAAGCATCGGGGGTGCCGTCCAGCAGATTGCGTAGGATTACCTGCACGAGTTGGTTGATAAAAATAGGCGGAAATTGGCGGGCGCGCGCGACGATGTCGAGATACGCCGCCTCCAGAGTCGTGTGTTGGACAAGTTGATCTCGCCACGCGATCATCAGGTCCCAGTTTTCGCGCGCATCGATATCGACGATCGATGATATTTGCACTGGCTCGATCAGGTGCCGCGGGTCGGCCAGTAGGGCGCGATGGATCGCGCGCTCCGCGGCGCAGGCATTCGGCGGTGGGGCGAGTTCGGGCCGTGCCAGATAGACTTTCAGGAATTCGTCCGTCACGGGGAGTTTCCCGCTATCGTCGCGATCAAGGAGATGATGGCCGCAGGACAGCCAGAAGTCGCGCGATTCACTCAACTTCATCTCCGATTGCGCCATCCGGCACACCGATGAAACGGATCGGCCCCGTCGAACCGCGCGCAGACAGGGTGCGAAACACTTCGCGCGTTGCCCCATCTTCATAGCGGCGCGATACGGCAATCAGCCTTCCCGCAGGGTGATCGCTCAGCGAGGCAGCGAAGGCCATCTCCTCCTCGGCTGCGGGACGCGCCGTCGCCAGGTCGGGCGCGCCGAAAAATTCGACAAGGTGTCTTGTCAGCACGTCGGTGGCCATAACGCGGTCCTGCTCGCTCGCCTCGACGATCTGCGCCAGCGTTGACCAGCCAAGCGAGTCCAGCCCAAGAAAACCGCCGCGAAACGCGGCGCGTGCCTTGCCAGCCAGTGTGGCCGGATCGAGCCGGGCAAACACGAATGCTCCGGACACTGCCCATTCTCCGGGAGCGGCCGCATTCTCGAACACAAATGTGTCCGACGGGTCCATCCGAATGGTCTTCAGAAGCCTCACAGCTACCTCCAACGTTTGTGACGCCGCCAGGGAATATAATAGGCTCTGATCGACGTTGATCAATAGCTCGAACATCAGTGCGGGAAAAACATGAGTGACCAACGATGAACGATCTATCCAGCGAGGCCCGGCCTCGAAAGGCCGGGCCTCGAGAGGCCGCGCTTCTCGCGGCTGCGGCGGAGCCCATGCCCGAGGTACCCGTCGTAGTGCTCAAGAGCGAAGGCGTGGTGCTCATCTATGGTTGCGATGAGCACGCCATTGAAGCCGGCGATTTGCTCGAGGAGTACCTAGACGTTACCGTCCTCCTCACACCGCCTGCAGCGGCGATACCGCAGCGCAGAAGTGACTTTCCGGGGGCCGGCTCCCCGGGGGCCGGCTCCCCGGGGCCCGGCTTTCCGGTAGCGCGAGGAGCGATTCGGTCGGCCAAGGGCCATTTGGGAGCGTTCGAAATCACGGTCGATGACTTTGCGCAACCCGAGCCATCCACGGGCGAGACAGTGTCATTCGGCGCTTCGCGCGATGGCGCGCGGTCTCACTGCGACATCATTCTCGACCTGTCGGGCAAGATCGCCCTGTTCTCCGCGGGGGATTTGCGCGATGGATATTTGCGCGCCCATCCCGGCGATAAGGCAGGAATGCTAGAGGCCGTGTTGAAGGCGCGCGATCTCATCGGCACCTTCGAAAAGCCTCGATACATCACGTTTACCGAACAACTCTGTGCTCATTCGCGCTCGCATAAAACCGGCTGCACTCGCTGTCTCGATCTTTGTCCGGCCGGCGCCATCGCCCCGGCCGGCGATCACGTCATGATCGACCCGAACATATGCGCTGGCTGCGGCCAATGCGCCTCTGCCTGTCCCACGGGAGCCGCGTCCTACACGGTGCCGCCCTCGGATGCGCTGATGCGAAAGCTGCGCACCTTGCTGCTGGCCTACGCCCGCGCGGGCGGCGAACACGCGATTGTGCTGGTCCACGATGAGCCGCATGGGGCGCCCCTCATTGATGCGCTGGCGCGATCGGAAGAGGGGTTGCCCGCACGGGTGCTGCCCTTCGCCGTCAATGAGATCACGCAGGTGGGTCTTGAAACCATTGCCGCCGCTTTCATCTTCGGCGCGTCGGCGTTGCGGTTTCTGTTGCGAGGTCGAGCACGCCACGATGTGTCGGGGTTGAGCAGAACATTGGCGCTCGCGGAACCCATCCTCGGCGGACTCGGCTTCGGCGTAGGAAGGGTCGCGACCATCGAGACTGACGATCCGGACACCTTGGTGTCGACGTTGGCGGCTATTCCCGAGATGGGGTCCGCGCCGCGTACGTCGAGTTTTTTAGCCCTAGGCGGGGACAAACAAGGTGTATTGCGGCTTGTTCTGCGCGAACTTCATAGGGTAGCGCCCGCTCCGGTCGATGTGCTGGTCCTTCCTCCGCGCGCTCCATTCGGCTCGGTGGACATCGATGTTGCAGGCTGTACGCTCTGCCTGGCCTGTGTCTCTGCTTGTCCGACCGGCGCCTTGTCCGACAACGCCGATCAGCCGATGCTGCGCTTCACCGAAGTTGCCTGCATACAATGCGGGTTATGCGAAGCGACCTGTCCGGAGAAGGTCATTACGCTAAAGCCCCAGCTCGACTTCCGCCCCGAAACCACGTCCGCGCGAACCATCAAAGCGGAGCAGCCGTTCTGCTGCATCCGCTGCGGTAAGGCTTTTGGCGTGAGGAGTACCATCGAACGGGTGACGGCGAAGTTGGCAGGTCAGCATTGGATGTATAAAGATTCGAAGCGTCTCGATCTTATCAAGATGTGCGACGACTGCCGCGTTGCCTTTGTCACGGAGGAAAATTTCGACCCTTATGCACCGCCGCGCGCTCCCGTGCGCACGACCGATGACTATCTGCGCGAGCGAGACGAGGGGAAGCCGGCGGAAGACGAAGCGTGAACGACTTCTTTCGAGACGGGCACTCAGCGCATGGATTGCGCGGACGTCGCCGGGGGCTGCGCGATATTTTCTTTAGCTTGCTTTTCTGCGAACCATAAATCGTGGTGCTCCTTGGCCCAGTTGAGGTCCACCTCGCCCGTACCCATGGCCTCGAATGCCCCCTCCATTCCCAATGTTCCGATGTAGATGTGAGCAATGATCACGGCAACGAACAGAACCGCGATGATGGCATGCACCACTTGGGCGACCTGCATATCCGCAATGTTCGTTCCGTAGAACGGAAATAGCAGCACCAATCCCGAGACGATTACAGCGGCGCCTGCCGCCAAGGCAAACCAAAAAACGAGTTTCTCGCCGGCATTGAAGCGTCCGGCGGACGCATGCTTGGATTTGATGAAGCCGCCGCCCTGTTTAAACCAGTCAATGTCCACCTGTCGCGGAATATTGTCTTTAAGCCAGAGGCTGATGATCAAGATCAAGCCGAGCACAAAGGAAAAGCTGACAAAGTTGTGAATATACTTAGCAGCTTGGGCAACGTTGCTGAATGCATCCGCCCCCATGAGCGGCAGCAGGATGATTTTCCCGAACGTGATGTTGAGCCCGGTGAGGCCAAGGAGAACGAAGGACACCGCGGTGAGCCAATGGGAGAAACGTTCAAAGCCCGTGAAGCGGGTAACTTTCTTTCCGGAGCGCCCTGCGGAAATTCGAATTCGTCCCATGAGAAAATAGGCGAGGGCAAGAATCGCAATCATGCCAACGATGACGATGGCGCCAAACCGGTGCAGGAAAATTTCGTGAAAAGCGTCCCAACGGCGCCCGGCGGGCTGTTCGAGCACACTCGCGCGCTTTTCAGGAATATCGATGCGCCCTTCGATCCGCGGAGCCTCTTGAAGGAGCTTTGCTTCGTTCACGGCGTTCGCGTCCGGAGCGGCCGCGCCATCCGAACTGCGTTGCTGCGCGATCGCCGGCCCCGCCACGATTATCGCGATCAACATCGCCAACATCCCCATGGCACGGCGGCAACACGTAAGCCACGAGGTGCAGCTCGCGGGACTCACGTGCTTATTCCTTCATGATAGGCCGTCATCCAGCCCCAGGCGCCGGAGCCGTAGCCGCGCTTCAATACCCGCTCTTTGTAAATCGCGGCGATGATCTCGCCGTCGCCCGCCAGCAATGACTTGGTCGAGCACATTTCGGCGCACAGCGGCAATCTGCCCTCGGCAAGGCGATTGGACCCATATTTCCGGTATTCCTCGATACTGCCGGTTGCTTCCTCTCCGCCGCCTCCGGTGCAGAAGGTGCATTTGTCCATCTTCCCGCGGCTGCCGAAATTTCCGATCTTCGGATATTGCGGGGCCCCGAAGGGGCAGGCATAAAAACAATAGCCGCACCCGATACACAGATCCTTCGAATGCAG
>JAXDQK010000049.1:0-2655 GCA_034667905.1 Gammaproteobacteria bacterium | reverse complement strand
TGCGACCTCGATGCGAAGACGCCGACATGAAGGTCGTCAACGGCGACAAAGAAGCCGTCTGCCGAGCATATCTCCAAGCAATCGACGGTCGTGACGTGGGCCGTTTGGCTAAGGAAACGACAACGGTCCCCGGCCCGCATTCGCTGTCGATCCACTGCGAGTATGCAATCATCGGGCCGATGGATCGCGGCATAGTCGCACGGTTACATACGTTGATGACTACCGATATCAGGCTCGATGAGTCGAAGCGGTACTACCTTTTGGCAGACATTGCCGACCGCAAATGCACAGTCACCCTGAGTAACCAGATGCCACCACCGCCCGCGCGCCCTTGACGCCGAGAACGACCTGGTAGCCTTAAGAGGAACAGGGCAATCCCGCCCTCCCCAGTCTTTCCGATTCCTCGGTGTTGGTAGTCGATTCGACGCAGTCAGCAATTGCAGGAGATTTCGGCCTCGTTTAGATTCCATCAATGAAGATTGCAGTCCTATTTGGCGGCACGAGCGAGGAGCGCGACGTGTCAATCGCGAGTGCCGCGCAGATCATTCCGGCGTTACGCGGTCTCGGGCACGAAGTCTTTGCGGTCGACACTGCAACCGGGCGATTGCCTCCGGCAGATGAGAGGCAACTATTAGCCAGTGGAGTGGCTCCTGAGCCGCCGTCGACAACTGCAATGGAGCAAGTACGCGGGCGCGCAATCGCTTTCGCACCCAGCGCGTCCGATATTCGTTCGGCGGATGTCGTTTTTCTGGCTTTGCATGGAGGGGCAGGTGAGGACGGACGCGTGCAGGCCATGCTCGATTTGGCCGGCCTGGCCTATACCGGCAGCAATCACATTGCGAGTGCCGCCGCGATGGATAAGGACCTGTCAAAGAGGCTGTTTCGCTCTGCGGATATCCCTACCGCCGATTGGATTATGGCTCCGGTCACTTCGGCGGACGTAGAAAACTCCTTGGGGTGGCCGGCAGTCGTAAAACCAAGCAAACAAGGGTCGACCGTCGGTTTGACCGTAGTGCGTCAGGCGGCCGATCTTTCCGCCGCCATAACACTTGCCGCGTCGTTCGATGATGAAGTGATGGTTGAGAAATTCATCGCTGGCCGTGAGTTCACGGTCGGCGTGTTGGATGGGGCGGCCCTACCCATCGGCGAAATCATCTCGCCAGGAGAAATATTTGACTACCAGGCCAAGTACCAAGTGGGCGGCGCGCGGGAGGTCTTTCCAGCGGACTTGCCGCCGGCGGAGTCTGCCCAATTACAGGGATACGCGCTTCGGGCTCACCGCGTATTGAAGTTAGGTGCGTACAGCCGGGTGGACTTTCGTCGAGACGCCGACGGCGGGTTCTGGTGCCTGGAGGCCAATTCCTTGCCCGGCATGACCGCAACCAGCTTGTTGCCGCAGGCTGCTCTCGTCGCGGGGATTGGTTTCCCTGAGCTGTTGGAGCGAATTTGCAAGGGCGCCATTCGTCGGCGTTAGAATGCTCAACTCCCGAGCGGGAAACGGAGCGCCTAGACGGACTGCCGCCGGGCTCTTTTGGATGAGAGCAATGAACACTGACAACGACGCGCTCTATGATGAAATGGCTTCCACATACCATCTGATCTTTGAAGATTGGCAGGAAGCGATTGATCGGCAGGGCGCTATCATCTCGCGTTTGGTGGGGAATCCTACGACGGTCGGACCTGTTCTCGATTGCGCCTGTGGCATAGGAACGCAAGTGCTCGGCTTGGCGAGCGCGGGCTATGCGGTCGAGGGTTCCGACCTATCAGCTGCGGCGATTCACCGCGCAACAGCCGAGGCAGCAATCCGCCACCTGCAAATCGATTTCAGAATCGACGACATGCGAACGCTCACAACTGCTCAACCCAAACGATTCGGTGCCGTTCTGGCGTTCGACAACGCGCTACCCCACCTCGAAAGCGAGAGGGATATTCTGCTGGCTCTTGCCGCGATACGCGACAGACTTCGGTCTGGAGGCAAGCTGATTATCAGCTTACGTGACTACGGATTGCTGATGTTGGAGCGGCCCACAACGTTGCCCCCAAGGTTCTTCGGCAGCGCAGAGAATCGTCGCATCGTGCATCAGATTTGGGACTGGAAGGATGAGCGTCGCTACGTCGTGCACATCTTTATAACGGCTCACGCACCAAATCCCGGTTGGACGACCCATCATTATACAGGCCAATATCGAGCGATCACACTGTCGGAGATTTCGGCGCTTATGCACAAGGTCGGGTTTGCTCATGTCGAGGTTCTGCAGGCCGAGGAAACCCAATATTACCAACCGATCGTAAGTGCGGTTCGCGTCTAAGAGGCGTTCTGGGGGCATCTCCTTTGTGGCCAGTGTATGACTCAAACAAGGATATAGAATGGTTGAATCGAACCGTCGCGTTGCGCTGGTGACCGGGGCTTCCCGCGGTGTGGGCGCTTCCACGGCTGCCCAGTTAGCGAAGCGCGGATACGACATCGCTGTGAACTACCATAGCAAGCGCGCACGAGCTGAAGAGGTTGCGTCCATCGTTCGAGCTTTAGGTCAGCGCGCCCTGATTGCCGCAGCGGACTTGACCAGCGCGGCAGACGTTGTCGCGATGATGCAAACGATCAGGCGGGACTTCGGGCACATCGATGCGCTCGTTTTAAATGCAAGCGGGGGACTC
>JAXDQK010000048.1:0-3169 GCA_034667905.1 Gammaproteobacteria bacterium | reverse complement strand
CAGCCCGGCATCACCGGATCGCCTTTGAAGTGGCAGGGGAAATACCAAAGATCGGGCTTGATATCGAGCTCGGCGCGCACCATGCCCTTGCCGTACTCGCCGCCTGCCTCCGCGATCTCGGAAATGCGGTCGAACATCAGCATGGGGGGCAGCGGCAGCTGGGCATTGCCGGACCCGAACAATTCGCCGCGGCCGCAGGCCAGAAGCTCATCATAGTCGTAGCTCGAGCGCCGATTCATCAGCATCCTGTTTCGCCTGTCTCGCCGGTCTGCGCCGATCGCATTCGGATCACGCAATATAGGCGGTAGTGGGGGGGCAATGCCAGACATCCGCTTCGATTGTGCCCAGCCCATATGTCGCGGTCGGGAAGCAGCGCGGTTGCAATCGGGCGGGGCGCGCCGCCGGGCCTCATGGTTTGCATTTTCGGGGCAATATGTTACAAACGCAACGATCTCCGGAAGCGCGTGCCCCAGTGGAGTTTTGACCGCCCATGTCCCCGCCATCGACACCGTCGCGACCCATGGTTTTCGCCGCTGCGGCGCCGTCCCAAGGACAGCCGTCGCCGGCGCGTGCCGCTCTCACGGGCTGTCCCTGGCACGACGTCAAGGCGATGCTGCGCGACGTCGGGCTGCGGCCCACCCGCCAGCGCATGGAGCTGGGCTGGCTGTTGTTCGGCAAGGGCGGCCGCCACATCACCGCCGAGCTGCTATTCGAGGAGGCCAACAGCGCCAAGGTGCCGGTGTCGCTGGCGACCGTCTACAACACGCTGCATCAATTCACCGACGCCGGGTTGCTGCGGCAGGTGCCGGTCGAGGGCTCGAAGACCTATTTCGACACCAACGCGTCGCAGCATCACCATTTCTTCGTCGAGGGCGAGAACGTGCTCATCGACATACCGGATGCCGACGTGCTGGTCGGCGAGCCGCCGGTTCCGCCCGAAGGCTACGAGATCGCACGCATCGACGTGGTGGTCCGGTTGCGCCGCAAGGCGCGCTGATCGCTTCTGAAATTCGCGGTCATATGCCGGTCGGCGCGATCCGGCCGCACCCGTGCGACCGTGCGCCGCAAGCACAATCACAAAGCGCGATGGGGAAGATCGTTTTCCACGCTCCGTCGCCGCCAGTAACGGGCGCGCAGCCGAGGGGCCATCCACCACGCGATGGGGACCGACAAAACAAGGCTCGCCGCAACCACCACCGAGATCCAGAAGCCGGCATCGGCGTTCAGCACCGGCAATGTCAGCACCAGGACGAGGCCTGCGCCGAACAGAACGGCATTCGTCATCGAGTAGATGAGCGCGGCGATTTGCACGCGGGTCGAAGTTTCTTCCCTCATCCGGCATCCCTTTCGAATCCAGCTGACGTCGCGGGTGTCCTTTGGACCGGTCTCGCGCCGGACCACTTCATGCTTCCGACAAACCAGCGGAAGGCCGGAACTTCGAGGCGACTGGTGAAACACAACGCGCGCGATGTGAAACCGTTCCGGCGATGCCCATCTGGTGGCGATGTTCGCGCCTCCTCAGCGCGACGGAGTGCACAAGAAAGGGCTGGGGCCCGCACGATTTCCTGCCGAATCGCCCCGGGAGTGATCAATATTGCTCAGACGCCGCGACGGTACCGGCGCAAGGCTGCTGATCGCGGGCCACCGCTCCATCGCCCGGCCGCCACGCCCGTGCGCGGGCGTATACACTTCGGCTCGATGGGCCGCCGCCGTGTTTTGCGCCCGGCGACCGAGAGCCCGGTGGCGACACACGGCAAGCGAGGAATTCGGCCAAGCCATAGAATCCGCCACCCCCGAGGTTTGTACGTGTACACAGGCCCGCCAACCGTCAATAGATCGATTAGATCGCTGAGAGTCGAGGATGGTAGGAAAATCCGCAGAGCAGAATGACGCCGAGGCCGAAGTAGACGGCTTTCGGAAAGACCTTGGTCCGTTCGTGGTCGCAGCTGAAACGACCCGAATGCCGATGGTGTTCACGGACGCCAAGGTTCCCCACCATCCGATCATATTCGCCAATGACAGCTTTCTCTCGCTTACCGGCTACGCCAGGGAGGAGCTGCTCGGGCAGGACTTCGGCTCCCTGCTGGCGCACAACGCCGACGCACAAGCGCTGGCGCAGCTCGAGGTCGAGTTCGAGGGCTGCTCCGACAGCGGCTGGGAAAACGACTACCGTCGCAAGGATGGCACCGCGTTCTGGGCCGCCATCTTCATCAGCCCGGTCCGGGACGAGAGCGGTGATGTGGTGCAGTATTTCGCCTCACTGGTCGACCTCACCAAGCACAGGCAGGAGCAGGCCCAATCCAGGCTGCTCATCGACGAGCTGAACCATCGCGTAAAAAATACCCTTGCGACGGTGCAATCGATTACTTGGCAGGCTTTGCGAACGGAGTCCAATCCCGAGGCAATCCGAGAATCCATCGAGTCTCGCCTGTTCGCCCTGTCCAGATCGCACAACCTGCTGGCGCGCGAAAATTGGGACAGCGCGGGGCTCGTCGACCTGGTCGAGGTGGCCCTGGAGCCATTCGGGGCCGCCGACGGCCGGGCGGATCGGTTTGTGATCACCGGAAGCAATATTCGTCTCACGCCAAAAGCGGCTTTGGCGCTTGGCGTCGGGCTCCACGAGCTTGCGACCAATGCCGTGAGATACGGCGCGCTTTCCGCTGGCAGGGGATCGATCCACATTGCCTGGACCATCGAGCCGTCAGCGGAGGGAGACCGTCTCATCCTGCGCTGGCAGGAGAAGGACGGGCCTCGGATCGCAGCCCCAGCCCGCAAAGGACTCGGCTCGCAGGTGATCGAGCGCGGCTTGGCCCATGAGCTGGGAGCCGTGGTGCATCTGGACTTCCGGACGGACGGCCTGGTTTGCACGATCGACATTCCGGCGCCACAAGCTGCCCGCGATGGATAATTCGCTTTCCGGCCGGCGCATCCTTGTTGTCGAGGATGAGATGATGGTTCTCATGCTCATCGAGGACATGCTTGCCGACCTGGGGTGCGAATCCGTGACCACTGCGGCCACCGTCGATCGGGCCCTTGCCCTCATGGAGGGGCGGACTTTCGATGTCGCCATGCTGGACGTGAACCTGAACGGACAGAACAGCTATCCGGTGGCGGACGCGCTTGCTGCGCGCGGCATCCCGTTCGTCTTTGCGACCGGCTACGGCGATCA
>JAXDQK010000047.1:0-29639 GCA_034667905.1 Gammaproteobacteria bacterium | reverse complement strand
GAATGATTTGATCGTGATTGGCATGATTCAACAAGTGGCCGGCCCCGGTGCCGGCGCGGCCCTCCCGGACGTGCGCGGTTTATCGCATACCTGGGCTTATCAAGCGATCATGAAATAATCGCATAGCAAGCGGCCGCTTTAGCAACGGTGGCCGGGAGCGGCCGGCCACCGAGATCTTACCGCGTCCGGTCATTTCCCGGTTTTTTTTCCCGAGCTGAGACGGGAGCCTCATTTCAGACCCTGCAATTCAGGGGCTGCAGATTGCGCACCGACCCGAAGCTTAGGAGAATCATAAAGCCCGTGGTTTCGGAGCGCGCTCATCATTTCTGGTAAATCCCACAACGTAGCGCGCCTGCGCAGCCTACGCAGCGCGATCGCCGTTTGGATTGGGGGAATTTGGGCAGCCGTCCTGAATTTCCAGCCGGCGCCCGTGCCGCTACAGTTCGGCAAAAAAGCGATCCTTCCGGGTTGGGAAGAACTCACCCGCAGTGCAGGGGTCCGCATCTGGGACTGGGACGTCGTAAACAACACCATGCAATTCAGCGGCAACTTGGCTGAAATTTATGGTGCCGAAATCGCCGCCGCGGGCAGCAATGCAGACTCGATAATGCTCAGCAAGGTGCACGCCGACGATAGGGCGCGCTATCGCGCGCAGTTCATCAAGGCGCTCAAGGGCGAAGCACCCATGGAGATCGCCTATCGCTTGCAAGAAGGCGATGGTTCGGTGCGTCCCGTGCAGCTGCGCGGAGAAGTTTTTCGCAACGCTCAAGGCCGCGCGATCCGCGTTTTGGGTATCACCATCGACATGAGCGCCCAAGTCGAGGCGGCTACGCAGCTTGCGCAACAGGCCGAACAGCAAGCCAGGCTGTTGATGAGACTCAAGCTGGCCACGGAAACCGCCGGCATCAGCATATGGGAGACGGACCTGCGGACCGGCGAATTCACCCACGACGACAAGTTCTGCGAATTGATTGGCGCCGTGCCTGCAATTCCATTCAACGCGCGAGAGGCGATTCATCCGGATGACCGGGCCGCGGTCGTCGCAGCTACGCTCGCCTGGTTGGAGAACCCTTCCGGCGATGCCATCTTCTCGACCCGCCACCGAACCGCGAATCCGCGGCATGAACCTCAGTACGTGCAAACGCATATGCGCGTAACTCGAGATGCGGATGGTATGGCAACACGTGCCATGGGGGTGACCTGGGACGTCACCAAAGAGGTCCTGCATGCGGCGGAATTGGAAAGCAAAGCCGCGCAGGAAAGAGCGCTGATCGAACGCCTCAGCGTCACCACAAAAGCCGCAGGCATCGCACCCTGGGAATTCGATGTCGACTCCGGCGATTTTTCCTGGCACGGCCCACGCCCGCCCTGCTTCGGCATGGATGATGTGCCGCTGAAAGATTATTTTCGTACCCTGACGGGCATTGTCCTGCCGGAGGACCGCGCAGTTCTTCTCAGCACGGCGGCGGATGCCATTGCCAAAAATCTCGATTCCTACCAGTACATCTTTCGAGTCCGCGGCACCGATGGCGAAATTCATCACATGCAGAACTATGCCCGCATCATGAGGGATAAAGGCGGGCGTGTGCGCTACGTGGTGGGCGTTACCTGGGACGTCACAAAAGATGTTTCGACTACGGAGATGCTCAAGAGCCGCGCGGAAGAGAACCGCCGTCTCGTGGATCAAGTCAACATCGCCACCGAGAGCGCCGGCATTTGTTCATGGGAGCTCGACTTGGTGTCGCGCCGCTATCTTTGGATAGAAAATCCGTTGGAAGCGCTGACCTATGCCGCAAGCGCCGACAAGCTCAACGTCGAAAAGCTCGAGGCGCTCATCGTGCCCGAGGATCGTGTGTTGTTTCGCGACGTCGTCGCGACGGCCCTCGCCAACAAGGAGGATAGAATCAGTCTTCGGTACCGTGTCCGCGGAGCTGCCGGCGATATCGTGCACGTCCAGAATTTCGGTCGGATCATCTTGGATGAACAAGGCGCACCCTCTCGGCTGCTCGGGGTGTCCTGGGACGTTACCGAAGAAGTGGTCGCCTCGGAGCTGCTGCGCCAGCAGACGGAAGCAGCACATGCCGCGAGCCGCGCAAAAAGCCACTTTTTGGCCAACGTCAGTCACGAAATCCGCACGCCCATGAATGGCATCATCGGCATGACAGGCTTGCTGATCGAGACGCAGCTGGATCGGACTCAGCGCGATTATGCGGAGACCATCCGCTCGAGCGCGGATTCCTTGCTCACGGTGATCAACGACATCTTGGACTTTTCAAAAATCGAGGCGGGCAAACTGGAATTGGAGTCCATCGAGCTCGATGTGCGCGCCACCGTCGAGGATGCCGGCTCTGCCATGGCCTTTCAAGCCGCCTCCAAAGGCTTGGAACTCATCGTCAATGTTGAGCCGCAATTGAGCGGACGGGTGCTCGGCGACCCGCAACGACTACGGCAGTGTTTGGTGAACTTGGTCAGCAACGCTATCAAGTTCACGAAAGACGGAGAAATCGTCATTGAAGTGCGCTCTGAGCACGCCGCCAACGGCGGCGGCTCGCTGACATATTTCGAAGTGCGCGACACCGGGATTGGCATCCCAGCCAATACGCTCGACACACTATTTCAGCCGTTCGTCCAGGCAGACTCCTCTACGACTCGGCATTTCGGCGGCACGGGATTGGGATTGTCCATTGTGCGACGGCTGGTCGAACTCATGGGCGGCGAAATCGGCGTCTCCAGCGAAGTGGGAGTCGGCTCACGATTCTTTTTTAGAGTGCCTTTGAAGAGCGCGGCAGCCTTCCCACCGGAGCGTCGAGTCCGCAACGAGACGGGCGGGCGGATTCTCATCGTCGATGACAATGCGACCAATCAACGCGTGTTGAGCTCGCAGCTCGCGCATGCCGGCTACCAAGTAACCACCGTCGGCAGCGGCTCCTCGGCCCTGGATGAGCTGCGAAGTGCCACCATTTCCGAGCACCCCTTCGATATGGTGATCACGGATTTCCAAATGCCCGATATGGATGGCGCCATGTTGGGGGAACGGATCATCGGCATGCCGGAACTCGCCAACACGCGACTGGTCATGCTCACCTCTCTTGATCGCCATGGCGATACTCCAAGGCTCGCAGCCCTTGGATTTGCAGCCTACCTGACCAAGCCGGCAAGGGTGCGAGAATTGCTCGATGCCGTTGAGCGCGTGATGAGCGGCGGTCCGCGCCAATGGCAGATGGACACTCAGCCCATGATCACACTCAACATGCTCATGCAATCAACGACGCAGCAGCGGTTCGGCGGACACGTCCTTCTGGTTGAAGACAACTTCGTGAATCAAAAAGTTGCCGTCAGATTCCTCGAGCGTTTGGGATGCACGGTGGAAGTGGCAAGCAATGGCGCGGAGGGAGTCATCGCCTGCCAGAAGCGGCATTTCGACATCGTGTTGATGGATCTGCAGATGCCGGTCATGGACGGCATGACTGCCACGCGCAAAATTCGCGAATGGGAAACCTCAGGCCACATTCCGATCATCGCCCTTACGGCGAATGCCATGACCGGGGACCGTGAGCTGTGCGAAGCTGCGGGCATGGACGGATACCTGACCAAGCCCATCGAGGTGGAACGGCTGCGCAGCGTCCTGACCAAATTCGGATTGGCCAAGAATGAGGCGCAGGCCGCGCCGAATCCCGGAGCGCCGGTCGATTTGCGCGGATTTAGAAGCATTACGGACGGGGATAAAGTGTTCGCCCATGAATTGGTCGCCACGTTCATCGCAAGCGGCGAGCGGCAGTTAGCTGAAATAAGCTACGCAGTTGCTGGGCTTAACCGTGAGGCCCTGGCGAAGGCTGCGCATCAGTTAAAGGGCGCCTGCGCGAATATCCACGCGCATGGGCTCAAATTCCTTGCCGAGCAGATGGAGTCGGAAAGCAGCGCAGGCGATGCAGGCGCACTGCAGCGATGCGACACCCTGCTGCGCCGGGAATTCGAACGCGTTAGACAATTCTTGAGCGATCCCTCGGTCGTGCCGGAACCATCCAAAGCCGCATCGTAGGAGCCGGGTGGCGCGCTAGTCGTCGTCTTTGCGTTGAGTTTGGCCGATCGAGCGCCTCAAAGACTTAGGTAACGGCTTATTGCCCATCGCATCCCGCCACAAGATCACATTCAGCAAGCGCGGGTCAGCCTGGTCTTCGTGCTGAAAATTCATGTTGGCCGACTGCTTCGCGCCCGGCGCCCGCGCAGAGTTCACCTCGTAGATCATGCCGTTGTCGCGGTTCCGGTAATCCGCATCGAAACGCGGTTGATCGCCCGCTCCGCCAAACAGCGAGGTGATTAGCGGAGCCATCGCGTCATTGTTGTTCATCGGCGGAACCTCCAACAGGTCCTCGATACTGCGGATTACACTGACCGTCGTATAGAAGGTATTGTCGATTGCGGGCGCCGCGCCTCGCGGAGCATATTTGCTCACGACGAGCGCGATACTGCGATGCGCATCTACATGATCAGCGCCGTCCTGCGCATCGTCTTCGAGTATGAATAAAGCCGTGTCGTCCCAGTAAGCGCTGTGCGAAACCGCTTCCACGACGCGCCCCACCGCAAGATCGTTATCGGCAACCGAGGCGCGCGGCCGCGGCATGCCGGCGCTAGTTCCAGCGGTGTGATCATTGGGAAGCCGCAACATGACAAAGGCGGGCATACCGTCGGCACCGTGTTCTCGGCCGCTGACCCAATTGCGAAATTGCAAAAGAAATTTCTCTGTGCGCAACTGGTCCGGAAAGCTCAAATTGAAGTCCGGATATAGCGGATCGAAGTTTCCCCGAAGTTCGGGCTTCGTCGCCACATTCGACTGAACGAGCGGAATTGGCCAGGGCCACGGGCTCTTGCCGCCGCCATAACTCTCGGGCACCTCCTCGCCCTGAAGCACGTGCGTGCGCGCACAACCCTGGCCCGTCGGCACCGGCGTGCCCTCAGTAGGCGGCAGGCTCTTCGGCGCCTCGCCGGAATCGTCGCAAAATTTGGTCGAGATGAATTCGCCGAAGTGGTAGAGGGACTTGCCGTGTCGAGCAAAGTTGCTCCACAAGTAGCCACTCGCGGGCTCGTCCACATCGGCAATGTTCGACTCCAGAGGATACGCGCCCTCGACCACGCCTTCGAAATCATACATACGCTCGCTGCCACGATAGGTCTGCTGCCAGGTTTTCTCGTTGTAGTCGCTGGTAATGCCGGCCGTCGACCAAACATGACCGTCGCCGGAGACCTCGCCGGAATCGTAAAAATTGTCGAGCACGCCGAACTGCAGGGCAAGCTTATGCTGATTGGGCGTGACCTCCTTGCCGTACATCGTCAGCGAGGAATCGCCATCGCCCACACCGAGGTCCCCGAAAATCTGATCGTAAGTTCGGTTTTCCTTGATGATGTAAATGACGTGTTTGATGGGATGGCCGCCATTGCCAAAGCGGATGTGCTGCTGCATTGCTGCCATGAGGTTGCTCTTTTCAACTGCGCGCGTCAGCGTACCGAGACTCTTCTCCGCTTCGCCGCGCTCGATGGCAGCCAGCGAGCCGTAAAGCAGGGTGCCGATGTAAGCGTGCGCACGGTGGCTTGGCTCGACCGAATCGACTACGCGCTGTGCGTCCTTGTTGGGTCCTGTGCCGTCGCCCTTGCCGGTCGCCACGTAAAGCCGCTGCCCGGCGACGGTGAGAGCCGTGGGGTACCACTCAGTCGGGATGAAACCCAGCGGGCGAGCGGGTATGGAGGAGCGGCCAGCGGCGCCCTTGTGCTCGACATCAAAGACCGCCACCGCATTTGTACCTGCATTCGCTGCATAGAGGCGCTTGCCGTCCGGAGATACGGCAACCGCGTCCGGAATGGCGCCGAAAAGTTCTTGGCCTGGAAGGCGCGTATCCAGCATTGCCGCCACTCGCGGCCGCAAGCCGTCGAGGGCGACCGCAGCAACCACGTCCCGGTTGGAGAGCGCAACATACAGAGTCTTTTGATCCGGGCTGAGCGCCAGCGCGGCCGGATGCGAGCCAGGCGCAGTCGCGCTCTGCGGCGCAAGCAACGGCAGCCGCGCCACCACTTTGCCGCTGCGCAAATCAAGCTCGGCGATCGCTGAATCGTTCCACAACGCCACGAATCCGCGCTTGCCATCACGAGTCGCTATGACGCTGATCGGGAAAGACGCCGGAACGGTCGGCGCCGAGGAAAGATCGAAGCGGTGGATGACCTGGCCAGTCACGGTGTCCAAAAGCAGCGCGTCGTCCGAGAATTCATCGGCGATGAGCAGTTGTTCATTTCCTGCCGTATTGCCTACCAAAGCGATACCGGCGGGTGCCGGGATGGCCATCCCTTGGGGTAGTGCAGCGCCCATCCGGTTCTGCGCCTTGCCTTTGGCGAGCCGCTGCAGCGGGACCGGAATCAAACGCTCCGCGACCAGCTTGCCATCGGCTACTTTGTACACGGCGATTGCGTTGCCGGTCTGATTGGGTTTACCGCCCTCGGGCGCCGTGAGCGAGTCGAGACTCGCGTAGACATGAGTATTGTCCGCGCTGAAGGCGATGCCCTGATAGAAGGTCTGGGGCGCGCTCAGTTGGGTACGCAGTTCAGGGAAGTCCGTTAACTTGCCGGTGTTGGTATCCAGCAGCGCGATCGATTGCGCGTATTGCGATTCGTACGTGCCATAGCCGGCATTGAGAATGGCAAGGAAACGCCCATCCGAAGACTGTGCGATGCCCATCGGCAGGCTATTGAGGCGTAGCGGAGCTCCCGGCACCGGTTCGAACAGTTGCTTGCTCGTGGATAGGTTGCGCACTGTATTCACGGCGACCGTATTCACGGCGACCGTATCTCCGGCGCGCGCGGCGAAAGCAACGGCAAGCGCCAGCACAGCCAGCGTGGGAGTCATCGTCTTCATAGTGAAACCTTACTTTTCGTCCAGCGATGGTATTTTTGAATCCACGTCGGCTGCGATCATCGCGGGGTCCGCGCCGGGCACAGGATAGGCCTTCGACCACACGATGGAGCCATCGGGCACCGCGGCGATCTTGACGGTCAGCAATTGGGTCGAAGCCTTACCGGGCACCTTACCGGGGTCCTGATCGACAGTGCCCAATAGAACGTAAGACGAATGGCTCGAGTGTGCGCGTTCCAGAGCCGCTCCCAAATCGCGAGACGACGTTGCTTGCGTGGCCAAGCCTACCTGCCCGTGGTGGGAGATCGCGATCCTTCCGTACACCTGAGCGAACGCGGAATCCGCAAGCTTTTCCCCGGCTGCATCGCCGGCAGGGGCGGTAAAGGGTATGGCCAGCAGTGGGCTTCGAACCGCCACGGCTTCCTGATCGTCTTTCGAGAGCTCGGTGGCAATTTGCATGCCCAGCTTTGTAATATCGGCGGCGTTGAAGCTGCCGTGATACTTGTCCGAAATAGTATTGAGCTTCTCGGTAGTGGCAGGCGAGATCTGTGTGCGATCAGCGTGTCGCGAGGGCGAGGAACAACCCCGGGAGGACAGTAAAGCGATGCTCAGCCAAACGTAGGCGACAATTCTGACCCAGCGCGGCAATCGATTGAAAAATATCCAGCCCGAGCGAAGCGCCCATCCGATCGCCTGAAGCCCGAAGCGGACGGGTTGCCCCTGCTCTTGCTTCGGAAATTGCGGATAGTCCTTGAGGGCCGGCGAGGCAGCCTTGGCCGATCTGCTTAAGGATTTCCGAGCAGTCTTTTGCTCCACGGTCTCGCCGCTTTTAATGCGGCGGCAAAGCGCCTCCAAGGCGGGCGTCGAACGCCCTCCCGGAACTCTCAACCATTGGACCAGGAGGAACTTCTCCGGAACTCGGGCGCCAGTCTGATTCGTGTCGTCGATGACGACGGGCAGAAGAAAGGGATGGTCATCAGCCATATCGAGAGTTCTCTCGACGGCCAGACGCCATTCCCGACGGAAGTACCCCTCGTGCCGGGCTTCGGTTCGAGCCGATACGAGCGGCATGAAATAGTCGCATTCGCGTATCTGCTTGCGGATCTTCTGATCCCACAAGTCTCCGCCACCCAGCTCACTTTCATCGAGCCAAACCTCGAGCCCGAAGCCCGCCAGAGCATCTCCAATGAGTCGGGCCGCCTCGCGATCCTCTGAGGCGTAGCTCAGAAAAACTGAAGGCGCGCCATCACTGGGGGTGTCGCCGACGCTAGAGGACATACAAATCCGTATCAGTGGCGGAAGCGGTGAGATTCGAACTCACGAAAGGATTGCTCCTTTGCTAGTTTTCAAGACTAGTGCCTTCAACCGCTCGGCCACGCTTCCATATTACGATTAAGACGGGTGTTCGCTTTGCGGCGGGGATTTTACCCGACAAGAATGACGAATGCGCGCATCCCATTGAACCACCGCAATTTACCCCGATATAGCCAGGAACCGGCGAAATCGGCGCCTTCGGCGTGGGGGTGCTAAAATAGCCGCCTGGCTCAATTGGAGGACAAATGGCCACTTTCCCAAGTAGTAATTCCGCTTTCCCAAGCTCCGGCGTCGATAGCCGCGCGGCTTTCATCACGCGCACCTACACCCACGTGGTAGGGGGCATCCTCGGCTTCATTTTGGTCGAGTTGGCGCTGTTCGAATCCGGACTCGCCTATCAGATCGCGAGCTTCATGCTCGGTTTCAATTGGTTCCTGATTCTCGGGGCCTTCATGCTGGTCGGGTGGCTGGCTACGCGCACGGCGCAAACCAGCACGTCATTGGGCATGCAGTATTTCTCCTATGCCGCCTATGTGGTTGCGGAAGCGCTGATCTTCGTGCCCTTGCTGTTCATCGCCGAAAAGAAAGCCCCTGGCGCCATCGATAGTGCCGTTTTAATCACCGCGTTGGGCGCAGGCGGGCTCATGGTGGTGGCGCATCGCACGCGCAAGGATTTCTCCTTCTTACGCGCCATTTTGATGTGGGGCGGCGTGGTGGCAATCCTGGCGATGATCGGCGGTGCCGTATTCGGGTTCCAGCTGGGGACCTGGTTCTCGGTGGCCATGATCGGCTTCGCCGGTGCTGCGGTGCTGTACGACACCTCGAACATCATCCGGGCTTATCCG
The DNA here is from genome assembly GCA_034667905.1 of Gammaproteobacteria bacterium. Taxonomy (GTDB): domain Bacteria; phylum Pseudomonadota; class Gammaproteobacteria; order Steroidobacterales; family Steroidobacteraceae; genus Bog-1198. The sequence continues at coordinate 20,585 of JAXDQK010000047.1, read as the reverse complement.
GAAGATCGGTACGTCTCGGCGGCGATGCAGCTGTTCGCATCGATCGCGCTCATGTTCTGGTACGTGCTGCGGCTCTTGATGGGCAACCGCAACTAAGGATCGCCTTTATGACAACAGGCCCTGTTGCGGGTTATCGCAGCAGGGCCTCCCCGCCGATATAGGGCCTAAGGGCGGTCGGAATACCGATACTGCCGTCGGGCTGCTGATAATTCTCCAAGACCGCCACCAGCGCCCGACCGACGGCAACGCCGGATCCGTTCAACGTATGCACCAATTCGGGCTTCGCAGTGGCGGGGTTGCGCCAGCGGGCCTGTAAACGGCGCGCTTGGAATGATTCGCAATTGCTGCAGGATGAAATCTCGCGATACCTTTTCTGGGACGGCAGCCAGACTTCCAAGTCATAAGTCTTTGCGCTACTGGGGCCCACATCCCCCGCGCACAGCGACAATACCCGATAAGGCAGCTCCAAGGCTTTGAGGATGTTCTCCGCATGCCCGGTCAACTCCTCGAGCGCGGCATACGAATGCTCCGGACGCACGATCTGCACCAGCTCGACCTTGTCGAATTGATGTTGGCGGATCATGCCACGCGTGTCCTTCCCGGCAGCGCCCGCCTCGGAGCGAAAGCAGGGAGTATGAGCCACGAACTTGAGAGGCAACGCTTCCGCCGCCAAGATTTGGTCGCGTACCAGGTTGGTCAGAGGCACTTCAGCGGTGGGGATCAGATAAAAGCCGGGATCGCCGCGCACCGCGAACAGGTCCTGCTCGAACTTGGGTAACTGCCCCGTGCCGATGAGGGCATTGGCGTGTACGAGATAGGGAACGTAGTGTTCGCGATAGCCATGATCGCTGGTGTGCAAATCCAGCATGAATTGTGCGAGCGCGCGATGCAGCTTCGCCAGCTTGCCGGACATCACCACGAATCTGGCCCCGGAAATCCGTCCGGCTGCCTCAAAGTCCATGCCCAGCGGTTCGCCCAGGGCGACGTGATCTTTTGGCTCGAAGTCAAATTCCCGCGGCATGCCCCAGCGGCGCACTTCCACGTTGGCGCTCTCATCACGCCCGTCCGGGACACTGGCGTCCAAGATATTGGGCAGACCCATTTGCAGATCGGTGATCTGCGCCTGCACGCTCTGCAGCTGCTTCTCCACGCCCTGCAGCGCCGCGCCGAGGGACTCGCCCGCCGCCAATAGCGCGGCAACGTCTTGATTTTTCGCCTTGGCGAAACCCACCGTTTTCGCATTGGCATTGCGTTCCGATCGCAATCGATCGGCTTCTATTTGCAGGCCCTTGCGCTGCTCCTCGAGCGCGGCAAACACGGCCACATCGAGCACGAAGCCGCGGCGCGCAAGCGCGCCGGCCACACCGGGCAAATCGCTGCGCAGCAGCTTCGGATCAAGCACAATAAGTTCCTTCGCGCATTTTACGGTTTGACGGCGTCCGGCACTTTGGCATCCCGCGCACGCCGCGCCGCGAGCGCCTCGCCTATCTTTATTTCCAGTCCCCGCGCGACCGGCACATAGTAGCGTCGCTCCGGCATGTCATCCGGGAAATAGCGCTCACCCGCCGCATACCCTCCCGGCTCGTCGTGCGCATACCGATAACCCTTGCCGTAGCCGATCTCTTTCATCAAGCGCGTCGGCGCATTGCGCAAGTGCAGGGGAACCTCCAGCGATCCTAAGCTCGTCGCATCTTCAGTCGCGGCATTGAACGCGGCATAGACGGCGTTGCTCTTGGCGGCACACGCCATAAAAATGATCGCTTGCGCAATGGCCAGTTCGCCTTCAGGGCTGCCCAATCTTTCATACACGGCGCACGCCTCCAAAGCCATGGTGAGTGCACGCGGATCGGCATTGCCGATGTCTTCACTCGCCATGCGCACAGCGCGACGCGCGACATACAAAGGGTCGCAGCCGCCGGCGAGCATCCGGCACAGCCAGTAAAGCGCGGCGTCCGGATCACTGCCGCGTACCGATTTATGCAGCGCCGATATTTGGTCGTAGAAATTCTCGCCGCCTTTATCGAAGCGCACGTAAGTGCTGCCGATCACCGCGCGCATCGTATCGACGTCCAGGCGGCGCCCAGAGTCCTGCTCCACACTCAAGTCCGCGGCGGTTTCCAATAAATTGAGCATGCGCCGCGCATCGCCGTCGGCGGCGGCCAGCAACAACGCGCGGGCCCCCTCTTCCACGGCCAAGTTCAAGGATCCTAGGCCGCGCTCCTTATCCGCAAGAGCGCGCTCGAGCAGCTTGCCGAGATCCTCAGTGGTGAGTGACTTCAGCACATAGACGCGCGCCCGCGACAGCAAGGCATTGTTGACTTCGAAGGAGGGGTTCTCCGTCGTCGCGCCGATAAAAATGAGCGTTCCATCCTCGACATAGGGCAGAAACGCATCCTGCTGTGCCTTGTTGAAACGGTGCACCTCGTCCAGAAACAAGACCGTGTTGCGGGTGCCGCGCAAATGGCGCGCCTGTTCCACCACGGCACGAATATCCTTGATCCCGGCTTGCACCGCCGATAGGCCGACGAATTCGGCATTTGCCCCATTGGCGACCAATCGCGCCAGCGTGGTTTTCCCCGTGCCCGGCGGTCCCCACAGAATCATCGAGTGCGGGTGGCCCGACTCCAACGCTCGGCGCAAAGGGGCGCCGGGGCCGAGCAGATGCGACTGCCCGACGTACTCATCCAGGGACTGCGGCCGCAATCGATCGGCCAGCGGCCGATACGTGCCGTCGCTGACGCTCACTTGCCGGCGTGCCCGATCACATCAACGCCCGGCGGCGGCACGAATGAAAACAAATCCGGCGCAAATTTTGCGTTGCGCTTCGGGTTGGTGAAAGTCAATTGCGTGACCTGATTGAGTTTGTCCGCCAGGAACATCGAGGCCAACTCGCCGTTGCGAAATCCGATGCGCACCAGCTGGAAGTCGGTGTCCGGGTGCTTCGGCAGCAGCTGATACCACTCGAGGCCATCGCTCGGCGGCAATGCCGTGACATCGAACTGGCTGCTCAACGAGCCGCCGCCGGACAACAGCACCGCCGGTGTGTTGACCAGGCTGGCATCCATATCGCGCACATTGGCCTGCTGCAGGTCCTTGTCGTAAAACCAGATCTGCTTGCCGTCGGCAAGGATCAACTGCTCGGAAGGCTGCGAGTAGTCCCAACGGAATCTTCCCGGTTTTTGCAAGGAAAGTTTTCCGGCGGCGCTGCGCACCACCTTGCCATGGCCGTCATCGATGGTCTGCGTGAAGTCCGCCGACCACGTGGCAAGCCCGTTCAAGTACTTCTCGACTTCCGTGGTCGGAGTCGCCCAAGCCCCTGCCGTGCTCATCAGCGCCACGAGGCCGGTCAGCAGCCCGGCGGCGAATCGCTTGTGCGCCATCAATGTCATTCCTCCGGTGGAGCGGCGCCGTATATTTCACGGTTGCCGTTGGACTGCAAGGGACCCACGAGGCCGGCCGCCTCCATCGCCTCGACCAACCTGGCCGCACGGTTATAGCCGATTTTCAGCCGCCTCTGCACACCGGAAATCGACGCCTTGCGTGTTTCAGTGACAATGCGCACGGCTTCGTCGTACAAGGGATCTGCCTCGGCATCGGCCGCACCGCCCTCGCTTTCCTCCTCATCGGACGGAAAGCCCGGTATGGGATTGCGAGGTCCTTCCAGGATTTCATCGATATAAACCGGCGGCGAGGCGGATTTCAAGCCAGCCACGACGCGATGCACCTCTTGATCCGACACAAATGCGCCGTGCACCCGCGTTGGGATGGATGTACCCGGGGGTAGGTACAGCATATCGCCATGCCCGAGCAGCGACTCGGCGCCGCTTTGGTCAAGAATGGTGCGCGAATCCACTTTTGCGGAAACCTGGAAAGCAATGCGGGTCGGGATATTGGCCTTGATCAAGCCGGTGATAACATCCACCGACGGGCGTTGCGTCGCCAATATCAAGTGGATGCCGGAGGCTCGCGCCTTTTGCGCAAGCCGAGCAATCAGTTCCTCGACCTTCTTACCCACGATCATCATGAGGTCCGCCAACTCATCGATGATCACCACGATAAAGGGCAAGGAGGTCAACTCCGGCACGTCTTCTTCGACCACGCCGGGCACCCCCTGCGCGATCTTCTGCATGCGAATTGGGTCCTTGATGGGCTTACCCGAGTCGGCTGCGTCTTTCACCTTGCGGTTGAAGCCCCCGATATTGCGCACACCGAGCGCCGACATGAGCTGGTAGCGCCGTTCCATTTCCGCCACGCACCATCGCAACGCATTGGCGGCCTGCTTCATGTCGGTGACCACGGGCGACAGAAGATGCGGAATGCCTTCGTATACCGACAGCTCGAGCATCTTCGGATCGATCATGATCATCCGAACGTGTTCCGGCGTGGCCTTGTACACCAGGCTCAACACCATCGCATTGATGCCCACCGACTTGCCCGACCCGGTGGTACCGGCGATGAGCAAGTGAGGCATGCGCGCAAGATCGGCGACGATGGGCACCCCGCCGATGTCCTTGCCAAGCGCCAGCGCCAAGGGAGAAGTGACCTCGTCATACGGCTTGGATTTGATGATTTCGCCAAGCGTCACGATTTCGCGTTTTTCGTTGGGAATTTCCAGACCGACCACAGACTTGCCGGGGATGATCTCCACCACGCGCACACTGATCGCCGAGAGGGCCCGGGCAAGATCTTTGGCAAGGTTGCTGATCTGGCTCACCTTCACGCCGGGAGCCGGCCGCAGTTCGAATCGGGTAATCACCGGTCCCGGCTGCACGGCGACCACTTCGACCTCGATGCCGAAATCGCGCAGCTTTATTTCCACCAGCCGCGACATGGCTTCCAACGCCTCATCGGAATAGGACTGCTCGCGCGTGCCCGGTTCATCGAGCAAGGACAGCGCCGGCAATTCGCTGGATTTGGGCGCATCGAACAAGGGCACCTGCCGCTCGCGTTCGACCCGGTCGCTTTTTTGCGGCAGCGGGGCCGGCGCCTCGATGCGCGGCGGCGGTCGGTTGGCGACCTTCTTCTGTTCCTCACGCACGACTTCTTGCCGCGCTTGCTTTCGCAGTTGACCGCTCGCAAGTTCGCGCCGCTGCTCCAGCCGCGTGCGCACCCATTCGATGGCGCGCAGAACCGCCGCACCCAGGTTGTCCATCATCTGGAACCAGGAGACGCCCAAAAACAATGCCACACCCGCGAGCCATAAGCCCAGCAACAGCAATGTGGCGCCAAGGAAGCTTAAGCCCCGGGCGATGCCGTTGCCTGCCAGCACACCCAGCACGCCACCGGCGCTATTGGGCAGCACAGCGCCGCTCCAGTGCAGCGTGGCGAGGCCGCAGCTCGTCACCAGCGTCAGCACAAAACCCACTGCGCGCAACAAGGTGTTTATTCGCGAGCGGGTATCTGGCAGTGCCTGATCTTTATGGACCAGCCAGCCGGCATACGCGAGCATTACCGGAAATAGGTATGCCGGGCGTCCAAAGAGAAACAGGAAAAAACCGGCGAGCCATGCGCCCACGGGTCCGATCCAATTGCCAACCGGTCCGGGCTCGCCGGTGTCGGAGAAGCCAGGATCGTGGGGGTGATAGGAAAGGAGCGCCAGCAGCAAAAGCAGCGCGAGCGCACCGAGCACCCATAGCGTGCCTTCGCGCAGTGAACGGGCCACTGCGGCGGAGAGTTTCAACTTCGGCTTGGCCTTCTTGGGCGCAGCGCTATCCGCTAGATCTAGACCTTTAATGATGAATACTTCTTAACTGATTGAATAATATGCGATAGTAACCCGGAGAACGTGAAGCGACAAGATCGGGGTTGGTTGCAGAGCGGACTTGTCGGAACTGGCTGGAGCCCCCAGATTTACTTACCATGGGTCAGCTAACCTTTAACCAACGCCGGCGTCCAATCGCAGGCGATTATTCACGACGAGAGGCAAATTATACATGAGCGTTGTCAGGCACAGTCGTCTCCTCATCCTGGGATCTGGACCTGCAGGCTACACTGCCGCCGTGTACGCGGCCCGCGCCAATCGCAATCCCGTGCTCATCACCGGCCTGGAACAGGGCGGTCAGCTCATGACCACCACCGATGTGGATAATTGGCCGGGCGATGTCAATCACCTGCAGGGGCCGGCACTGATGGAGCGCATGCGGCTGCACGCCGAGCGCTTCAACACCGAGATCGTGTTCGATCACATCAACCGGGTGGAGTTGCGCCACCGGCCGTTTCGCCTCTTCGGAGACAATGGCGAGTACACCTGCGATGCCTTGATCATTGCCACGGGCGCGTCCGCCCAATATTTAGGACTGCCCTCGGAAGAGACTTATCGCGGCAAGGGCGTGTCCGCCTGCGCAACCTGCGACGGCTTTTTCTATCGGGGCAAAGCGGTCGTGGTCGTCGGCGGCGGAAACACGGCCGTCGAGGAAGCGCTGTACCTCACCAACATTGCATCACACGTAACTCTGGTGCACCGGCGCGAGAAGTTGCGCGCCGAGAAAATCTTGCAAGACAGGCTCTTCGCGCTGGTCTCCGCCGGCAAGGCCAAGATCATTTGGAATCACACGGTCCAGGAAATTTTAGGCGATGAATCCGGAGTAACCGGCGTGCATCTGCGTGCCGCAGCGGGCGGACACAGCGACACATTGAACGCCGACGGCGTCTTCATAGCGGTCGGACACGTACCGAACACGCAGCTATTCGAGCAGCAATTGGAGATGCGCGGCGGGTATATCATCGTCAAGGGCGGCCTTGAGGGCGGCGCTACCAGGACCAGCCTCCCCGGCGTGTTCGCCGCAGGCGATGTGGCGGATCACGTGTATCGTCAGGCCGTTACCTCCGCGGGTACCGGGTGCATGGCGGCCCTCGATGCCGATAAATACTTAGAACTTATCGAGGCCGACACCCACGTCAAGCCGCGCGCTGCCCACGCGTGACGCTCGGGCGAGTCCGATTCCTGGAGAGCATCGCGCAGATCGACGCGCGAGATTGGAATGCGCTCGCAGGTGCATCGCAGCCCTTCCTGCGGCATGAATTTCTAACGGCGTTGGAGCAATCCGGATGTGCCGCGCCCCGCACCGGATGGACTCCCAGGCATGCGCTGCTCGAAGATGGAAATGGCGTGCCCTTGGCGGCGATGCCGCTGTTTCGAAAAGCGCATTCTCGCGGCGAGTTCGTCTTTGATTTCGCTTGGGCGGGTGCCTATGCGGAGCACGGACTCAAGTACTATCCAAAATTATTGACCGCCGTGCCGTTCACGCCGGTGTCCGGGCCCCGCGTGCTTTTGAGGTCGCAAGTGGATGCCACAGCCACGACCCGTACTCTCATCAACAGCGTGCTGGAGTATGCCGAAGACGAGCGTCTGTCCTCCTGGCACGTGCTTTTCCCCTCCGAGGACACTGCGGCCACCTTCAGTAAGGCCGGACTGATATTGCGGCGCGACTGTCAGTTTCATTGGTACAACCACGGTTACGGATCGTTCGAGGCATTCCTGGCGACGTTCACCGCGGAAAAGCGAAAAAAAGTAAAACGCGAACGCCGGCGTGTGGCTGAAGCCGGCATCGAATTCGACACCCTGAATGGCGGCGACATGACTGCGCCATTATGGGACGTCGTTTACGAGTTCTATGCCGACACCTTTCATCGTCACGGACATGAGCCTTACCTGAACCTCGATTTTTTCAAGCGTATCGGTGCGACGATGCCGGCGGAGCTCATGCTCAAGGTGGCGCGCGTCGGGTCGCAACCCATTGCGGTGGCCATTTTCTTTGTGGGTAGCGAGGCGTTGTACGGCCGCTATTGGGGCGCCGGAGGCAACTTTCACAGCTTGCATTTCGAGGCGTGCTACTACCAGGGAATTGAGTATTGCATCGAGAAGCAACTGCAACGTTTCGAGCCGGGCACACAGGGAGAACACAAGGTTCCGCGAGGATTCGTTCCTACCATGACTCACTCGGCGCACTTCATTGCAGACCCAAGATTTGCCGCGGCAATTCGCGACTATGCGCAGCGCGAGGCACGTGGGGTCGACCACTACGCTGCCGCGGTCAATGAGCACGTGCCCTATCATCGGGCACCGGATGAGGAGTTGCAGCTCTGACCAGATTGGTTTGGCTGGGGGAACAGGCAGATCCGAATTGGTTTCCGCCATTGGATCAGGCACTGCGTGAGCCGCCGGGCTTGCTCGCCGCGGGAGGCGACCTTAAGCCTGCCAGACTGCTCGCCGCCTACGAACGCGGTGTGTTTCCTTGGTATTCAGCTCAGCAGCCCATCCTGTGGTGGTCGCCGGACCCGCGCATGGTGCTGTTTCCCTCTGAATTCAAGCTTTCACGCAGTTTGGGCAAAACCTTGCGCCACGGCCCGTTCCGCACTGCCCTCGATCAGGCCTTCAGCGCGACCATCCGCGGCTGCGCAGGGCCGCGCCGTTCAGGGCCTGAGACCTGGTTGAACATCGAAATGATCGAGTCCTACGACGAGCTTCACGAGCTGGGATTCGGGCACTCGGTCGAGACGTATCGGGCTGATAGCCTTGTCGGCGGCTTGTATGGGATCCAACTCGGCCAGGTATTCTTCGGCGAGTCGATGTTCAGTCTCGAGCGTGATGCTTCCAAAGTAGCCCTGGCACGCTTGGTGGACGAGTGTCTTGCGCGCGACATCAAGCTGATAGACTGTCAGGTAGCCAGCGCGCATTTAGCCGGTTTGGGTGCGCGCGAGGTCTCGCGCAGCCAGTTTGTAGCGCTACTTCGTCAATACGCGCGTAGAGTCCCCGCAGGAAAATGGCTTTCCCAAGCTTTGTAAATTGCATTAGCAGGGTGCTTTATGCACAATGCGCGCGGTTTCCCGCATACCACAAGGACGCATGTCAAAAGAAGAGGCCATTCAATTCGAGGGCGAAGTCGTTGAGACTCTGCCCAATACGACATTTCGCGTCAAACTCAAGACGGGCCATGTAGTTACCGCACATATCTCAGGCAAGATGCGAAAAAACTACATCCGAATCTTAACCGGCGACCAAGTCACTGTTGAGATGACTCCCTACGATCTCACCAAGGGCCGCATCGTATATCGAGGCCGCTAGGGTAAAACCTTTCCGGCCGGCTAGGCGCTGCGCTCGTGCGAGAGCAGCGCCGGTTGATCCGCGGCGCGCGTTTCGAGCTTGAGCTTCTCTCCATCCTCGCTCAAGGTGACCTCGACGTGACCGCCATTCACTAGCTTGCCGAACAGGAGTTCTTCGGCGAGCGGACGCTTGATGAATTCCTGAATGATGCGCGCCATGGGGCGGGCACCCATCTTTGGGTCGTAACCGCGCTTTGCGATCCAGCGCCGCGCCGGCTCGTCGACGGAAATCGAGACGCCCTTCTGTTCGAGCTGAGCCTCTGCCTCGACCAGGATTTTGTCGACCACCCGCTCGATGGTGTCCTGATCCAGGCTGCCGAACTGAATGACGGCATCCAGGCGATTGCGGAACTCCGGCGAAAATAGGCGACGAATCGCCTCCATGCCGTCCGCACCGCTATCCGATTGCGTGAAACCGATGCTCGGCCGGCTCATCTCGAATGCTCCTGCGTTGGTGGTCATGACGATGATGACGTGGCGGAAGTCGGCCTTGCGCCCATTGTTGTCGGTGAGCGTGCCATGATCCATCACTTGCAACAGCAGATTGAATACATCCGGATGCGCTTTTTCGATTTCATCGAGCAGCAGCACGCAGTGCGGGTGCTTGGCGATCGCTTCGGTCAACAGGCCACCCTGATCGAAACCCACGTAGCCCGGCGGCGCGCCGATCAGGCGCGACACGGTGTGCCGCTCCATGTATTCGGACATGTCGAAACGGACGAACTCCACGCCCATGGCGATGGCGAGCTGGCGCGTGACTTCGGTCTTACCGACACCAGTCGGGCCCGAAAAGAGGAATGAACCCACCGGCCGGCGCTGATCGCCCAAGCCTGAGCGGGACATCTTGATGGCGGCTGACAAAGCTTCGATCGCCTTGTCCTGCCCGAATATGGTCAGCTTCAAGTTGCGTTCCAGATTCTTCAGCACATCCCGATCGGACATCGAGACATTCTTCGGCGGAATCCGCGCAATTCGCGCCACCACATTCTCAATTTGGGTCACCGTCACGGACGATGCGCGCTTTTCGACCGGCTGCAAACGCAGGTTCGCCCCCGCTTCGTCCACCACGTCGATGGCCTTGTCGGGCATGTGCCGGTCGTTGATGTGCCGCGCGGCTAACTCCGCCGCCGCTCGCAGCGCATCATCTTCATATTTGATGCCGTGATGCTCTTCATAGCGCGATTTCAACCCGCGCAGGATGTCGACCGTGTCTTGCACCGACGGCTCGGTGATGTCGATTTTCTGGAAGCGGCGGGCCAGCGCATGGTCTTTCTCGAATATTCCCCGGTACTCGTTGTAGGTCGTCGACCCAATGCAGCGCAACTCACCGTTGGCCAGCGCCGGCTTGATCAGATTGGACGCGTCCATGACGCCGCCGGAAGCAGCGCCGGCGCCGATCACCGTGTGGATCTCATCGATGAAAAGGATGGCGCCCGGCTGCTTCTTGACCTCGGCGAGCACCGCCTTGAGGCGCTTCTCGAAATCACCGCGGTACTTGGTGCCTGCCACGAGCGAGCCCATATCCAACGAGTAAATCGTGGCATCCAGCAGCACATCCGGCACTTGGTTCTCGACGATCATCCGCGCGAGTCCTTCAGCGATGGCCGTTTTGCCCACGCCGGCCTCCCCGACGTAAAGGGGATTGTTCTTGCGTCGGCGGCAAAGAATTTCGATGGTGCGTTCGACTTCGAGCTTGCGCCCGATCAAAGGATCGATCTTTCCCTTTCGCGCCGAATCATTCAGATTGGTGGCGTACTTCTCCAGGGCATTGCCGCTGCCGTCACCCTCGCGCTCCGCATCGGGCGAGGCGGACGAGTCGTCTCGTTCGCTGCGTTCCTCGCCTCCCGCCTTGGAAAGGCCGTGCGCGATGAAATTCACGACATCGAGGCGCGATACATCCTGCATGCTGAGCAAGTAGGCGGCATGCGACTGCTTTTCACTGAAGATCGCCACCAGCACGTTGGCCACGGTGACTTCTTTCTTGCCGCTGGACTGCACGTGGAAAACAGCGCGCTGCAGCACTCGCTGGAATCCCAGCGTGGGCTGCACGTCGCGGTCCTCGCCGGCCGGCAGCCGCGGGGTGGTTTGATCGATGAATTGCTTCAGTTCGGTCTTGAGCTTGGCGGTGTCGGCACCGCAAGACTTCAGGATTTCCCGAACCTTGGGGGTGTCCACGATCGCGAGCAACAGGTGCTCGACGGTCATAAATTCATGCCGTGCCTCACGCGCACCGGCGAAAGCATCATTCAAACAAAATTCAAGTTCTTGACTTAGCACTTTACGCCTCTTCTAGCGTTGCCATCAGCGGGTGCTGATGTTGTCGCGCGTACGCGATTACCTGAGCCACTTTGGTCTCTGCAATTTCATAAGTGAAGACGCCGCACACTCCTTTGCCCTTGGTATGGACCTCCAGCATAACCCGAGTCGCTTTGGTACGGTCCATTGAAAAGAACCGCTGCAGGATGTCGACCACGAACTCCATCGGAGTGTAGTCGTCATTAATCAGAACTACTTGATAGAGAGGCGGTCTTTTGAGCTTGGGCGCCGCTTCCTCGACGATTAGGCTCGTTCCGTCCCGCCCGCGTTCGATGTCACTCATGAGTTATCAGTTTATAGGGCGCGTTTGACCGCATTACAAGACGTGTAAAGCCAAACCGCGTTGCAATCCTTGCGCAAACCTTTAGGTGCACCCGCTGCCCATGACTGTCGCCAATCGCTGTCACTTGACTTTAATAAGCAAAAACAAAAGCTTGAGCGTCCAAGCGCCAAGCCCGTATGATTGCCGCCACGGTTAACAATGCTCGAAACACGCACAAACGAATGGCTGCCCAGGCTACAAGCCAACGGGCCCAAGCTGGCATCCCTGATTCTCGCGGCGCTGATCTTGGTGCAGCTGCTGCAGGTCGGGTATTCGCTGCTGTCAAAGCCGCTTAAGTCGCCGCAGCCGGTGGTAACGGCTGCCGCGCCGCGCACCCAACGCTCGGGAGTCGACATTCAAACGGTGGTATCGGCCCATTTATTCGGCGTCCCGGCGGCCGACCCGACCGCCCAGGACCCGGAAAACGCGCCGCAAAGCTCCGCGAATCTTATTCTTGCCGGGACGATCGCCACCCAGGACCCAAAACGCGGGGTGGCCATCATCAGCGACGCCGGCAGTCCCTCCAAGGTGTATGCGGTGGGCGAGCGGATCAGCGGCGCCATCCTGCATTCGGTCTATCTTGACCACGTCATCCTGGATCGGGGGGGCGCGCTGGAAACCTTGCTGTTGCCGCGCCAACTGCCTCCCGCCCTCAAAGGGCCCGGAGCACCCGCCGTGGCGCGCCGCCCGGGCGGAGATCCACGCACCGCTGCCGTGGTCGACAATATACGGCGATTGGTTCAACAGGATCCGAGCATCCTCGATCAGGTCATGCGTACCGTGCCCTCCTACGACAACGCAGCTGGGAAACTGAGAGGCTTTCGCGCTTATCCTGGACGAAATAGGGCGATATTCAACAAATTGGGTCTGAAACCGGGTGATCTGGTGACCGCCATCAACGGCACACCCCTGGATGACCCGCAGCGTAGCCAGGATGTTTTCAATACCATCCAAACTTCGGATCACGTAACGGTTACCGTCGAACGCGCCGGTCAGAAACAGGACATCACATTGAACATCGCGCAAGTGGCCGCACAGGCGACCAAGGAACTGGAGAACGAACCGAGCAACGGCGCAGCGCCTGGCCCCAATAGCGCCGCGCCGCCGCCGAACGGGTCGCCGAATCCGAACAATGATAATGCAAACGAATAGCAGCGACGGCGGTCGAAGCCGTGCAATATGCGAGCACTCATGAAATTGAACCGGCCTGAATATCAATTCAAACGCCGCTCTGCGGCGGTGTTGGCTTTGTCGAGCTTGCTCGTGTCGGGGATGCCGCCCTCTGCGCAGCCCAGGACTCAACCTCAACCGCAACCACAGCAAGGCGCGACGATCACGCCGAATTATAAGGATGCGGACTTAGGGCAGATCATCCAGGCCGTCGGCGAGGTGACCGGCAAGAATTTCATCATCGATCCTCGCGTAAATGCCAAGGTCACGATGGTGTCGTCGACGCCGATGTCCCCGGCCGCTTTCTATGAGGCGTTTCTGGCGGTATTGCAGGTCTACGGTTATGTAGCCGTTCCTTCCGGCAGAGTGATCAAGATCGTACCGAATACGGACCTGCGGCAGTTGCCGGGGAACGATTTACCGAACAATGTGAGTTCGAGTTCCGACGAAATCGTGACGCAGATCGTGACCTTAAAAAATGTCAGCGCAGCCCAACTGGTTCCCATGCTGCGGCCCTTGATCCCAACCTATGGGCACCTGGCTGCTTACCCGGGCGGCAACATGCTGATCATTTCCGATCGGGCCAGCAATGTGAGCCGCGTGGTGCGCATCATCGAACGTATGGATGAGAGCGGCGATGAGCCCATTGAAGTCATTCCGCTGCACAACGCTGGCGCGGCCGACGTGGTGCGAATCGTCAATTCGCTCAATCAAGGCGCGGGGGCCGAGGCCGGCGGTACCCTCGTCAAAGTGGTGGCCGATGAGCGCACCAACAGCATTCTGTTGACCGGTGAGCGATCGGCACGCTTGCGGCTCAAGGCGCTGATTCTCAACATGGATACACCCATGGCTTCGGGGGGCGACATCCAAGTACGCTATTTGCGCTACGCGGATGCGGAAAAAATCTCCGATAAGCTCAAAGGACAGGCTACGGCCTCGGCCAAGGCACAGGGCGGTCCACCCGTCGGCGGGCCAGCCCCCGGCGGCGGCACCTCGAATGTCGATGCCAGCGTAACCATTTGGGCCGATGTCGCAACCAACGCCTTGATCATCACGGCGCCGCCTAAGATCATGAAATCGCTGATGGGCGTCATCGACAAGCTCGACATTCGTCGGGCTCAAGTGCAAGTCGAGGCCATCATCGTTGAAGTCGATGTCAACAAGAGTTCGAACCTCGGGGTGCAGTGGCTGTTGTTCGGCCAAGGCAATAGCACGGTTCCGGCCGGCATCATCAACTTGCCCGGCGGCGGCACGAGCATTGTCGATTTGGCAACCGCTGCATTGGGCGTGACTTCAGGCACGACCGGCACCACTACCGGGGTGACGGGGACATCCGCCATCTCCAGTTCGACGGTCGGCAGCGGCGCCACGGTCGCGGTCGGTCGAGTCGTCAAAAACGGCGTCAGCTTCGCCGCGCTGATTCAGGCGCTGCGCAGCGACGGCAGCAGCAACATCATTTCCACACCCTCATTGCTTACCATGAACAATGAAGAGGCGGAAGTGAAGGTCACGCAAGAGATCCCGCTGATCACCGGGTCCTTCTCGAGCACCACGGCGAGCGTCTCGGGAACCACCAGTCCATTCCAAACCATCCAACGTGAAGAAGTGGGCACCATATTGAAAGTCACGCCGCACATCAACGAGGGCAATTCCGTTCAGCTCAAGATCGAACAGGAAGACTCCTCGCCCGGTGCCAAGCTGGCCGATTCGGCCGATATTTCGACCAACAAGCGCTCCATCAAAACCACGGTGTTGATCGAAGACGGCGGCATCATCGTCCTGGGAGGGCTCATGTCGGACACCGTCACCGAGAGCGAGGACCGCGTGCCGGGGCTTGGGGCAATTCCGATCATCGGCAATCTGTTCAAATCGCGCAGCGGCTCGCGGCAGAAAAAGAATCTGATGGTCTTCATACGTCCCCGGATCATGCGCGATGCGGACGTGACCGAAAGCACCAGCGAGCAGAAGTACGACGAGGTTCGGCGCATGCAGCAGGGTATTACCGGCGGGCACGTCACGTTGCTACCTGGTGAGAAGCAGCCGGTGGTTCCGCCCATCCCCTCCGGTATCGCGTTGCCGCCGGCGCCCCCGCCGTCGGAGACGAACCCGCAAGGAGCCACGCCCAATCCGCCGCCTCAGCAGCTCACCGTGCCACTGCCACCGGCGACGTCTCCCCCATGAACGCAGAGCTTCAGGACCCGGATCAGCCGAGAAAACTCTCGTTTCCGTTTGCGAAGCGTCACGGCGTACTGGTTCGCGGCGTCGCCAATGGCTCGGCCGATACGGTTTGCCGGCCTGGCGTGACACCGCAATGTCTTGCTGAGGTACGCCGCTTCGTCGGCGTGCCCTTGAAGCTGCAGCGGGTCTCGGTCGAAGCATTCGACTCGATGTTGCGTATTGCCTACGAGGCCGGCTCCGGCGCGGCGATGCAAATGTTGGAAGGTCTGGACGACAACACGGATCTGGCGCATCTCGCCGAGGACATCCCGGAGTCCTCCGACTTGCTGGAGAGCGATGACGAAGCGCCCATCATCCGCTTGATCAACGCTCTGCTCACCCAGGCGGTCAAAGAAAACGCCTCGGATATCCACATTGAACCTTACGAGAACCGCTTAGTCATCCGATTTCGCGTGGACGGGGTGCTTCGCGAGGTGCTGCAAACCAAGCGCGCCGTGGCGCCGCTGGTGGTCTCGCGCATCAAGGTCATGTCCAAGCTGGATATCGCCGAGCGAAGGCTCCCGCAGGACGGCAGAATTTCCTTGCGCATCGCGGGCCGCGCGGTGGACGTGCGCGTATCCACCCTGCCCTCCGGACACGGCGAACGCGTGGTGCTGCGTTTGCTCGACAAACAGGCCGGCCGCATCGAGCTAACCTCCCTAGGCATGGATGCGCGCACCCAAGACATGATGGATGAAATCATCCACAAGCCCCACGGCATCATCTTGGTGACCGGACCTACTGGATCCGGCAAGACCACGACCTTGTACGCGAGCCTGGAGCGCATCAACGACAACACACGCAACATTATGACCGTCGAGGATCCCATCGAGTACTACATCGATGGCATTGGCCAGACCCAGGTGAACACCAAAGTCGAAATGACTTTCGCCAGGGGCCTGCGCGCGATTCTGCGGCAAGACCCGGACGTGGTCATGGTGGGTGAAATCCGCGACCTCGAAACGGCGCAAATTGCCGTGCAGGCGAGCTTGACCGGCCACCTGGTGCTCTCGACACTGCATACCAACACCGCGGTGGGCGCCGTTACCCGATTGCGCGACATGGGCATCGAACCCTTCCTGCTCTCCTCGAGCTTGATCGGCGTCATGGCGCAGCGGCTGGTACGCGTCCTCAATCCGTCCAACCGCGAGGTGTTTACGGCGGGGGAGTATGAGCGGCGGCTCCTGAACCTCGACCCTGCGGGAAGCCCCGTGCAGCTATACCGACCGAGCAGCGATCCTGGCGCGGGCTACCGTGGCCGAACGGGGATTTACGAGCTCATCACGGTCGACGATCACATGCGCACCATGATTCACGATGGATCCTCCGAACAAGATCTTGAACGCTATGCGCGCACCGCGAGTCCCGGCATTCGCGACGATGGCAGGCGCAAAGTGATGGCGGGGGAAACTACGCTGGAAGAAGTGCTGCGCGTTACCCGCGAGGACTAGGAGCCAGCGTGAGCGCAGAAGCCTAATGGGCGCGTTTGAATACACCGCCCTGGACGCTCAGGGCCGCGAACGCAAGGGCCTGATCGAAGGCGACACTGCGAAGCATGTCAGACAGTTGTTGCGAGACAAGCAATTGCTGCCGATGGACATCCAAGAGACCGCGCAGCAGGAGCTCAAGCAAAGCCGCCGGCGCCGCTTCATGCGCCGCGGCCTCTCGAGTTTGGATCTGGCGCTGCTCACGCGCCAATTGGCGACCCTGTTGCGCTCAGGCCTACCGCTGGAGGAAACCCTTCAGGCGGTGGCCGAACAGACCGAAAAGCCGCGCGTGCAGCGCATCGTGCTCGGCGTGCGCAGTAAAGTGGTGGAAGGCCACCCCTTGGCGGACGGGTTGAGAGACTTCCCGCAAGCCTTCCCGGAGATTTACCGCGCCACCGTCTCCGCCGGCGAACAATCCGGAAAGCTGGATCAGGTCCTGGAACGGCTGTCGGACTACACCGAATCGCGCCAGGTGATGGGCCAGCAGGTGAGCAACGCGCTGGTTTATCCCATCGTCCTACTGGTGCTGTCCTTCGGCATCGTTTCGTTTTTGCTGGCCTATGTGGTGCCGCAGGTCGTAGCCGTGTTTCAATCCAGCAACCAGGAGCTGCCGGTCGCGACGAAAATCCTCATCGGCATGAGCGATCTCATCCGGCACTACTGGGTCTATGCATTGATCGTGATTGGCGCTGCGGTGTGGGGATTTTTGCGCTGGCTGAAGGCCCCGGAAGCCCGCCTGCGGTTTGATCGCTTCCTGCTGCGCGTGCCGGTGGTGGGAAAACTCATTCGCGGACTCAATACCGGGCGATTTTCCCGCACGTTCAGCATTCTAACCGCCAGCGCCGTCCCCGTGCTCGAGGCGCTGCGCATCTCCGCCGAAGTCGTTACCAACATGCCGATGAAAAGAGCGGTGGAAGAAGCGGCGCTGCGGGTGCGCGAGGGGGCGCCGATCGGCAAGTCGCTGGCGGCCCGCAAGCTGTTTCCGCCCATGATGATTCACTTGATCAGCAGCGGCGAGAGCAGCGGCGAGCTGGAAAAAATGCTCGAGCGAGCGGCAACGAACCAAGAGCGGGAAATGGATGGCTTGTTGTCCAACATGACCAACCTTTTGGGGCCCATCATGGTGGTATTCATGGGCGGTATCGTCATGTTCATCGTGATTGCGCTCCTGCTGCCGATATTTCAGTTAAACGACCTGGTCAAGTAACTTGACAGTGCGCCGGGGTATTGCACGACAACCGCGTTTCCGTTTATAACGCGCGCGTGTCAAGCGAAAAACCCGAAACCGAAGAGTTCGAGGAAGAGGACGCGGAGGATGTCGCGCCGGGCGGCGATGATGTCGACGTGGATCACATCATGCGCGACGTCGAATCCCAGCGGCGCCGTGCCCCGAAAGGGGCCGAGCCCGCGTGGCGGCGCTTGGAGCGCGTCATGGAAGAGCGGCGTACTGCCGAACTCATGAGCGATTTTGATGACTACGAGATCGGCACGGGCGCGGATGCCGACGATGGCGATGGCAATGGGGCTGACAAGGGATCTGAATCGGGCGAGAAAGGCGCCCGAAAGAAGAAGAAAACCCGCTAGCGCTTGGCGAGGCAATCCCTGGCGCGAAGCGCCAGCCCCTTCAATGGGCGCGCCGAGGCTAAAGCTGCGGAAAATGTGCCACACTATTTTTTGTGGCTCCCATGGAAGAATATTCGAGGCGTCTCGCGGCGCGCCAAGCGCACCTCGCGAAACTCGACGCGCTCAACGCACGCATTGAAAGCGCTCGGTTAGCTGTAGGCGCCTCATTTTTGATGGTCGCATGGCTTTGTTTCGGTCCTGCATCGATACCGCGCTGGTGGCTTTTGATCCCGGTTCTCGGATTCATCGCCCTCCTGGTATATCACCAGCGCATCCGTGGCTTTCGCACGCAGGCGCAGCGAGCCGTGCAGTTTTACCGTGCGGGCCGCGAACGACTGAGCGATGAATGGAGCGGCAAGGGCACCACGGGTACGCGCTTCGAGGATCCACATCACATTTATGCAGCCGATTTGGATCTGTTCGGCGTCGGCAGCCTGTACGAACTGCTTTGCGCCGCACGCACGCAAGCTGGCGAAAACATGCTGGCGTCATGGCTGCTGGCGCCGGCGGACTTGGCGACTATTCGGACGCGGCACGCCGCCATTGCCGATCTGCGCAATCGCTTTGACTTTCGAGAATGCATGGCGATCGAGGGCGAGTCCCTGAAGATCGACTTGCACCCGAAAATTCTGAATGCTTGGGCGCAAGCCCCGAATCGGCTTGGATCTGGGTGGATACGCTTAGGGGCTCCGCTGATTGCCGGCCTCGCGGTGGGAGCCATCGCCGCCTGGGCCATCTGGGGAGTGCTGTACCCCTTGCTCGGCGTCATCGTGGTCGAGCTCGCCGTGGCCTACTTTTTGCGACAGCCGATTCACGCGGCAATTACCACGGTTGAGAGTGCCTTCGAGGATTTAAAGGTTTTGGCGGTGCTGCTCAAGCGCATAGAAGACGAGCGCTTCGAGGGCGCACCTTTGCAACTGCTGCAATCGAAGCTCTCATCGCACAGTCTCGGCGCCTCCGCCGCGATCTCGAAGCTCGCGACCCTCGTGAATTTCGTCGAGGCGCGCCGCAATCCCATACTGGCGCCAGTGATGTTGCTGCTGCTTTATCCGCTGCAAACGGCGCTGGCGGCCGAACGCTGGCGCGGCGCTCATGGCGCGGTCATCCACTCCTGGCTCGACGTACTCGGGGAGTTCGAAGCGTTGATTTCCCTCGCGCGCTACGCTTACGAACGTTGCGAAGATCCCTTTCCGGAACTCGTCGAGGGCCCACCGGCCTATACGGCCGCCGCGATCGGCCACCCTTTGATTCCCTCCGCCGTGCGCGTTTGCAATGACCTGAAACTCTGCGGAAAAACGCGGGTATTGCTGGTGAGCGGCTCGAATATGTCGGGAAAGAGCACCTTGTTGAGAACCGTCGGAATCAATACGGTGCTTGCCATGGCGGGTGCGCCCGTGCTCGCCAAATCTCTACGGCTGACGCCGCTGCAGGTCGGAGCCAGTATTCGCATCAACGATTCATTGCACGAGGGCAGTTCGCGCTTCTATGCCGAGATCAAGCGGCTGCGGCAGCTGTTCGAGCCTACGCAACTGCCGCTGCTATTCTTGCTGGACGAATTGCTCCAAGGTACCAACTCTGCGGACCGGCGGGTCGGGGCCGAGGGCCTGATTCGGGCATTGATAAAGAATGCGGCGATCGGCCTGATCAGCACTCATGACCTTGCCTTGACGGGCATTGGCGCGGCCGGCGCGCCGGTGACCGGCCCACCGGGGCTTGCCCCCGGCGTGATCGAGAATGTTCACTTCCAGGACGAACTCGTGGATGGCAGGCTCAAGTTTGATTTCCAATTGCGACCCGGCGTGGTCACCAAAAGCAATGGGATCGAATTGATGCGCTCGATCGGGCTGGATGTTTGAATGCGCGTCAATGAAAATTGCGGGACACCACTACTAGATCGCCAAGCATCGCTGATAGATTCGTCAGCCGCTGCGCGATGACATGCTGCACGTCACCCTCGCGCTGCAGCTTGCCATGCACTTCGAGCAGGCGCGATTCCAGCAGCGCTGCGCGCTGCTCGATCGCAACACGATTCCACACGATGAGATTCACACAACCGGTTTCATCTTCCATGGTGACAAACACTACGCCGCTTGCACTGCCTGGCCGCTGGCGGGTGATGACCAGCCCTGCCGTTTTCACCAATTTTCCATTGGGGTGTTCCCACAGTTCCTGCGTCGGAACAATGCCCCGCCGCCGCAACCTATCGCGCAACAGCGCCAAGGGATGACGGCGCAGCGTCAACCCTGTGCTGCCATAATCGGCAACGATATCCTGGCCCTCGCGCGGCGCGCGCAGCAGCGGAATACCTTCATCGACTGCCGTCGCCGCGGGCAGCAACGGCAACGCCC
>JAXDQK010000046.1:0-103182 GCA_034667905.1 Gammaproteobacteria bacterium | reverse complement strand
CTCCTACAAAAACCGAGCGCGCCGGCCATTTGAGCGCCTAGTTGCCGTGCAATGAACGGGACTGCCGGAGCGGGAGCCCGTCGTGTGAGTTTTACCTGACGCTTAACCCCTCCGATCGGCACGGGTGTTCACCGGCAAAAGCACGATATAGTGAATTTCAAGCGTGCAGGAGATTTTGCATGAGTTCGTTTCCTACACTTCCTGAAGGGGACCTCGAGGCACGCTCGACGTTGCCGCCCGTGGAAGCAGAATTGCAACTGGCGCCTGACCCGAACGCGCTGGCGTCGCATCTGCAGGCAAGCATCGAAGACGAACGGTCTCAGTTGGTACGGGAACTGCATGACGATATGGGCGGATTGGTGGTCGGAGCACTCATGGATGTCGCATGGGTGGAGGCGCATCTGGGTCAATCGGCCGACGTGCAGGCGAAACTGCAGAGAGCGCGGCAGTCGCTGCGGGCTGCGATCGATCTAAAACGCAAGCTGATCGAGGAAATGCGGCCGACGCTATTGGACAATGTCGGCTTATTCGCAGCTCTCAAGTGGCATTTTGCGCGTTTATGCGACAAATCCAATGTCGCGAGCGCCGCCACGTTCGCCTCGCCTGAACCGAGCGTCAAGCCGGAGGTGGCTATATCAATTTTTCGCACCGTGCAGGAAGCGCTGCGGCTCCTAACCGCCTCACTTCGGGCGACCTCAATCAGTTTAGATGCAAAAGAGCAGGACTCGAGGCTGTGTCTGCAGCTCTCTCATGATGGTCGAGCCATGGCTCACCCCTGTGTGGCGAACCTACCCGAATTCGAATCCATGACGCACAGGATTGCGAGGCTCCAAGGATCATTGACCATCACGCCTGCCGTCGGCGGCTTAGCCTCGTGGCGCATTGGAATACCGATCGGCCGGCCTGACTAGCGCCGCACGCCGTACGGGTTAACGCGTCGCCACTTCCTGGCCCCGCCCCTCATGGCCCGGCCGCTCATGGCTTGGCCGCTCATGGCTCGGCTTCTCGTAGCCAGGTCGGTCGCGACCCTGCGCGGTTCGCCCCGGCCAAGCCTGACCCTGTCCTTTGTAGAATTCCGCTTCCGCTTCGATCCAATCTTCGAGTTCGTGCCCGGGAGTGAAACCACGCTTCATCGCACGAAAGTAAGCAATCTCCGCAATCGCTTCTTGACGCGTCTTTTTACTGCCGACAAAGCTTACGAATCTCAACGGGTCGAAGAAGGGGGGTCTGTGCAGCGACATCGCGGACTCCTTGCCGGAAGTTGCGGGGCTCCGTCGGGGAAGTTTCCAGTGGTTGAACGCCTATTACAATTACCGAAGTGTCGGGTATACCTGTCAGCAATCGCTTACGGCAATCATGGCTGCAATGCACGTCACGGCCGGGCAAATCTTCTGACGGAGGGAGCCAAGATTTGCTGACTTGATGGGGAGTTGCGCAACGGCAAGGATTGCGCATCACGACGGAGGCGGACTATGGACCACGTCTATCTGGGTATCGGTGTGGCCTTGTACTTGGCGTTCGCGGCCTGGTGCATCATTCCGCCGCAAGACTAGTCCATCAGCCGAGTCTTTGACTTGCGCTTGGTCACGAGTCGTTTTATCGCGTCCTTCAATGACGATGCCGCTTGGTCGTAGTCCCCCCACGGTTTTGTCTTCGCCAGTAGGGTCGGCGCGGTTCTGACCGTGAAGGACTTGGGGTCAAGATCGTCCCGCACCTGTTTCCAATGAACTGGCATCGAAACCGGCGCTCCGTCGCGAGCGCGCGGTGATAGCGGGGCTACGGCGGTAGCAGTCCGATCGTTCCGAAGGTAGTCCAAGAAAATTTTTCCCGTTCGTTGGGTCTTTGACATGACATCGAGGTACTTGGTAGGACTGTCTTCTACCATCTGTGCACAGACAACGTGGGCGAAATTTTTCGCATCCGGCCACCCTACGGCTTGTTTGCCTCCTTTGAGCGGTGCTACGACATGCAGCCCCTTACCTCCCGTGGTCTTGCAGAACGAACTGAGGCCCAGCTTCTTCAAGCGATCACGGATTTCAATCGCTGCCTCGATCACTCTTGCAAATGCCACCTCCGGCGCGGGGTCCAAATCGAACACCAAGCGGCCGGCAAGTTCTGGGTTGCCCGGCACACAATTCCAGGGATGTATTTCCAGCGCGCCGATCTGCGCGACGACGGCAAGCGCCTCAATACGATCAATCTGGACATAGGGAGCCTTGTCCCCGCTTACTTTGGTGAGTGAGAACAAGTCGGAGATTCCTGCCATTGCATGCCGTTGGAAAAATTTCTGGCCTTTGATGCCGTCCGGTGCACGAATGAGCGAACAGGGTCGACCTTGCAAATGAGCAAGCATCCATGCGCCCACACCCTCGAAGTATTGCGCGAGATCCAGTTTGGTGACCGGCTTGCCATCCCCTGCGTCGGGCCACATCGCCTTTTGTGGGTTTGAAATGGTCACGCCAAGGACCACGTTTGGAACGCTGATTGCCGTTTTGGCGCGCGTCGCGGCAGTTTTTGCGGGGGCGCCTTGGGTTTTGGGTGCTTCTGGCGTGCTTCGATTTGAATGCCATACGGCATCGGGTTTGCGCAGTTTCGCACCGCGCAACATAAAAGGCTTCGGCGCTTTGCCCGCTCCATCGGCAATCTGTTGCATGGAGCGACCGGAAGCCACTGACTTATCCTCGGCGAGGAGGCTTGCGGTCTCCCCGGGCTTTGCATACTGATCCTTATGCTTGATCAACAACCAGTTAGTGCGTGTATCGCGCCCTCGATTATTTTTGATCCTAACGAGCACCCAGCTGCCAAGCAGTTTCTGCCCGGCGAGAATGAACTTCAGCTCCCCGGACTTGAGCATCTGTTCAGGGCTTTTGTCACCCTCGGGGGCCCAAAATCCCCGATCCCACAGCTGAACGGTTCCCCCACCATATTCCCCTTTTGGAATCGTACCCTCGAAGTCTCCATAATCGAGCGGGTGATCTTCGACCTCAACGGCGAGCCGTTTATCCGCGGGGTCCATTGATGGTCCCTTGGTTACAGCCCACGATTTGAATACTCCGTTGAGTTCCAAGCGCAAGTCGTAATGTAGATGACTGGCAGCGTGTTTTTGAATCACGAATCGCAAATGATCCGAAGGAAGCACCTTTGCAGCGCCGCTGGGCTCTTTGGTCTTGGAGAAATCGCGTTTTTGGCGATACTTGCTTAGCGCCGCTTTGGCCACCGGAACCTCCGCAATGGTGTGGGCGCAGTGTACGTCCTACCGGGACCAGGTTCGAGTTTTCGTGAGACCTACCGAACATTCTCTTGCAATTAAATGCCTGAAAGCCCAGTGGTTTTCATGTTGCTGTAGCCGCGTTCTGTCGCTCATCTGCGGGGAAAGCTGACAAGGCGTATCGATTGGAAAAGCGAGCCGTTTCGCTACACCAATACGCGCAACAATAAATTTTCAAGATCTGTAGGCTTATGAGGAATATTTGGGTCGGGCAGGCGCCAGGAATGTAATGCAACTAGCTAAATCAGACATCAACATCCGCGTTATTGTGGCCTTCGCAGCCATTTACATCTTGTGGGGTACAACCTTTCTGGCGATTCGCATTGCGGTTCTGGAGTTCCCGCCCTTACTGACCGCCGGACTGCGGTTTTTCATTGCAGGTACGTTGCTATATGCATTCATGAGGCTGCGCGGGCAGGCGAACCCCTCACCGATGCACTGGCGAAATTTGGCGCTTATCAGCGTTTGCATGTTTGTCATTACATACGGTGCGGTGTTTTGGGCCGAGCAGTTTGTGTCTTCGGGGGTCACATCCGTGATCGAAGCGACGCTACCGATCACGACGATCATCCTGGAGATGTTTGTGTTTCGTACTCAACCGTTTCGAGGGCCGCTCTTTGCTGCGGTTGTATTTGGTTTCTTCGGCGTGGCGCTTATGTTTATCGATAATCGCGCACAGCAGTTGGCCATACTGCCTTGCCTCGCGATTTTGTTAGGCGGCGTCGCGTGGTCCGTGGGTGCGGTATTGTCCGGGCAGCTCGCGCTGCCACGTTCCAAACCCTTAACCGCAGGCGCGCAAATGATGATCGGAGGACTGATTTTGCTGTTGTTGTCAGCTGTTTCGGGCGAGATGCGCCCGCTGCCTCATCTGAGCTTGCGTGTTGGTCTCGCTCTGATTTATCTGGTTGTTTTCGGTTCGCTGATTGCATATACCGCATATGTCTGGCTGCTCGGACGAATGCCGGTGACGACGGTCGCGAGCCACGCTTATATCAATCCGTTGGTTGCCGTCGCATTGGGTTACTTCATCGCCGGCGAAATTGTAACGCTGCGAACGCTTATCGCGGCTATGGTCGTATTAGGCAGCGTCGTGTTAATTTTGACTCGAGCCCCCTCGAGATTGACTCCCAGTTGACCGCAGGCGCTTGTGCGGGAACAATAGGGGAATGTCCGTACTATTCGATTCTCTTCTAGTACGCGGCTGCATTGCCGTTCTCTGCGCAGTTTCCGCAGGACAAGCGGGGGCTCAGCAGCCGACCAAGATCGCGCCTGCGATCTCTGCCCTCGCTCCACCGGTCAATCACGAAAGCGGCACCATCAGTGAAGTACTCACGGGGCAGGATGCTGGTTACCGGCAGATCGGATACATCGTGAGGTGGCGCGATTCGCAAATCTTTGTGGCCGGTTCACCCAACTTGCTGCACCGGGTCGGCGAGAATCTGGACTTTACTGTTTATAGGGTGGTGACGGGCGACCGCAAAATCTTGCGGTTTGCAGCCGATCAATCGCAATCCGATGCGAGCAGCGAGCGGGACGAGTCGGAAAGTTCACGTGCATCGATTACCTCGGGCAGAGCCCCCATTGAAAATAGTCTCGTTGCAGAAAACGATGGCTATCGGTTTGCCGCTTATCAGGTCACTTGGCATGGGATGCGAGTTGTGGTGGTAGACCCGTTTCAGAAAACTGTTTACCAGATCGGCGACCCGATCAACTTTCGGGTTTTGCGTTCAGGCGCTGAGGAGGCGCGTCTGCTAACTTTTACGCTAAGCGAGTAGCGCTTTGCTCAATTGCGTGACACACCGCTCGTTTCTCAGCGAATAACCCTTCAGAACCTTTCGTCAAGACCGTCAGCTATCTAGTATCCGTTTCATTGGCAGGCGGCGACTTGACTATGGCCATTTTAATTCCTAACTCGACGATCACTCGCAGATGGGCGGGCGCATTGCAGGCAAGCATGCAACGCGCGCCGCTCGAGCGGTTTTTGAGGTCCCGTGGATTGCACGTAGCTGCGCGAGGCCCTGCGCAAGATTCGGATAACATTGCGCGTACCTGCGTCTACGTGCTGGATAAGGGTGTCGGGTTTTACTTTCGCGACGGCGCGGCAGCGTTGAGCGGGCTGCAAATGCCGATCATTGGACGAGTTGCCTGCCAAGTATGTTTCAACTTAGGCTTGCTAATCGCCGAACCGCAGGCGTGGCGAGTCCCGGCACTCGTCGGCACGGCGCAACTATTGTCCAGACACACTGACCTGGCCGCCGCTGCCAGCATCTCAGCGGCCGCTGCGCGCGATTTCACCAGCAAATCCTGTCTTCCGCTAGACCCCAGCGATTTGGGCCCACGAGCCTCAGCGGCGGTGGGCCGAAATGATGAAGGAGAGATTGAAGAGGTCGCGAAGCTGATGGCTCGGTTTTTGATCGGGACCCCGGCCACCGAGGTAAATACGTACGGCGGCGGCGGGCAGTTGGCTCTCTACGGATCCCACGTCCGCTAACGATAACTTTGAACCGCCGCGACCGGATGTCAGCGCGCAGGGGCACTCGAATTCGCCGTTCTTGGCGACCGGCCTTCGCTGGCTGAAGCAATGTCTTCTGCTCCTGTGCCCTTCAGCATGTCCTTGGCCCTGGATATTTCCTCTGCGTGTCGCAGTGAACCGACAGCAGCGTTCCACCCGACGAGTGCGCCGACAAGGCCGCCCAAGGTGCCGCCCACGCCCAGTCCAGCGAGGCCTGCCATGATTGTGGACCGGCAGCCAATGCTCCCATGCCCGCCAAGACACCCAGCGTGCCGCCAATGACACCGCCGGTCGTCGATTGAACCATTAGGTGGATGAAACCGGGGCTTGGTTGGCCCTAGGTGCAGCATCAACTGCGTACAACCGGAGCATGCTGTCGGCCTCAAAGCTGATAACCCGTAAGAATATGTCCAGCAGAGCCGCCAAGAAGCCCTGAGCGTACTAATATAGAGGCGTTGTCCGACAGTGGGCCCCGGGTTGGATTCGCGATACTGTAGGTAACTCACGAGGAAACGATGAGATATCGGACCGCTGCAGCCTCTGTGCCCCGTATAAGCCGTGCCGCGTGATTTAGCACGGCTGGCGACCGTACCCGCTGACGATTCTCATCTTCTCGCCGCATTGGCTCATGTCAGCGATGCCGTCGTCACTGCGGACTTAGCTGATTCGGTCACCTATATGAATGCCGCGGCAGAAGCGCTGACGGGATGGTCATGCCAAGACGCCGTGGGCCAACCCGTCGCGAGGGTGGTCAGCGTGGTCGATGTCGATATTCCCGTCGGGCATGCCGTGCTGGTGGATAAGTCAGCGCGGCGAGTGCCACTACTTTACGGCGTAGCTGCGGCGAACGACGAACTCGGCAGACGTTGCGGCACGGTGATCGTTTTTCGACACATCGGCCGGGACCGTGAGGCCGAAACGGCCTTGCAAGCAAGCGAAGTAATAGTGCTTGCAAACGAAGAGGCTTTGTTCAATGAGCGCGAACGATCCCAGGTAACACTGGACTCAATCGGCGATGCCGTCATCAGTACAGACTTTCGAGCCAGAGTGCGTTTTCTCAATAGAATTGCCGAGGAAATGACGGGCTGGACGCAGGCCGAAGCCTCAGGGCGACTCGTCGACGAAATATTTTTCGTGGTTGATTCAACCACCCGCAAACACATTCCTTGTCCTACCTTGACCGCCATCATCGAGGACCGCCGAGTGGCCAATGAGGGTACATGCGTGCTCATCCGGCGGGACGGTGCCGAAATAGCCGTTGAAAACTCCGCATCGCCAATTCATGACAAGCAGGGCGGGGTGGTCGGCGCAGTAATGGTGGCGCATGACGTGACCGAGGCTCGGGATATCTCAGCCAAGCTGGCCAGACTCGCCTTACACGATAATCTTACCGATCTTCCTAACAGAGTTCTATTTGCCGATCGTCTGGATCAAGCGTTGGGTAGAGCGCGACGCAACAACTATTCGGTGGCCGTGCTATTTATCGACTTGGACCGATTCAAGTCGGTCAATGACTCGTTGGGACACGCAATAGGGGATCAATTGTTGCAGGCAGCGGCAAAAAGACTGCTGAGCTGCGTCCGGGAAACCGATACGGTGAGCCGCTATGGCGGAGATGAATTCGTTGTTTTGATTGCGGAAATCGGCTCTGAACGCGACGCGTTGTGCTGCGCTGAAAAAATCAGAGCCGAATGCGCGAAACCCTACAAAATCGCTGAACACGACCTGCAGGTAAAGGCAAGCATCGGTATCGCTTGCTTTCCCGACGCTGCGCCGGATGCCGAGACCCTGCTCAAGCATGCCGATATGGCGATGTATCAAGCCAAGAATTCCGGCAGAAATTGTTACCAGTTGTTCAGCGCCGATATGCGTGGGGAGCTGAAGTCAGCGGAGCGCTAAGGCCAAATGCGATGAGGAGGAGTTATGCACCTTCGATGGAAGTTAGGCGCGTGCGTGGGCGCAGCGCTGATATTTGAGGCGGCGGCAATGGCGGCCATTGATGGGCCGCGTCCAGCGGCGCTGGGAGCGGTGGAGGCCGCAGCGCGCCCCAACGATGACGCGGGGAAAGCCTCCGACGAGGCACTGAGGAAGCGCGTTCAATCCGCGCTGCATGCCGACCCTTATTTCTATGATAAACACGTGAAGGTATCCGTGGAGAACGGCCGGGTGATATTGCACGGCTTTGTATTCAGCGACTGGGATCTTCGCAATGCACTAAAGATCGCACGTGACGCCGCCGGCGGTGCGACCGTCACTGATGAGCTATCGATAAAGGAGGGTGGGCGGCGCTAGAAATTAATCGATCTTTGCTCAATAAATCTGATGCGGCGGGGGCGCACCTACGGGACGCGGAACCTCCTTATTGCCGATGTGCCCGTAACCGCTCTTGTCCTTGCCTTTGTTTTCGTCCGAATCCACCGCTGCGGGTCGCTCAGGTACATCATCGTTAGGTTGATCGGGATCTCCGCCCGGACTCGGCGGTTGATCTTCGTTTCCCTTCTGATTCTCATTGCCCATGATCTTTTCCTCCGGAACGTGTGACACTGAAAGCTACTGTCAGTTTAGTGCGGCGGCGGGACAAGCACATGTAGGCGCAAGGCGGTTCCATTCAACGCCGAATACCTACAGGTACGCATTGGATGGCCGTCATGGGACACTACATGCCTCCCAAAGATGTCGGTACATCGAGGATCTTGCTTTGACGATCAGGATCGACAAATTGATTTGAGCGCTGCGCCGTATGATGTTCTCGTCGTAGGAGCTGGCGTTGCGGGCCTGGCGGCCGGCCGCTTGCTGGCCGAATCAGGCATGACGGTCGCCGTACTTGAAGCCCGCGACCGTGTCGGCGGGCGGGTATGGACTCGCGAGGTATCCCTTGGCGGTTCCAACGCGGTGCCGGTGGAGCTGGGGGCGGAATTCATCCATGGTTTGCCCCCGGAGACCAACGCTGTTGTACACGAGGCCGGCCTGCAAACTTACGAACTGCGCGGTTCCTCGTTATGCTTCAGTAACGGGCATTGGGCCGATGGCGCCGAGCAACAAAAGAAAATCGAACCGATTCTAGATGGATTGAAGGAATTTCTGGCGCAACAGCGAGGCAGTGATGCCACATTTGCCGAGTTTTTGAAGACCAAGTCCGTCGATATAGCGACGGCGGAAACGGTGACGAACTATATAGAGGGATTCAACGCAGCCGACGTAAATCGCATTGGAATCGCAGCCTTGTGCAAACAGCAGCAAGCGGAGGAGGCCATCGAAGCCGATCGCGTATTCCGTGTGCGGACGGGTTATTCAGGCATTCCGAATTATTTGGCGCGGCAATTTAAGCGTGCCGGCGGCGAGCTGTTCCTGAGCACTGCCGTGCACAAAGTGGCTTGGAACCCTGCATCGGTCACCGTCGAGGCCCGGCATCCATCCGGCGAGAACTGCATGATGCACGCGCGGCGGGCCGTGATCACCGTTCCCCTCGGGGTACTGCAGGCCGAGGCCATCGAATTCGCGCCTCCGCTGAACGAGATACTTCTCAATGCCAAACGGATGATCATGGGGTCGGCGGTGCGGTTGGTACTGATATTTCGCAAGAGGTTTTGGAGCGAATGGCAGTTGAGTTCGCAACCCAGCGGAATCGATGCGGCGCTTAAATCTTTGAGCTTTCTTTTCACCCCTTCTTTGCTGCCTGGCACTTGGTGGACATCCTTTCCGGATGAGAGCGCGGTGCTCACGGCCTGGGCAGGCGGACCCAAAGCCAAGCGACTGGGGCAATTGATTGCCGCCAAGGAGGGTGGCGAAGCGCTCTTGAACCAATGCCTCGACACACTCGCAATGGTTTTTGACCGCTCGCTCGCGGATATAAAGGGACTGCTGCTGAGCTGGCATGTCCACGATTGGGACGGAGATGAATACTCGAGAGGCGCTTATAGCTATGTCCCTGTCAACGCACTCGATGCGCCGCTAAAGTTGACTTGCCCGGTCGGGAATACACTGTTTTTCGCAGGAGAGCACACCGATACGTCTGGTCACTGGGGAACGGTTCATGCCGCGTTGGCAACCGGACGCTTGGCGGCACGCAGAGTCTTGGCCCTGAAATAGCAAATGAAAGTCGCAGCGCTAACATAAATCCCGCCAGACGTCTGCTCGCCATTTGCACTATCATCCCTGCGCACACTTAAAGACGCGGGGATCCATGCCAATTCACTTGCCTTTGTTTCGATCCGTTGGGCTCATGGCCCTTTCCCTTGCGGCGTCTCCATTTATTCGCGCTCAAACCGTGGGTGCCTCGATCACACAAGATCTGCAATGGAGATTGGTCGGTCCGTTTCGCGGCGGACGCACGCGGGCGATCACGGGAGTGCCGGGTCAACCGCACACCATATTGGCCGGGGCCGTCAACGGAGGGGTCTGGAAAACGGACGATGACGGCCGAACTTGGCAACCGATTTTCGATTCGCAGCCGACGCAGTCAATCGGCGCCATTGCGGTTGCGCCGAGCAATCCAAAGATCATCTACGTAGCATCCGGTGAAGGCTTGCATCGGCCGGACTTGTCAGTGGGCAACGGCGTTTATCGCTCATCCGACGGGGGCCAAACCTGGACGCACTTGTCTTTGGAAGACTCGCAACAAGTTCCGAGCATTGCGGTGAGTCCCAAGGATGCAAATCGCCTCTATGCGGCTGTATTGGGCCATCCTTACGGCCCGAGCGCGCAGCGCGGCGTGTACCGCTCGTCGGATGGCGGTGCGACGTGGATCAAGGTCTTGGATCGAGGCGAAAACATCGGCAGCTCCTTCGTGAGAATCGATCCCAATGACGCGAATACGCTGTATGCGGGATTTTGGGATGCGCGTTCCGGGCCATGGGAAGATAAAACGATGTACAACGGCCCGAACGGCGGATTGTACAAATCGAGCGACGGCGGTGATCACTGGAGACAGCTCAAAGACGGATTGCCGGAAGGCTTATCGCAGATCGATGTCGCGGTGGCGGCCAACGCGCGTGGGCGCTTATATGCGACCGTGGCGACAAGCTCCAATCCTGCCGCCCAAGGCGGCGCCGCTCCGAGCGTGGGCATCTACCGCTCCGACGATGGCGGCGATCATTGGCGCATGGCGACAACCGATCCGCGGCCGGCACTGCGCATCGGTGGCGGGGACTTGCCCATCATCCAAATCGATCCGAGCAACGCAGATATTCTCTACAGCGCTTCGATTGTCGTAATGAAATCGACCGATGGCGGTGTGCACTGGACTTCATTCAGGGGCGCGCCGGGCGGTGATGACTACCAACAAATCTGGATCGGTCCAGAGGACCCCCAGCGCATCGCC
The DNA here is from genome assembly GCA_034667905.1 of Gammaproteobacteria bacterium. Classification (GTDB taxonomy): domain Bacteria; phylum Pseudomonadota; class Gammaproteobacteria; order Steroidobacterales; family Steroidobacteraceae; genus Bog-1198. The sequence goes on along the minus strand of JAXDQK010000046.1, from coordinate 92,082 downwards.
CTGGCAGGCGATCAAGGCGCTATCATCACCGTCAACGGTGGCAAGACTTGGAGTAGCTGGTTTAATCAACCCACCGCGCAGCTGTATCACGTCAGCGTAACCCCCGCCTTTCCGTATCGGCTGTGCTCAGGTCAGCAAGAAAGCGGTTCTGTCTGCATCGCGAGCCGGGGCAACGACGGCGAAATCACTTTTCGCGATTGGCATCCGGTGGGAGTGATCGAGTACGGCTATGTTGCGCCGGACCCGCTCGACACCGATGTGATATTTGGCGCGGGCCGAAACGTTGTCACTAAAACTCACCTTTCAACCGGTCAGGTGCAGAATATTTCCCCGATTCCAGTTCCCGCCGCGGACACACGCACTGATCGCACCGAGCCGATTCTTTTCTCGCCCCAGGACCCGCACCGTCTGTACTACGCCGCTAACCGGCTGTACGCGACCAGCGACGCCGGTAACTCCTGGCAAACGATCAGCGATGATTTGACGCGTCCGAGCGGCGGCTCGCCACCGAGCGTCGGCGACATGCATGCCGACAAGGCCGACACTCAACGCGGCGTGATTTATTCGCTGAGCGCTTCGCCGGTGACTAAGGGGATGCTTTGGGCGGGCACGGATGACGGATTGATTTGGGTCACGCCTAACGAAGGCAAGGAGTGGCGTAACGTGACGCCGCCGCAGTTAAGTGCGTGGAGCAAGGTTACGCAAATCGAGGCGTCGCACTTCGATGCGCAGGTCGCTTATGCATCGGTAAGCCGGTTCCGGTTGGATGATCTGCAGCCATACCTGTACCGCACGCGCGACGGCGGCCGCAGCTGGCAGTCAATCGCTGCCGGATTGCCTGCTGATGCGCCGGTCAATGCAGTGCGGGAAGATCCTGTGCGCCGCGGCCTGTTGTTCGCGGCCACCGAAAAAGCAGTCTGGACGTCGTTCGATGATGGTGGGCATTGGCAATCGCTGCAGCTCAACTTGCCGCATACCTCAATGCGGGACCTGATTATTCACGAGCAGGACCTGATCGTCGCGACGCATGGCCGCTCCTTCTGGATTCTTGATGATATCGGTCCAATACGCGAGTTTGCGGGAAGCGGGGCTCACCAGCAGCCGACGCTGCTCAAGCCTTCAGCTGCGGTACGTGCGCGGCGCAGTACCGGTACCGATACACCTATTCCGCCCGATGAGCCGGCTGGGCGCAATCCCCCTGACGGCGCCGTCATCGACTACTTCCTTCCACAGGCGGCGAAGGGCGCGGTGACGATCGAGGTGCTCGATTCGCAGGGAGCTGTTGTGCGCCGTGCCGCGAGTACTGACGCTGGCTTCACCAACGAGGAGCGCGCTCGCGAACTCATTCCGTCTTATTGGATACGCCAGCCACACGCTCTGGCGACAGGGGCGGGGATGCATCGATTTGTCTGGGACTTGCACTACACCGCGCCACGAGCTGCCAAGCGCAGTTTTCCCATTTCGGCAGTGCCGTTCGATACGCCGCTCGAGCCTTCAGGTCCCCTTGCGATTCCCGGCACCTATCGCGTGCGTTTGCAAGTCGGCCCGCGCCAGTCGGAACAGTCTCTGACGGTACTTGCGGACCCCCGGGTGAGCATTGCCCAACAAGATTACGCGGCGCAGTTTGCCCTTGCGCAGGATCTAGCGAAGGCGCTGGATGCGAGTACCAGGACATTGCTGCAAACGAAGTCTTTGCGCTCGCAACTAAAAATGCGCAAGCCCGGGCAAGCTGAGCCGATTGCGGGTCTCGCCAAAGCGCTGGATGAGCAATTGCAGACGCTGCTCGAGTCCGGAGCGGACGCCGCTGCGAGCGCTCCGGACAGCGGCGCGCATCGAGGGCTGGAGCACGTCAACGGCGAAATCGCCGGCTTGTACGAGCAAGTACTCGCCGCCGACGCCGCGCCCACGCAGGCGCAACTATCGGCGGCGCAAAACTTAACCCAAAACTGGCTGGCGCTTGCCGCATTCTCGGCAAAGATTTGGCGCGAGCAACTGGTCAGTCTCAATCAAGCGCTGAGCGGTGCGCATTTGCCCGCCTTGCGCGCCGATGATTCCGCTTCCGATGAGGGCGAATCCAACGACGAGGAGTAGGCTGCCTTCAATTCTGGCTCAAGCTTTGCCACCGGGTTAGCTGAGCCTGCAGCTTCTGGTGCAGGGACTCATAGAGCGCCTGTTGCTGGTGAGTTGGCGGTGTGTCGGCGTCTTCGAGTGTCCCCGCGAACGCGGCAAGCTGCTCGTTAAGCATGCCGGGAAATGCCAGGCCGGCTTCGGAGCCGTTCATTTTCACTTGCATGAGGGCTTCCTCGACGCTTGCGAGTTTCGCATCTTCATGCGAAGTGGGTGAGCTCTTGAGCGCCAAGCGCCGAGCGCGAATATCATTCACCGCCCGATGCAGCGCATCGATGTCCTTGTAAGTCGCCAGCGCAAGGGCTGTTTTAACAGCGATTGCGCCGTCTCGATCGCCAACCCGAGGGTCGGCGATAACGGTGAGATCCGCGGTGCGGCTCTTGTCACCTAGAGTGAGTCGGACTTGGTAATGGCCGGGCGGGACCAGCGGTCCTCGCGGGGCCTGGTCTTGGTAAAAGGCGCCCGGAATTTGGGTGGGATCGTCATAGCGCAAATCCCACACGAGCCGGTTCATGCCCGCATGCGCGGGGATCAAATCGGTAGGTACCAGCCGATCGGGCCACTCGGGCGGCTGCACCTCCTTGTTGGTCTTGGTGCTGGACAGATGGCGAATGCGCTCGCCCTGCGCATTGAAGATATCGACGGTCAGTTCCGTCGTGGCTGCCGTGTTGAGCACATAGTCGATGATGGCGCCGGCCGGAGGATTCGGCCCGACCGGGCGGCGGGAGTTCACTTCTTCGGGATAGTAAAGCCGCAGGGCCGTGGCTGGAGAATACAGCACGAGATCATCCGGTGCGGACTGCACTTGGCGCAAAGGCGTCACATTATCCAAGATCCAAAATCCGCGGCCGTGCGTTGCTGCCACCAAGTCATCACCGTGCACGGTCAGATCATGAACCGGAGTTACGGGCATGCCGTGTTGTAGGGCAGTCCAATGTGCACCGTCGTCGAAGGATACAAAAGAGCCCACTTCAGTACCCGCATACAGCAAGCCACGGCGTACGGGATCTTCACGTACCACGTGCACCACGGCACCGTGCGGCAATCCTGCGGAGATCGCAATCCAGGTTTTGCCATTGTCCACCGTCTTCCACGCGTACGGCGCAATGTCATCGAGCCGGTGCCGGTCCACCGCGATGTATGCCGTTGCGGGGTCGAAATGCGAGGGCTCCGCCGTGCTTACCGTGCTCCAAGCCGGCATCGAGGCAGGGGTGACGTTGCGCCAATGAGCGCCGTCATCCTCGGAGATCTGCACCAATCCATCATCGGTGCCGACCCACAGCTTGCCCTTGCGCAGCGGGGATTCGGCCAACGCAAAAATCGTGTCGTAATACTCGACGCTCGTGATGTCCTTGGTCAGCGGGCCGCCGGAAGCCGTTTGCTTAGTCTTGTCGTTCCGAGTGAGATCCGGGCTGATGATTTTCCAGCTCATGCCCCGGTCCGTCGACTTCCATACGACCTCGGAAGCGGCATAGAGGGCTTCGGGGTCGTGCGGCGAGAGCATCAGGGGCGCGGTCCAGTTGAAGCGATGGTCGAGTTCGCTCGCGGGATGCCCCGAATTGTCGATGGGGTCGGGACTAATGGATTGGGACTGCTGGGAGCGTCGATCGAAGCGTTGGTATTGATTCTCGGCGTCGCTGTAAATGATATTGGAATCGCGGGGATCCGGCACGACAAAGCCCGATTCGCCGCCGCCGGCGGGGTACCAGTCACGAGGTCCGATTACCCCTTCATCATCGAAGCTTGCGACCGCTAGATTCGTGTTGTCTTGCTGCGCGCCATAAACATAGTAAGGAAAGCGGTTGTCGGTGGCGACATGATAGAACTGCCCCGTGGGCTGATTCTCTTGAGTTGACCAGGTATTGCCGCCATCCAGCGAGATGCTCGCGCCGCCGTCATTGGCATTGATCAGGCTGTTGGAGTTGTTCGGGTCGATCCATAAGGCGTGGTGATCGCCATGCGTAGCGGATACCAAGTTAAAGGTTTTGCCGCCATCCAAGGAGCGCAGCATGCCGGTATTCAGGGCATACACGGTATCGATCGCATTGGGATCGGCATAAATTTTGGAAAAGTACCAAGCCCGCTGACGCAAACGGCCGTCTTCGCTTACCCGGTGCCACTGCCCTCCGGCATCATCCGACCGATACAGTCCGCCATCTGTGGCTTCAACCATCGCATATATCCGGTTCGAATCAACCGCCGAAATTGCCACATCGATGCGCCCGAGAATCCCCGTGGGAAGCCCGTGCCCCGTGAGTTGCGACCAGGTGAGGCCGCCATCCGTGGATCGATATAACCCGCTTCCCGGTCCCCCGCTCGCAAAGTTCCAGGGCTGACGCCTGGCCTGCCAAAGAGCCGCATATACAACCTTCGGGTTGTGCGGGTCGGCAGCCAAGTCGATGGCGCCGGTCAAGTCGTTCTTGTAGAGCACGCGATTCCAAGTCTTGCCGCCATCCGTGGTACGGAAAACGCCGCGCTGCGAATTCGGTCCGAACGCATGACCGATGGCGGCCACGAGCACAATATTCGGATCGACGGGATCCACGATCACGGCGCCGATCTGCCGCGTGTCGGTCAAGCCGAGATCCGTCCAAGTCGCGCCGGCGTCGTTAGATTTGAATATTCCGCCGCCCCAAGTCACATTACCGCGCAGATTTCCCTCGCCCGTGCCCACATAGATGACGGACGGATTGCTGCGGGCGACTGCGATGGCGCCGATTGAAGACGCTTTCACGCCATCGAAAATGGGTTTCCATGTCGTGCCGGCATCGATGGTTTTCCAAACGCCGCCTGCGGCGGCCCCAAAGTAAAAGACATTGGGGGAACCGGGCACCCCCGCCACGGCGACGGCTCGTCCGCCGCGGAAAGGCCCGATACCTCGCCATTGCAGAGCGCCGTAAGCACTCTCGGAGGGCGCCGGGCCAGTCTGATCGGCAGATGGCGCGCTCAAGGCCGGATAAGCCAGGACAACACTCGGCAGCAAAACACTGATAATTTTTCGGATCACTTAAGCAGGCTCCCAAATTGCGATGCGTGATCTTACCGAAGCGCCGCACGCACCGGTTGCGATTTAATCGCTTTGGGGAGATCTTGGGAGCGTCGCACCTCACTGAGCCGTGAAAAATGACCTGGTTGCGGCAAAACAGAATGGCGAGACCAACAGCGCGTGGTAGGCGGTCGCTACGGCCAATGCGCCGCCATCGGTAGCTCCTTGCGCAATCGCGTCGGCCGCGACAACGTCTTTGGCAATCGCAAAGTCGTGTTTGATGCTTGCATAAGGATCGTTTGTCGAAGCGGCGGCGTCGACATCGAGCACGCTGATCGGCGCCGGTGAGGCGCCTTGCGAGGCCCAATAGTGTTGCATCAACTGCGTGTTAAACCAGAAGACGATGGGATCGTTATCGCCGCCGCATAAAAAGACCGGAACGTTCGGGACCCAATTGCGCAAATCGTTCTTCTGCAGATCCTGCCGCCAGCCCAGTTGCGCATCCGGAGCGGGAATTCCTGTGGTAATCGTCGGGAAGCCGCCGTCGGGATGGGCTTGAGCATCTTCAAGGTAACTCAGCCGATAGCTGTTTTGAAGCAAATTACCAGCGCCGAATCCGAGAGCAAACACCGCGGCCAGGTTCGCCGGCGCCGTGGGCGGAGTGATGTCGGCGAATTGCGGAGCGGGAGGGGTGACGCTGAAAAGTGCGGATTCGGGAAGCTTACCTTCAGCATAGAGCTGGCTTCGTGGCGTGGTGGTCGGTAGCAGAGATTGAATGCCGCTCGCATATTGGGGTTCGAACACCTCCGTGGGAGCGGCATAGATGTTGCCATAGGCTGTTTGATAGGCGGATAGCATCAAGACGGTGGACACCGTTGCTCCGCCGTTGACTTCGCCGTAGAACACGGCATCGACAAAAGCGGCGAGCGCATACGGGCCCGACATCGGCGCCGAGGCCGTGACCTTCATTCCAGCCGCCTGCATTGCGCGATGTGTGGCCATCGCCACATAACCTCCTTGCGAATAACCGGTAATAAAAAGTTTGCCGTTGTCTTTGACTAACGTCGCCGAGGCCAGCGGCAAGGCGGCCCGCGCCGCGGTCAAGGCATCGATCATGTCTTTCGATTGCTGATCGGCGATCAAGTAGGGATGGTAGGGAAGAGTGGAGGTGTCATAGCCGGCATAGTTGGGCGCCACAACGGTGTAGCCATGAGATGCAAACAGCGCAGCCACCGAAATCGTCTCTGTATTTTGCAAGTTGTCCATGTTGAAGGCACGATCCGTGGTGGTGCCATGGGCATATAAAACGATCGGAAGCGCACCCGTGCAATTTGCTCCAAAGCCGGAGGGCACCATCAGCACTGCCGAGGCCGTGGTGGGCTCGTTCTTTCCTCCAACGGTCGCATAGCGAACCTTATAAAAGAGGACGTCGCAAATCGGCGCGCCACTCTGGGAAAATAGCAGCGAATTCGTAGCGAGATTGAGTTCGGCGAGCAGTGCCGGCGCGGTCACCGTGGACAGAAGCTCAGGCGGACTTTGCAACAGCTCGCCCCTGCTGGGAGAGGGAGGTGCGGCCGATCCGTGCGGGCCGTTTCCCCCGCCGCAGGCGACAAGCATAAGCGCCGCTAGCAAAACCAACCTCGAACCGCAGAGAGCGCGCATACAAGCATTGTCCGATGAGTTCGTATGCACAGGCATCGGATTTTTCCTACGGCGGCTGTCGGACGGGGGCGACATCCAGGGCGCCCCGTGCGTCCGTATAGCCGCCTCGCATCGCGACCGCCTCGAACGCGGCGCGCACTCGGGTGCTCAACAATGCATCAAGCTCCTGCGCGTGCCGATATTCGCTCATCGAGGAGGCGATGAGGGATCCTGACCGTGTGGCGGGGTGCAAGTAGATTTCACTGACCCCCAGCGGCAGCTGAGCCAATATGGCGAGCAAGCCCGCTTCATCCATCGCGCCCGTCGCGGAGATTCCAAACAGCCGATCGTTGTGAAAAACCCTCGCTCGACGCAACCTAAATTTCATTAACGAAATCCACGGTTTCAGCATCGCCTGCGTCAAACCTTGTAAGGCGCCTGCGCTTCGCGCCGCAAACCACACCCGCTCGTCCGGTACGCGCATCGGCGGCATGCCGTAGTCCCTGCCTACGTGTAATAAAATGCTCAAAACTGTGGGATGAAGATGCAAGTGCTTGTGAACGTTCACGTGATCGAGAACCAATCCGGTACGTGCAAAAGCGGCGAATTGCGCACGGATCTCGGCTTCGAGCTGGCGGCGTGCCGCAGGGTGAAAAAAGAAGCGGACACCTCTGCGGAACATGTCGCCGTGCATGCGGCCGGAGAGGTCCGCGATTGTTGGAATCAAGTGCCCGTCGAGGGTTGCTTGACCATCCGCAAGCACTATGTGCAATCCGACGCGCAAGTTCGGCAGTGTTCGCGCCCGGCGCACCGCGTCGTCAGTCGCCACGGCGGAAACCATTAGGCTCGCCGCCGTCAGGCTTCCGGCTCGGCTTGCCTGTTCAACGGCATCGTTGATCGATTCGTGTAGGCCGAAATCGTCGGCCGTCACGATCAAATACCTGTTATATCCTCGCAACCGGTTGGACCGATCCGTCTGGCGTCACATGGTAGAGGTCCCGCCGCCATTGCACGCGGCGCGTCGCGAAGCTCCAGCCCCACAGGGCGCAATGAAGGAACTCCCTCAACGGCATGAGGAACAATCTCGCCCAAGGCGCCCTTACGGGGCCCGCGCCGACATGCAAGCTCGCGGTCGCCAAAGCGGTAATAGCGAAAATAATCAGTGCGGGCGCAGCGCCGCCGGTAATGGCAAGCTGCAGGGCCGTGATAGGCAATCCGAAAGTGACGAAGGAGAATCGATAGCCGGAAGGGGACAGAAACCGAATCGTTCTTCGCCACCGCAACTCATGAGAGATCAGCTCCCACACGCTTTGCTCGCCCACCATCGTCTCGACCTCGACATCCGAAAGGACTGTGCGCAGACCTAAGCGCCGCGTCAGTTCGCCTAATCGATAGTCGTCAGCCAATTGACCCGAAATCGCGGCGAACCCTCCAATTCTGTCAAGCACATTGCGCCGGATCGCGATGGTCGCACCAAACGCAAAGGCGCGAAATCCCATCATCGCGGACACACGAACCGAGGGGATGAACCATTCGTTGATGAACATTGATCCGAGGATGGACCAGACACCGGCCCGGGCGACGCCGCGATAGCAGCAAGTGACGATGCCAACCCGTTCATCGGCCAAAGGCGCAACGACGCGCTCGAGGTAATCCGGCTTGACCCGGACATCGCTATCCGAGAGAACGAGATAGTCATGGCGGGCAGCCTCGAGCATATTGATGAGATTGCTGACCTTGCGGTTGCTCCCATGGGAGCGGCGCTCGATCACGAGTTCCAAATTGCACTGTGGGTATTCGCGCTGCAACCGCCGCACAATCGCTACGGCGGAATCACTGGCGTCATTGACCCCGAACACCACCTGGTAATCTTTGAAGGTCTGCTCGCAGAATGAACGCAAACATTCATAGGTATCTTGGTCGGCGCCGCACAGGGGCTTGAGGATGGTAACCGCAGGTGATTTCACGAATGCGCGGCCGGCACGTGAGGTAATGGGTATGCGTACGGCGATAGCAGCCACTATGCCGTAGAGCATCGCGATGGAGGCAATGGCGTAACCGAATTCTATGAACCTTGCCCACAGATTGATCAGCACCGGAAATTCACCTTTTGCAGTTGGAAGCCCTCGCCCGTAAATGGCGCGGCGGCAAGACTGCTACTCTGTAATACAAAGTACACGCAGCCGCTAGTCCCTCGCAAGTCTAGCATTTTGCGGGGATGCAGCGTAGGCGAGCGACTACAAAAAGTCTTGTATTTGGCCCTCTGCCGGCCACCCGCGGCCCGTGTAACCGTCCCAATTCGAATTTTGCCTGTCGCTTGGATTTTAAGGAATAGAACGCTATGACCCCACCAAAGAGCAAGGCCAAGGCCCCAGCGCGCCCGCGCAAGGGCAGCGGTTCCGCAATCGGTACGAGCGTGAGCGGCCCATCGCACCCGGCCGCGTCGCCAAGCGGCGACTTGGCCAAGCATGCCGCTGAGCAGGAGTCCTTGGGCGCCAGCATGCCTTTCAACTCCGCCAAACCCGGCGAATATGGCGGCCGCAACGCCGCCGCGCCTGTCGAGGGCGCGCACGAGAACATGCCATCGCCCACCGCGGGCGCAGCTACGCTAAGCGAAGCCAATGCCACCGCCAAGACAGGTGCCCCGGCCCTAAGCCCCCGAGCGTTGGACGGATCGCTCTCGACCAAACGAGTGAACTCCGAAGGGCAGACCCTCACCACAAATCAGGGGGTCCCGGTCTCGAACAATCAAGACTCGCTCAAAGCGGGCTTGAGAGGGCCGACTTTGCTCGAAGACTTCGTTCTTCGGGAAAAAATTACCCACTTCGATCATGAACGCATACCAGAACGTATTGTGCATGCCCGAGGCTCGGCCGCACATGGATTCTTCGAGGCGTATGAGCCGTTATCGGAACTCACTCGCGCCACCGTCTTCGCTGAAAGCGGAAAAATTACACCCGTGTTCGTGCGCTTTTCCACGGTCGCGGGCGAACGCGGTTCTGCCGACACGGCCCGTGACGTGCGCGGTTTCGCAGTGAAGTTCTATACTGATCAAGGCAACTGGGACCTGGTCGGCAACAACATGCCGGTGTTTTTCATCCAGGATGCGATGAAATTTCCGGATCTGATTCACGCGGTGAAACCGGAACCGCACAACCAAATGCCCCAAGCGGCCTCGGCTCACGACACGTTCTGGGACTTCGTTTCCCTGATGCCCGAGTCGACCCACATGCTCATGTGGGTGATGTCGGATCGCGCGATTCCGCGCAGTTACCGGATGATGCAGGGCTTTGGAGTACACACCTTCAGGCTCGTGAACGAGAGCGGCAAGGCCACGTTTTGCAAGTTTCATTGGAAACCCAAGCTGGGAACTCATTCTCTCGTTTGGGATGAAGCGGTCAAAATCGCGGGGGCCGATCCGGATTTCCACCGCCGGGACTTATGGGAAGCGATTGAGTCCGGGCACTACCCTGAATGGGAGCTCGGCGTGCAGACATTCAGCGAGGCGCAAGCCGAAAAATTCAGCTTCGACATTCTCGATTCGACGAAATTGATTCCCGAAGAGCTGGTCGCGGTCAAGCCGATCGGGCGAATGGTATTGAACCGTAATCCGGACAACTTCTTTGCCGAGACCGAACAGGTCGCCTTCTGCACGGCACACGTGATTCCGGGCATCGATTTCAGCAACGACCCGCTCCTGCACGGCAGAATCCATTCCTACGTGGATACTCAGCTGACGCGTTTGGGAGGGCCGAACTTTCACGAGATTCCCATCAATGCCCCGATAGCGGCAGTGCACAACAATCAACGCGATGGACTTCACCGTCAAGCCATTGCGCGCGGCCGCGTGGCGTACGAACCGAATTCTCTGGGTGGCGGTTGCCCTTACCAAGCGGGCGTGAAAGGATTCCTTTCTTATCCCAAGTCAATCGAGCCGAACAATGCGCCGCTCGACAAAGTGCGCGGAAAGCCTGAGAAGTTCGCTGAACATTATGCGCAGGCGCAGCTTTTTTACGAGAGCCAGAGCGCCGTGGAAAAAGCTCACATCGCTGCGGGCTTTCGTTTCGAGCTGAGCAAGGTTACGGTTCCTGCAATCCGGGTTCGGATGGTTTCGTCGCTTCTCAATGTATCCAAAGAACTGGCGAACACGCTGGCTCAGAGCTTGGGAATTGAACTTCCGGCACCCATGCCGCGGGCGCTCAAGTCTGCTCCCAGGCCCGAGATTTCCTCCTCTGCGCGCCTCTCGCTGTTGGCCCTGCCCGGAGAAGGGGGCATTGCCACTCGCAAGGTGGCGATTTTGGCAGCAAATGGAATCCAGGCTGCCGGCTTGTCCGCGCTCATCGAAACGCTGAACCAGGCCGGCGCTGTGACGCGGGTTCTCGCCAGCCGTCTCGGGACCATCGCGGGCGACGACGAAGAAAGCCTCGAAGTCGATGCGACACTCGAGAATTCACCAGCAGTGCTGTTTGACGCGGTTGTCGTGCCGTCCGCGGCGAGGGCCGTGAGCGCCTGGGCAGCGGACGGTCACACGCTGGAATTTATCAAGGATCAATATCGCCACTGCAAGACGATCCTAGCCTTGGGCAATTCAACTGAGCTGCTGCAAAGGGCGGGGATTTCGCTGAGGCTGCCCTCCGGGGCGGATGATCCCGGCATCGTGGCGGGTGCCGATGCAAGCTCCGCTGTGCGAAGTTTTATCGCAGCCATTGCGAGACACCGGCATCCGGAGCGCGACCGGGACCCGCCGCTGGTATGAAAAAATCGCGCTTTATGTCGTGTGGGTAAGCCGCGAATTGAAGGCTTGCGGCTTATTCAGAGAGCTGAATTTTGATCAGCGCTTCGGCCGCAAGCCAGTCGTCGAGCGCGCTGCCGTTTTGGAAGCCTCGCTGCTGCGCCAAAAAATAAGCGGCTTCAGAAATCATACGGTGCCAATCCGCTTCGGCGGGCGGATTAAAGGAGGGCTGCGGCAGGCTAGTCAATTTCGTGAGCCGCCGCGACCCCGGTTCCTGACAGGGGTGTCGCGGATCAATCGACGATAAGTGAGCAAGTGCCGAAAGGCGTCTCGGGGTCTACCGGCAACCTCATGCAATCTCGCGAGATTGAAATGGGCGTCAGCAAATCCGGGATCGTGCGACAGCGCTTCCCGATACGCCAAGATTGCCTCGCTCTCACGCTCCAAATCCTCAAGCAGCAGCGCCAAATTAAAGGAGAGCACCGCGTTTGCCGTGAGCGCGGCCCGATAGATATCCTCGGCCGCCTTGTGCTCGCCCTTTAAGTGCAGTAGGCGGCCTAAATTGATTCTTGCTTCGAGATGATGCGCGTCCTCCGCCAAGCTTTGCTCGTAAGCAGCGCGTGCCGCTTCAGGGTCGCGCTCTTCCAATGCGATTGCGTGTTCAAAGTGTCGATGCGCTAGGTGAATCGGATGTTTCGGATTATGCGTCGGCCGATACACGCTCATGCGGCTATCTTCAGCCGCGCTACTGCCTCGAGAAGGGTTCACCGAGAGGGCGTGGAGGGTGGCGCCCGGCAGCGAGGCTCTTATGTTGGCGAGCGCGGCATCGATCTTCCTTTGCGGGATCTTCGCCGCGTAGAGCGCGCTCGCGAGGCGCAGAACGAGCAAATCCTGAAACGAATAGCGGGCGCGATCGCCTACCTTTACCGGATGAATGTGGCCCGCCCGAGCCAGCGATTGAAGCACCAACGCAGGAAGCCGGAACTCGCGCTGCAAATCCTTGTTGCGATAGGCGTGCATTAGCGTCGCGCCGCTTTGCGGTGCGCCGTGGCGCGTCGGGCCGGCCGGCGCTCCTTTAATTCTTCCGTGTTGCCGCCGCGGGCATTGAGGCTTGCCTTCAGGGCGTCCATCAAATCAATGACATTTTCTCGGTTGCCGGGCACGGGTGGCTCGGCGAGCGAGACTTCCTTACCCTGCACTTTCTTTTGAATAGCAGCTTCCACCCGTCCGTGGAATTCGTCCTTGTACTCGTGTGGATCAAACCGCTTCGCCGAGAGCTGTTCAACCAGTTGATCCGCAAGCTTGAGTTCCGAGTCGGAAACTTTAGCGGATTCAACGCCCAAATCCTTGATATCGCGTACCTGTGCTTGAAAGTGCAACTGATGCATCGCTAAGCCATCGCCGATGGGTCGAATGATGACGATGTGTTCTTTGCCGCGCGATACCCACCGCCCCACCGCGCATTGCTTCGACTTACGAAGTGCGCTCGCCAGCAGCGCATAAGGCTTCGTCCCTCCTTTGTCCGGCGCCAGGTAGTACGTCTCGTAAAAATAGACGGGGTCGACTGTGTCCAGCGGAACGAATTGTTCGATGTCAATTGAATGCGTCGTTGCGTCCTCGAGAGTTTTGAGCTCGTCCGGCGAAAACATGACGTATTGATCTTTCGCAAATTCATATCCCTTGGTCATTTCCGAACGGTCTACAGGTTTTCCATCTTTCACGGCAAGGTACTGCTGTTTCACGCGAGAGCCATCTTTCTTCCGCAGCAGATTGAAGGAGATGCGTTCCGAGGCCATGGTGGCTGAATAGAGTTTGACCGGAATGGCGACCAAGCCGAAGGAAATGGTCAGGGAGGCGATCGCACGCGGGTTGCTTCGCATAGAAATCCTATCAGACGAGGGTTTGTTCCAGTTCTTCCAGGGCGTGTATTTGCGCCACGATTCCCGCCTTACGCGCCTGCAGGTTTTCCCATGCGCTCTTGGCCCGTACTACGGCGTAAGGCGTGGAACTGAATTCGCCTTCGAGCGCCAAGTAGCGCGCCTTCGCTGCAACCGACGCGCTTAGCGTGGATCGATATTGCACTTCCAGGTTCCGCAGGCGTTCTTCGATATCCACCATGAGTGCCTCGCTTCCTCAACCCCAGCTGATGCCCATTGCTGAGTGTGCCTGCACCCGCGCTAGTAAAAATCCAGCGCGCAACGCGAAGTGCTATAGGAGTGCTCCTATACAGCCAGATTGATGCAGCCGAGAGATCTGATTGTAGGTCCTGACTTACAATCGATCACGCGCCGCATCCGGCGCGACGCAGCGCATAGAATGGGCCAGCATGGGGCATGCCAAACCGGACCGTTGACGATGAGAGAGAAAAGCTGGATCACAGCGGCCACCCAGCCACGCATGCGGTTCCTTCGGATCTGCGCGCTCCAGGAGGCGCTCCAGGAGGAAGGGCCGAGCTGCCCGACGCCAAGCCCTCCAATCCCAAGAAGCGGGACACGGAACAGCCACGCTCTCCTTAGTAGTTCGTGAGCGCGCCGGGAGATCGTTCTTATGGAGTTTTCGAAACCAGCAGCTGCTCAAGTAACCGTGCCGCGTGAATCGCCTCGCGGCTCGCCCCATCCCGGATTTGATGGCGGCAACTCGTGCCGTCCGCGACAATGATCGCATGCGGACTTGCGCGGACACGCGGCAGAAGGGCTAGTTCGGCCATTTGCATGGAGACTGCATAGTGTTTCGCCTCATAGCCGAAGCTGCCTGCCATGCCGCAGCAGGAGCTTTGAATCAATTCGGGTTTGGCATTCGGAATGAGCCTCAGAACCTCTAAAATGGGGTTTACCGCGCCAAAGGCTTTTTGATGGCAATGACCATGCAGTAGAATCGGCGCATTCGCGGGGCGCAGCGCGACACGGAAACGGTCGGCCGCTACCTCGCGGGCTATGAATTCCTCGAACAGCAGCGCATGTCGCGAGACGAGTTCGGCGCGATTTCCAAGACTCATCGAAAGTGCTTCGTCGCGCAGCGTCAACAGGCACGATGGCTCGAGGCCAACGATGGAAATCGAGGCTTCGGCAAACGGCAGCAGTGCGTCAATCAGCGCTGCCGCCTTTGCTTTGGCGGCATCGACCATGCCGCTTGCGAGATAGGTTCTTCCGCAACAGTGATGGCCGGCATCCTTCGCCAGCGCATGAACCGAATAACCTGCGGCTTTAAGGACCCGCAGGGCCGCAAATGCGTTTTCCGGTTCGAAGTTTCCATTGAAGGTGTCGACGAAAAGCACCGCGGCTTTTCCGCCGCGCCTAGCCACATCGATGCAAAGTCCAGCGGAATCGCATTGCGCCCTTGCCGCGCTTCGAAAATAGGTATCGCGCCGCCATCGCGGCAGCGAGCGGCGCGCTGACAAGCCCACCAGCCGTTCGCTTAACCAGGCAGCGCCCGGCAGCACGTCGCGTAAGTTGAACAGCCACGACGCGCGGCTGGCAATCTCTGCGTACTCCGGCAAGTGCGCTATCAAGCGATCGCGCACGGTGTAACCGTGGCGCCCCTTGAAATGAGCCAGGAACTCGATTTTCATTTTCGCCATGTCGATGCCGGTTGGGCACTCACGCCGGCATCCTTTGCAACTGACGCACAGCTCGAGTGTTTGGTGCATGGCTTGGCTGGTGAACGCGTCGGGACCGAGCTGTCCGGATAGGGCGAGGCGCAATGTGTTGGCCCGCCCCCTCGTCAGATGCTGCTCATCTCGTGTGACGCGATAGCTCGGGCACATCGTGCCGGCATCGAATTTGCGGCAGTGGCCGTTGTTGTTGCACATCTCCACGGCCTTGGCGAAGCCATTGGTTGAATCGCCGCCGCTTCCTGGCGCGGTCGTGGCCTCGGTGACCGGATCGTTCTGCACATTCCAGGGCGACCAGTCGAGCACGGGTTTCAAGGCGATGGTGCGATAAGGCCGCGGCGCCGCCGCAGGCGGAAAGCGAAACAGCGAGGCATCGTCCATCCGCGGCGGATCGACGAGGCGTCCGGGGCTGAATAGGCCGCCAGGATCCAGGTGGTGCTTGATGGCCCGAAACGCTTGGGTCAAGGCGCTGCCAAACTGCCATTCAATCCATTCTCCGCGACACAAGCCATCGCCATGCTCGCCGCTGAACGCACCCTTGTACTTGCGCACGAGCATTGAAGCCTCCTCGGCAATCGCGCGCATTTTCGCGGCGCCGTCCTCTCGCATGTTGAGAATAGGTCGCACGTGCAGCGTGCCGACCGACGCGTGAGCGTACCAAGTGCCATGGGTACCGTGGCGTTGGAAGATCTCAGTCAACGCCGCCGTGTATTCGGCCAGATGCTCGAGGGGTACGGCGCAGTCCTCGATGAAGCTCACCGGTTTGCCGTCTCCCTTGAGACTCATCATGATATTGAGTCCGGCCTTGCGAACCTCCCACAGGCGCTTCTGCGCCTGATCATCGACGATTTTGATGACGCTGCCCGGCATTCCCAGATCTGCCATCAATGCGTCAAGCTCGTCGAGCTTGCGGCCCAGTCCTCCCGCATCCTCGCCCGCAAACTCCACCAGCAGAATGGCGGCGGGCCGGCCAATGAGCGCAGTTTCGATCACGGGTCGGAAAGCTGGATTGGCGAGGCTGAGATCGACCATAATGCGATCCACCAGTTCGACTGCGGTCGGAGCAAGCTTGACGATGTGCTGCGCCGAATCCATCGCATCGTGCATGGTTGCGAAGTTGACGACGCCGAGTGCCTTGGCGCCGGGCAAGGGCGATAGCGCCAGCGTGATTTCGCGGGTGTATGCCAACGTGCCTTCCGACCCGACCAGCAGGTGCGCAAGATTGACGCTGCCGTCCGGCGTGTACGGCCGCTCGCTCTGATTGTCAAATATGTCCAGGTTATAACCGCCGACGCGGCGCATCACCTTCGGCCAACGCGCAGCGATATCGGGAGCAAGTTGCCGCGCGAGGCCGCTCACGAAATCGGCGATTGCGCGTGCCCGTGCTCCGAGAGTGGCCACCGGTCCAAACTCGAGCAGCGTCCCGTCCGCCAACCAGGCGCTGATGCCCGCAACGTTGTGCACCATGTTGCCGTAAGCGATCGAGCGCGACCCGCAGGAGTTGTTGCCTGCCATGCCGCCGAGGGTCGCCTGCGCGCTGGTTGAAATATCAACCGGATACCAGAGGCCGTGCGGTGCGAGCATCGCGTTCAGATCGTCGAGCACCATCCCCGGCTGTACGGTCACGCGGCGATTGGCCGTGTCCAGATTGCGCACCGCGCGCAAGTACTTACTGTTGTCGATGACCAGCGCCGCGCCTACGGTCTGACCGCACTGGCTCGTGCCGCCGCCGCGTGCAAGCACCGGCACTGCAAGCTCGCGTGCGATGTCGATCGCGGTCGCGATATCGCGTTCTTGTCTGGGGATGAAAATCCCTACCGGGTCAATTTGATAAATCGATGCATCGGTCGAGTAACGGCCGCGCGATTCGGCATCGAAGAGTACTTCGCCTTCGGTCTCCGCCTCGAGACGCCGCGACAGCCTGAAGTGCAAATCGCTCCCACTGGAGGTATCGAGTGCCGCGGCCAGAGGACGTGCTTCACTCATGGGATCAGTTCACCGCTTGCGCTGGGGTTTCAGAGTGAATATTGTAAAGTAAGAGGCCGATGTGTTGCACCGTTCTACCACCCGCGTGTTGGGCTTGCTATGCGTGATGTATTTCATTACGTACATGGATCGCGTCAATGTGAGCACCGCGGCGATCCAATTCGGCAAGGAATTTCATCTTTCTAATACGCAGATCGGGCTGGTTTTTTCGGCGTTCGCCTATCCTTACCTCATTTTCCAAGTGATTGGCGGATGGGTAGGGGACCGCTTCGGCCCGCGGCGGACGTTGACCATTTGCTCCATCATTTGGGCGGGCGCGACCGTGCTGACGGGGCTTTCCACCGGGCTCGTGTCGATGCTGGCCGCTCGCCTCCTGCTTGGCTTGGGCGAGGGCGCAACCTTTCCCACCGCGACGCGAGCGATGTCCAATTGGACCGCGACTAACCGCCGTGGCTTCGCGCAGGGGATTACTCACGCGTTCGCGCGCGTCGGCAATGCGGTCACCCCACCCATCGTCACCTGGCTCATGGTCGCGGTGAGTTGGCGCGGTTCTTTCATCGTCTTAGGCTTAGTGAGCTTCATTTGGGCGATGGTGTGGGCATGGTACTTTCGCGACAACCCACGCGACCACGCGAAGATTACGGCTCGTGAGATCGATATTCTGCCTGCCTACGTCGGCGTGAAGGAGGCGCCGGCGGTCCCGTGGCGGCCGCTCATCCGGCGCATGCTGCCGGTGACCTTGGTTTACTTCTGCTACGGCTGGACATTGTGGCTTTTCCTGACCTGGATTCCTCAGTACTTCCTGCACAACTACCACATGGATCTCAAGCACTCGGCCGTTTTTGCCGCGGGAGTATTCTTCGCCGGCGTGCTCGGGGATTCTCTGGGCGGGCACGTGACCGATTGGCTGCTCACTCGAACCCAGAGCCGCACTAAGGCACGTAGCTACATGGTCGTGGTCTGCAACCTGGCAGCGCTGGCCTCGCTGTTGCCTATCTTGTTCGTACACGACTCAACAGTCGCGGCAGTAGCCTTGAGCCTGGGATTTTTCTTTGCCGAGATGACAATCGGTCCCATGTGGGCGATCCCAATGGACATCGCGCCAAGATACTCGGGGACGGCAAGCGGACTCATGAATACGGGTTCGGCACTCGCGGCTATATTGAGTCCCGTGGTCGGCGGCTGGATCATCGATAAAACCGGCAATTGGGATTGGCCCTTTATCGGATCAATGGGGCTGATGGTGGTCGGTGCCGTGTGCGCGTTTGCGATGAAGCCGGAACAGAAGTTCTGAGGGTGCCAGCAGTAGGCGGTAAGAAGCCTCTAGAATCAAGTCGTTGCACAGCCGTTATCGCACCCCCGTGCGAAAGACTTACTGATGACGTCCCTCGCCGCAGGTGTTGCTACGCACCCACACGGAGCTTACCTGAGCCCAGGGTGAATCAAAATGAGGCGCCCCGATTGTCAAGCTGACGTCTGTAAATTAACTCTTCTTGGCACCACCAGGCGGCTTGGCAACCACGGGGTGGCGTGTTGTAATCATTTCACAACAGCATTGGCTGCGTGGGGAAGACGCGCAGCACTTTGCTCGCATTGAGCTTGGGATCGTCTTTAACCAAGGGAGAGAATAAATGGGGAATACCAAATTGCAGTATGCCGTGCGCGCGGTACTTGCGGCGGCAGCCGCATCGGCCGTGGGGCCCGCGTATGCGCAAATCGCTCCAGCCGCCGCGAATGACGCTGCGCTTCAAGAAGTCGTGGTGACCGGATCGCGCTTGGCGCAATCGCCGAACGATGTGTCGATCAGCCCGGTAACCAGCTTGGACTCGCTCGATATTCAGAAAACGGGGTTGGTCCGCACCGAGGACTTGCTCAACAATTTGCCGCAAGTAGTGGCTGAACAGAGCGGCGGCACGTCGATCAGTTCAAACGGTACCGCCACGGTCAGTTTGCGCGGCTTGGGATCGCAACGAACTCTCGTGTTGGTAAACGGCACCCGATTGGCGCCGGGCGCAGGCTTGGGTCCCACGACCACCAGCAGCGCGGATATCAACCAGATTCCCGCCGACCTCATCCAACGGGTCGACGTGCTCACGGGCGGCGCCTCGGCCGTATACGGCGCAGACGCCGTCGCCGGCGTGGTCAACTTCATTCTCAACACCCATTTCGAAGGCGTCAGAGTCGATGCGAATTACAGTTTCGGCCGCCATAACAACAACAATACAGAGTTGCTTGGGCTTCTCGCCGCCAAGGGTGACCAAACCCCCAATAGCGTAGTGGATGCCGGCTTCAATAAGGACGTCTCCATTCTGGCCGGGTCCAATTTTGCCGATGGCAAGGGTAACGCCACGGTGTATGCCACCTATTTGAAGACCTCCCCCGCAGTGGGCTATCAATACGACTATGCGGGTTGCAGCTTGAATACGCCCAGCACGCTGCCTGGCCCGGGCGGCTTGAGCTGCGGCGGTTCGGGGACACCGGCCACAGGACGGTTCGCGGTTTACGGAAAGACCAGTGTTACCAGCCCAGTTGGCCCTGTCACGCCTTCCAAGGCCTATGCGATCGACCCGAGCACCGGCGCCTTCCGGCCCTATAGCAATGCCACCGACAGCTACAACTATGGCGGCTTGAGCTACTTGCAGCGGGCTGCGGAACGCTATACCGCCGGTGCGTTTCTGAACTACGACATCAACGACAAGACCAACGTGTATTCGGATTTCATGTATGCGCGCAACTCCTCCAGCGCGAACTACGGTCCCAGCGGGCTGTTCACGTACACCGCAGCCAACGTCAGCTGCGCGAATCCCCTATTAACACCCGCCGAAGTCGGGATCCTATGCGCGCCTGCCGCCGTTGCCGCCAACCATTTGGCGTTCCCCAATACACCTGCCGGCAGCGTCAATCTGTACGTGGGCCGCCGCGCCGTGGAAAATGGTCCGCGATCGGATAATTATCTGTCGAATGCCTTCCGCGAGAAAGTCGGGGTCAAGGGAAGCTGGATCGACGGCTTGTCGTACGATCTATATGGTCAGGTCGGGATTAACGCCATGCACGACAGCGAAGGTGGTTTCGTCAATACCACCTCCGCGCAGAACGCGTTGAACGTTATCTCTGATCCCCGCGCGGGCGCGGGTTTTGGACAACCGGTTTGCGCCGCCGTGGTCAACGGCACCGATCCGAATTGCGTGCCGTGGAACATTTTCAACAAGGGCGGTGTGACGCCGGAGGCGATCAATTACATTTCCGTTCCGGCGACGTACTCGATCACCTCTCAGGAATTCATTGTCGATGGTTCCGTCACCGCGGATTTGGGTAAATTCGGTGTTAAGTTGCCCACGGCGTCCGCGGCACCCAGTGTCAACTTAGGCGCTGAGTATCGGTCCGAAAGTTACGTATTCGACCCCGATTATGTTTTCAAAAACGGCTTAAATTCCGGCGGCAACGGTGCGCAGCACCCCATCGACGGCGGATTTCACGTCTCGGAAATTTTCACCGAAGCGCGTTTGCCGGTGTTAAATGATATGCCGGGTGCGTATGACCTGTCGTTCGATGGGGGATATCGTTACTCCAAGTACACCTCAGGATTCAACACCAACACCTATAAATTTGGTGTGGAGTACGCACCGATTCGCGACGTGCGATTGCGCGCGGGGTATAACCGCGCCGTGCGCGCGCCGGGTGTGGGCGATTTGTTTGCCCCTGCCGTCGTAAATGCAGGGGGTACGGGTGATCCCTGCTGGGGACCGGTCATCGGCGGCACCGGCGGCACAACCGGCACCATCCAAGGTCATAATTTTGCGTATTGCGCGCGTACGGGCGTGACCGCGGGCGAGTGGGGCAATATTGCGACCAATCCAGCGGCGCAGGTCAACACAGCCTTGGGCGGTAATCTCGCGTTGAAGCCGGAAATCGCCGATACGTTTACTTACGGTTTTGTACTGCAGCCCACCCTCGTCCCCAATTTGGTGGCTTCTCTGGATTTCTACTACATCCGGATCAAGAACACGATTGAGGCGCTCAGTTCGAATACCATTCTCAATAATTGCGGGTTGAACTCAATTGGTTGCGATTTGATCCATCGCGGCCCCGGCACCGGATCGCTGTGGTTCAACAGTGATGACTTTTTGACGCAAACCGAACAAAACATCGGCACGATCAGCACCAAGGGCATCGATCTTGCTTCTCATTATTCGTATGACTTGGGCGCCGGGGGCAAAGTTGGATTCCAACTGTTAGGCACTCGCGTATTGAACTTCTATACTGCACCCATAGCCGGCGGCGCAGCCTATAATTGCGCTGGTTACTGGGGCTCCACATGCGGCGCTCCCACGCCCCATTGGCGCCATGTGCTCAATACCGACTGGCAGGCGCCATGGCTGGGCTTGGATCTAGCGCTGCGCTGGCGCTATATTGGTCCGTCGCAAACAGACCATTCAAGCCAGGATCCGCAATTGGCCGCGACGTATTTTCTGGGGACGGCGCATATTGGCGGATATTCTTATCTGGATCTTTCACTCTCCATGCCGGTCGCTTCCACGGGGATCGACGTACGCGTGGGTGTAAACAACATTGCCGACAAGGCGCCGCCCATCATTCCCAGCGGCAGCTACACGGAATGTCCCAATACCTCATGTAATGACAATACCTGGGTTGGCACCTACGACACACTGGGTCGCTTTCTATATGCGCACGTCAGCGTGAAATTCTGATTTAATAAAATCTCAAGCAGCAAAATTGCGGCGGGCTCACATGCCCGCCTCTTTTTGTGCGCAGCATACTTCCGCAGAATAATTAAAATTGCGGGTATTCCTCGGCCAGCTTCTCGAGGGCCTCTTTCAGAGGATTTAGCCAAGGGTCAAAATGCCGCCACTGCTCCACCCCTTCGGCATAAATAGGCCGGCGCACTTGCTCTGAACTGATGGTCTGCGCGACACGCTTGTTTTCGTAGAATCGCAGGCAGTTCGATTCGAAAGGCAGTTTGCAATAGGCCAATATTCGGCGTACTTCGTCCTCCGTGTCGCCGACCAGGCGCTCGTAATGCAGTCGATAGACCCGCTGCGGCAGCACGGCATCAATGTGATCCATCAGATCCGCATAGTCGCGGTAGTAAAGACCGAGTTCAGTGAGGTCGTACGCGAAGTTCATTCCCGGGTTGAACAGTTGCTTGTAGCAAGCAAAGCCGCAGCCCAAAGGATGGCGCCTGGCGTCGATGATTGACGCGTGGGGAAACATCAAATGAATGAGCCCGAGACTGGCGAAGTTGCCATGCATCTTATCGACGAAGCGCGGTTTCCCCAGGGGCCGGTGCGCGTCGGCGCTTTTAAGATAACGCGCTGCCAGGCTTTCGATGTCAGCTTCACTAAGCGATGCCAGATTTTCCGGATAGCGGGCGGCGCTCTCGGGTGGCCCCGCCAACGCTCGCGCCATGGTCGGGATATATAGGAGCTCGCGGGTGCCCTCCACGTCGGAGTGGCTCGCTAGAATCTGCTCGAGCAGCGTCGAGCCGGAACGCGGCAGCCCGACGATGAAAATCGGGTCCGGCGCTGCATCCCCCCAGTGGCAGCGCTCGGCAAAAAAACGCTTGGTAAACGTAGTCTTAAAGCGCTGCACGAACGCCGTCGTGGCGTTCGCGTCATAGTGAAATTCCGCGCGGGCTCGGGCGTTGCCGCGGCGGTAGTGCTCGAAGGATGCGCCGAATTCAAGATGAGCTTCCAACGCCTGGCCCAGCGCGAATTCCAGGTGCGTGGCATCTGTGCTCGCGGGCGGCGAGTCGGCAAGTTCGCGCTGCATGATTTCAATATCGAGCGTGCTGAAGCGGTATGTCTTGAGGTTCGAGAGCGCCCAATAGGCCAATCCGTACCCGGGTCGCAGCTCGATGGCTCGCCGGTAGGCCTCGATCGCTTTGAGAGGATCGCCCATGAATCGCTGCAGGTTGCCGACGATTAACCAATACTCATGATTGTCCGGTTGCCGTGCCAAGAGTCCCCTGATGATGGCCAATCCTTCCGCATGCCGGTCAGCCAATCGCAATGCCTCCGCCTTTAGAACCAGAAAGGCATTGCTGGAGGGATCGGCCGCCAGCAATCTGTCGATCATCGGCAGGGTCTCATCAATTCGGCCAAGACGAGTCAACAGGCGCACCAGCTGCTCGCGCGCTTTGTTGTCGCAGGGGGCCAGCAGCAGAATTCGATTCAGCGCGGCTTCTTCGGCCAAGTCATTGCCACGTCTCGAGGCGATGGCGGCCAACAAGGTACGTGCCGCAACTTCATTGGCGCCCGGCCCGAGCCTGCGTTGCGCCAGCGACTCCGCAGCTTCCAGCCGTCCTTGGTCGAGAGCCGTATAGGCGTCGGCAAGCTCCGGAGGATCGGTGGTCAGCCTCCGGAAGCGGCCATAAGCGGCGTCGGCGGCCGTCGTATTTCCTGCTCGGAACCGTAGGGCCGAAAGCTCGCGCCAGGCATCCGCCAGGTTCTCATCAAGCGCAACTGCTCGTTCAAGCGCCGCTGTGGCCTCGGCGCTTCGATCGCAAGCGGCATACGTGAGACCCAATTCAAGCTGCAAGAGCGCAGAGGCAGGCTGCGCGAGGGCGAGGGACTCGATGAAGGTGAGGGCATTGGTCGACCTGCCCAGGCGTCGACATGCGTTCGTGAATAGCAGAATCGCCGCTTCATGCCCGGGATGGCTGGCGAGGATCGCGGTGGCCTGGCGCGCTGCGGTGGCCGGCTCCGTATCGAGCAGCATCGATGCACGCATGAGCTCAAGATCGCTGGAGACACTAATGTAAATACTCCCGAATTAACCGGCGGCACTGCGCTGTTATACAATGAGGCGGTGAATTCTGCTGCCCCAGTCCCGCTCGACGATGCCATGATCATCCGGGTTTTACAGGCCGCGAAGGCCGAAGAGGCCGCGGGGCGTATTCCCGAGTCCGATCGACTGCTGGCCAATGTAGCGCAACGCGCTCCGAATCATCCTGCCGTGCTCAATGAACTCGGCGTTCGCATGCTGGCCCGCGGTGCCGCTGACCAGGCGCAAATTTTGTTCAGTCGGGCCGCTACTGCAAACCCTACTCAGCCGGCAATTTGGGCCAATCTTGCCAGCAGCCTCAAGGCACTGGGCCGTCGCCTCGAAGAACTCGATGCAATCGAGAAAGCGCTGGCGTTGGAGCCGCGCCATTTATCCGCGCTACTGCAGAAGGGCGCCTACCTTGAGCAAGGCGGGGATTCTCGGAATGCCGCGCAGGCTTACCAAGCGGCGCTGGATTCACTGCCGCCAGGCGCAGCCGTTCCGCCGCACCTTCAATCAGCGCTCGATGCTGCTCGAAGCAAAGTCGAATCAGATCGCGCTGGCTTGAGCAGGGCGCTCGAGCAACCGCTGGCCGAGATCCTCGAGAGGCACGGGGCCCCTCGGCAGCGCCGGGTTGAGCAATGCTTGGATACGCTGCTCGGCAAGCGCCGTACGTATTTTTCGCAACCCACTTGGATGTATTTTCCTGAGTTGCCTGCAATCGAATTCTTCGACCGATCGCTGTTCCCGTGGCTGAACGCCCTCGAGGGCGCCAGCAACGATATTCGCAACGAACTCATGATGGCATTGGTCGCCGATCGAGACGGGTTGCAGGCTTATATTGATTTCCCAGCAGGTCTTCCCATCGATCAATTCGCGCAGTTGAACCACTCGCGCAAATGGAGCGCATACTTTCTCTGGAACCAAAGCCAGCCGAATCTCGGTCACATCGCACGCTGCCCCGTGACTGCACGCACCCTGGAGGAGTCCGTACCGCGTTGTCGTGTGGACGGCCGGGCACCCACGGCATTCTTCTCGATTCTCGATCCCCAAACGCGCATTCCCGCGCATACGGGCATCACCAACACGCGGTGTACTGTTCATCTGCCGCTAATTGTGCCGCCTAACTGCGGATTCCGCGTCGGATCAACGACCCGCGAATGGATTCCCGACCAAGCCTGGGTGTTCGACGACACCATCGAGCACGAAGCCTGGAACCTGTCGGACACGCCGCGGGCGGTTTTGATTTTTGATATCTGGAATCCTCTATTGACCGCCGTGGAGCGCGACATGATTCAAGCTGCAACGGAAGTGTACGGTCAGTACTATGCGCAGCGACCGGAAAACGTTGCTTGAGCAAGTTGCCGGCGTCGCTGTTGGCATGCTTTGCGGCAGCGGCCGGCGCCTCACCCATTGACGAGGACTTGGCACGCTGCGCTGCAGTCGCTTCGCGTGAGGCCCGCCTTGCGTGTTACGACGCGCTTGCGCACAGGCTGCCGGATAAAGCGCCGAGTGTCGCAGCCGCAGCGGCACCTGTGGTGGCATCCGCAATCGCGCCGGAGGCTTCATCCGCCGCCCTGACCGCCGCGACACCGGCTGCCGCATCCGCCGCCGATCCGAATAACTTCGGCTTGACCACGAAAAAACAGCGGAGCGTGGACGAGGGGCCGAAATCCATTTCGGGTCGAATTTCCAGTGTCAGCTCGGACCAGAGCGGCGGCGTGTTCATTGTGTTCGATTCGGGTCAAATCTGGACCGTGCTCGATAACGACGGACGCCTCGCAGCGGGCGATGCGGTCACGATCAAACGGGCAGCGCTGTCGTCGTTTTTGATGATGACGCCTTCGAATCATTCCTATCGAGTGCACCGGGTCAAATAAGCGTCAGTATCCGAATCGCTCGATCCAAGGCTGGAGAACGGGGAACACCGGGGCAAGGTGCGATTCGTAGTGGCGCCACTGCGCGGTTGCCGAGGTTACGAGACCTTGCGACAGTTGTGCGGCGCTTGGCGTGGCATGTTCGCGGGCCTGAACGCGGCCGGCGAAGTCGCCCATACTCGGCAGCCATTCGAGCCCGAGATAATCGCAGACGTCGCGCATTTGCCTCTCGAAATCGCCGATGACACGCTCGTAGCGGATCTCGTGCCACTCCAGGCTTAGCTTCTGCCTCGCCGCATGGGCGAGTTCCATCGCGGCTGCATAAAAAGCGGCAGCACCGGGTACGGTCAGGAATTCATACATCGACGGATTCATCTGAAAGCGGCGCCTGAAACAGCTGAGTATCACATCGCGCGGGTCGCGCACCGCGAAAAGAATTTTTGCCTGCGGGAAAAGCTTCGCGATCAGCGGAAGTTTCAGCGTATTTAAAGGGTGCTTATCTATGAAAATCTTACCCGCGAGATCGATGCCGGCAGCGCGTACCCTGCGCCAATAGGCCTCGCGCAATGCGTCCACCGCCGCCGCCTCGGCGCGCGCCAACGGCTCGAAGTCCAATGGTTCCCGCATGAAAGTAACAACCCCGTCGGCCAACAGCTCGTGTTCCTCCAAGCTCGCGACGTGCGGATTGCCCTCGAGCACAACTTCCACCAAGGTGGTGCCTGTGCGTGGGAAGCCCAGCAAGAAAACATGACCGGCGGCTATGTTTGGCGGCGCCGCGGATGGGACTGTCCATTGCGAGGAGTCGATCTTTTCGATCGCCGCGGTCACGGCACGCGTGTAGCCGATGACGTTGGAGCTCGCGAAGCGGTGGTGGATCTGCCTCAGCGCCTCATTGCAGGCGCTGTACGTGTCGAACGCCTCATGAAAGCGGCCACGGTCGTCGAGCACATCCCCAAGCAGCCCGGCTGCACGCGCCCGGTCCAACGGACCGGAACGAGAATCGATAATCAATTTGCGCAGCAAATTCTCCGCCGCATCCAAGTTATCATCGGCTTTTTCAGCGGCGGCCAGAGACAGCAACGCGTCCGGGTATCCAGGAAGGATCTCGAGGGCTCGCTGTGCCCAATGCCTTGCCTCCGCGTGCTGGCCTCGATGCGTCGCAATCGAGGCCAGCGCCGTGGCGGCCGGGAAATTACGGGGTTCAAGCTGGAGGGCGCGCTCATGGCTACGCTGGGCAAGGCCCAACGATCCCAAGGCCATGAGCGCATTGCCCTTGCTGGCATGCGCAATGGATAGGGCTGGTTGCTGCCGCAACAGTTCATCGATATGCACAAGGGCCTCGGCCGGCCGGTCGAGCCGCTGCAGGCACAATCCCAACGCGTGACGCGCGCCTGTGTCATTAGGGGCGATGGCGACAGCCCGTTTGAGCAAATTTAGCGCCTCTTCATACTTGTCCTGCTGCTCCAATCGAGTCGCGACGATGTTCAGCAACATCGGATGTTCGAAGCCCTCGGCGAGGGTTTGCTCGGCCAAGGCCGCCGCACCGACGAAATCACGCTTTTCCGCGAGACCCAGTACAGTGCGCAGCGTGTTCATATCGGCTTCGAGGTTGCGGGTCATCGGCGGTCCTCAAGGTACATTGAAGGTCGCAATCGTCGGCAAGGCTACCGGAACCGGCGAGATATGGGAAAATTCGAGATATTATTGCTTGATGGCCAACCGAGTTCTTGGGTGATATGTGAGTTCTGACATGCTCGGCGAGCAGCCCACCATCATGCCGATTCTCGCCACACCGCTCGGGCTTGCATCCGTTCCTGGGTCGGCAGAACTCAACCTCAAGTTGCGCGATGTGTTCGCAAGACGTATGCAGACCGGCAACCGGGCGCCACAAAATCCGCTGCGCTTCTTGAGCGACGACGATTTGATGGACTGGCCTGATCAGCCAGTCCGCACATTGTCCGAGGCGATCATCGGCGCGGTCTACACCTTCCTCGGCAGCGTAAGCGACGTCGATGACGCGCACCTGCGCTCATGCAAGCTCGAAACTCGCGCCTGGTTCAGCGTAATACGCACCAACGGCGCAGTGCCTGCCGCCAACTATCCGTTGACGTCGTGGTGTGCGATCTACTGCGTGGCCGCTCCGCAGGTACCGGATGTTCGTGCCGATGGCGGAGTATTGCGTTTGTATGAGTCGCGGCTTGGTACGACCTTCCAGGATGCGACCAATTCCGTGCTGCGAATTCCGTACGCCCCGTCGCACTATGCTTGGCGGCCGGTCGCCGGTCGTATGGTGATATTCCCGGCGTCACTCACGCACGAAATAGCGTTGATGCGCGCCGCCGGCGAGCTGATACTGGTCACGGCTCGCCTCCGTTTCGTTGGGCCCGAGCAGCAAGGATTCCGGCGGTGGTAGGCAGCGCGATCAAGGTCCGGCCTCTGTTCGCAACGCCATTCGGCGAAGTGCGGTTGCCGGCTTGCGAACGGCTCAATCGGGAACTCGAGGCGCTATTTCTGCAGCGCGAGACCGAAGAGCATCGAAATCCCATGCCGAGCCACGTGCCGCAGAAAGAAACTTTTGAAAGCAGGTTCAATTTGTTTCGCTGGACGGATGCTTGCGTGCAGGAGCTGCGGGCCTTCGTGTTGAACGCGGTAGGTCAGATGGTGCTCGAAACTACATCGTTGAAGCCCCAAGATTTGGCCCGTCTTTCCTTCCAAAACCATACGTGGTTCCATATCACAAGATTCGCGGGATCGTTTGTCGCCCACAATCACCCGCTAGCATCCTGGTCGGCGGTGTACTGCGTGCGGACCGGCGAGAGTGCTCCGCAACACCCGGATAGCGGTGTTCTTCGGTTCTTCGACGTCAGGCAGGGTGCCAACGCCTATCTGGATCCGGCGAATGCATCGCTGCATCGGCCTTTTGCACTGGCTTCCCTCGAGTTCAAGCTCGAGGCAGGCCAACTCGTGATATTTCCTTCCTATCTATTCCACGAAGTGGCACCGTTCTACGGTGGCGATACACGCATTACCGTCGCGACCAATTGTTGGTTCGACTAACGTTGGCGTGGTAAGCCGACATGGCGTAATGCATCCGCCAAATTCGAGTAAGCGACGGCCACTTCCGGAATCACGGTATAACGCTCGACGAATTCGGCGGGAAATCGACAGGGCTTGCCCGTATCGAGATTCAAACAAAAGTAATCGATTTCGGCCTCGAGAACGCGGCTACCCTCAGGCGCGCGCAGAATTTCGAAACGGCGGGTGCATCGCAGGCGCCCGTCGCAGGCCACGAGCCAGGTCGCCAGCAACAAAACATCGTCAAGTTCCGCAGCTTCGAGGTAATCGACCCGCGTATGCCGCACCGCCATGCCGCGGCGCAGTGCGAGGCAGCGTTCAAGCGGGAGCCCAAGCTTCTCGGAATGGGCCCAAGCAATGCCGTCCAACCATCGCAGATAGACGGTGTTGTTGACGTGCGCATACTCGTCGATTTCCGCTGCCAAGACTCGGCGCGCAGCGGTAAAGGGCGCCGGCAATCGCAGGGATTGTGTTATTTCGGGCGGGATTGAGGTCCCCTAGTGACAATGGCTTTGAGTTTGTGACTAGGATGACGGTTAGCAAGCCGACTGTCACGCCCCAGCCCACTTCTCCGAAGTCAATCCCACTTCTGCTGACGGACATTAGGGATGCCTTCCTACGAGCCGAGCGGATATTCATCACTTTGACGTCCTTTGCGAACGGCCCAGGCTAGGGATTCGCGCATGATCGGGCCGGGTCAGTAAGTCAGATGAGAGATGAGGTAGCCATGAAAAGAGAAATCATCCCGCTCGAGAGCATACAGCCGGATACCTTCATCGCAACTGCTGCGCTCGAGTGCATGACGGAAATGCAACTGGGGCAGATGGCCTTGACCCAAGGTGGCACCGAAGCCGTGCGAGGATTTGCGCGCCACGTAATTGCGGACCATGGCAAGACGCTTGCCGATGTCGCAGCCATCGCTGCGCGCAAGGGGATACCGGTGCCCGCGTCCCTGGACGACCAGCATGATCGCGTCGTACGGCAATTGCGGGAGAAAGGCGAGAGCGATTTTGACTCGGCATACGCAGCATATATGGTCGACGGCTATCAGAAGTCCGTGATCCTCTATAAGCGCGGGCAACGGATCAAAAATCCCGACATTTCCGCCCTCGCGAGCCGTGCCTTGATCAGGGTCGAAGCTCGCAAACGCATGACCAACTCGCTCTTGGAAAATATCGCGCCACAGGACTGGCCGGTTTTGATCGGCGAACGTGCCGAATTTATGCAAGGACATCCGCATGAAACCAGGAATTGAACCGGGTTTCCGCCGACGGAGGGCGTGATAGACGAGGCAAACCCTATATCATCGCGCTGATGGCACCGGTGCTCCCTTTAGAAGATTGCCCGCATCGACCTCCTTGCTCGGCGTGCCCCAGATTCGGTGAACCAGGGATCGCCCTCTCGGCACGCGGCGCCATCGATGAACTGGCCCACGTTCATGGTGTGTCCGAGGTACGGGTGGTCACCGGGCAAACTTCGGGATTTCGCCTCCGGGCGCGCCTTGCCATCCGTGGCCGGCTGGGCTCGCCAAAGGTCGGGCTGTTTGAACTCGGAACCCACCGGGTCGTGCACATACCGCACTGCGTTGTGCATCACCCCTTGATTAACCGGGTGGCCGAAGTGGTTCGTCGGGCTCTGGTGGAGACTCGACTGACCAGCTATTCGGATGGCGCGCATCAGGGCCTCGTCCGATACTTGCAAGTGGTGGTTGAACGCGGCTCGCAAACGGCACAAGTCGTGGTAGTCGCCAATAGTGCTTCACCCAAGCCGCTCGCCGCTTGCTTGGACCTTATCGTTTCGCGACTCGGCAAGGAACTGCACAGCCTGTGGTTCAATGCCAATCTCGAGCATGCCAATGCCATCCTCGGTCCGAACTTTGAGTCATGGTACGGTCCTCCCAGTGTGGTCGAGCGCTTCGGCGGAGCGGCGATCCACTACCCGCCAGGGGCCTTTGGACAAAACAATCTCGATATCGCGGAGCGCATCATCGAACACGTTCGCAGTCAGATTCCACTGGGCGCAAAAGTCACCGAGTTCTACGCCGGTGTCGGGGCCATCGGTCTGTCGACGCTGGACCGCACTTGCGAGCTTCGCGCGAACGAAGTCAGCCGGCATGCTCTCCAGGGCCTGGAGATGGGCTTGATGGAACTTGCGCCCGCGGAGCGGGCGAAAGTGTCGATCATGGCGGGGCCGGCGGGCGCAGCGACGCACGCGGCGGTGGGCTCTGACGTCGTGGTCGCGGACCCGCCGCGCAAGGGTCTTGACCCTGAGCTGTGCGAGTATCTACGGGAGCAGCCGCCTCAGCGAGTGCTGTATGTCAGCTGCGGGCTGGAATCGCTCAAGAGCGATTGCGCACGGCTGACCTCCGGCGGCAAGCTGCGTCTCGAGGCGCTTACCGCGTTCAATCTTTTGCCTTTCACTGAGCATGTGGAGACGGTGGCTCGCTTCGGCCGCACCTAGCCCTGGACTTTTGCAACGCCGGCGAAGGCGCGTATGCTCATTGGCGAGTACCTATCGGGGGGAAGACAGTGATCAACGGTTCGGAAGCTTCTGCCGCGCACCCTGTATTGCCCGCACCGGTGCCGCCTCGCGGCCGCATGTCTGTCTGGCAATTCTTGAACGCGCTGCGCGATAGCACGATCGCGACGTTCAGCCAAGACGCATACGAGCTCGATATTGTCCATCGCAAGATCTTTGGCCGTCATCTTTTCGTCGTAAGCGACCCGGTGGCCATCAAGCGCGTCCTGCTCGACAAAGTGGCGGATTACGAAAAAACCGAGATTACGCGCCGGATTTTAGAGCCCGGGCTCGGTAAGGGTCTGATCACGCTGGAGGGCGATACCTGGAAAGCGCATCGCAGAACGATGTCTCCTTCTTTTGATTTGCGAAGCGTGGCTTCCTACACTCCGGTCATGACAGCGGCCGCGGAGGAGTTGATGGTGACGTGGAGGGTTCTCGGCGCAGGCGCAAGCGTCGATGTAGCCGACGCCATGATGGAGGTCACGCTCAAGATCATTTCGCGCACCATGTTCTCCTCGGATTCCGATGACATCATGTCGATCATGGGCCACGCCGCAGGGCGCTATCAGGCCACGGTGCTTCCGAACATTCTTGACTTGCTGGGCGTACCTGAATGGCTCGCGGGCCTGGGTAGGAGCAAAGCGGCGCACCGCGCGTTCGCGGAATTCGATACGGTCATTGACCGATTGATCGAAAGCCGCGTTCGCGATTCGCAAAATGCCCCGAAGGATCTGCTGGCTAGATTGATTGCCGCCAGGGACGAGCAAACCGGCGGCGGGATGTCCGCGCAAGAAGTGCGCGACCACGTCATTACGATGTTCATGGCAGGGCACGAAACCACTTCGATGGCCATGACTTGGACTTGGTTTTTGCTTTCGCAACACCCTGCCGTCGAGGCAAAATTGCATGCCGAGCTGGATGAAGTGCTCGGCGGCCGGGCGCCAACCCAGGATGACCTGGTCAATCTGACCTATTCGCGCATGGTGATCGAGGAAGCCATGCGGATCTACCCCGCCGTGCCGGCGATGGAACGCGAAGCGCTGGCGGACGACACCTTGAGTGGATTGCGCGTACCCAAAGGGTCGACCGTCATGATCGTTCCTTGGGTTCTTCACCGCCACAAGAAGCTTTGGAAGGATCCCGAGCTTTTCGACCCAGAACGCTTTTCGGCTGAGCAATCCGCGGCCCGGCCGCGATTTTCATATCTTCCTTTCGGTGGCGGACGACGCATCTGCATTGGCGCCGCATTTGCCATGTCGGAGGCAACGATTCTACTCGCAACGCTTGCGCAACATTTCCAGTTGAGGATGGTTCCGGGGCATCCGGTCGAACCGCAAGCCTTGATTACCCTGCGTTCTCGGCATGGCATGAAAATGGTGCTCGCGCCACGCACAGCCAAGGCCTAGCCACGCAATTTCCGAAAAGTCCCTTGTTAGGCACGGGGCCGATCGGTGCGCTCGCGCTTGGATTTGGGTTCCTCCGCTTTGCCCTTGCCCGGTTCGGCCATCCCCCGATGCAATTGCGCAAGCGCCGCATCCGGAGCCACATGCGAAATCGCCGCCCGCAGCTTGTTGCCGATACCGGCCACCACCTTGAGTTCCCCTTTCATCATCGCATCGAACCCGGTCTTGGCGACATCGGCGGCGTTGGCCTTCTCGTCCGAGCCCACCTTTGTATCCAACATTTCGGCACGCTCGAAGAAGTCAGTCTCCGTGGCTCCGGGCATGAGGCATGTGACGGTGACGCCCGTGTCCTTAAGCTCGTTGCTCAAGGCGACCGAGAAGGAGTCCAAAAACGCCTTGGTGCCGTTGTACACTGCCTGAAAGGTGCCGGGCATCAGACCCGCAATGGAGCCTGTAATGAGAATTCGTCCTTCGCCGCGCTTGCGCATGGCAGTGCCAATCTTGTGTATGAGATAGATCGTCCCGTCGATATTGGTATGCACGACCTTAAGCGCTTGATGGATGTCCTGGTCCAGAAAGCCGTGGCCCAGTCCCAGACCGGCGTTGGCCATGAGCAAATCGACAGTCCGACCGGCGGAACGGCATGCCGCGAGCAGCTTGTCGACGCCTTCTAGGGTCGACAAATCTGCTTGCACCGGCATGCACTCGACACCGCTTGAGCGTAGTTCCCGCGCGGCATTCTCAATCAGCGGCTCATCAGCGGCGATGACCAGATCGAAATGGTTTTCCGCACATAACCGCGCGAGCTCAAGACCAATCCCAGTTGAAGCGCCGGTAACTACTGCAAGCTTGCGAGGAATCGCATTCATGAAATTCTCCAGGGTGATTTGGGTGGAGCGCCAGCACACTCGCTTGTAAAGGGGATAGCCATCGGATTTGTCTCAAGGCATTTGCGGGATAGGGCTGTCAGAGTAGACAGCGGACATGCCGCCGGGATCCCTACAGGACCACGGCCGGATGGCTGCTAGTCACGTTGCCGTCAGGACCCCCACGCTAGCGCTTTTCTCAACCAGCCCCACGTTCCAAGGAGATCGCTATGGCAGAGCCAATTTCAACGACGGCGCACGGCGATGCGCCTTTGTCCACGGCGAAGAATCCAAATCCCGTCGCGCTCAACGGCGAGCACTTGGAGGCACGTAAAGGCGACGTGCTAGTCGGCCGCAGCGTGACCATCGATAGGCCGCGGGCGGAGCTATTCGTATTCTGGCGCGACTTCACGAATCTCCCTCGATTTATGCACAACATCAAAAGCGTCAGGGTGATCGATCCGCGTCGGTCGCATTGGGTGGTCGAGGCGCCTGCCGGAAAGACGGTGGAGTGGGACGCTGAAATCGTAGAAGAAGAACCGGGGGCTCTGATTGCTTGGCGCTCGCTCGATGGGGCGAGCGTGCGCAACAGCGGCCGCGTAGAGTTTCGCGATTCCCCAGATGGCAGGGGCACGGTGGTGACGGCTACGATGGTTTACGATCCACCGGGCGGTACGGTGGGCAAACTCATTGCCAAGCTCTTCCAGAAAGAACCCAAGGTCCAGGCTCGCCAGGACTTGCGCCGCTTCAAGCAGCTGATGGAGACGGGCGAGATTTCGACTGCGAACCCCCCGGATGCTGCGCCGCGCGCGTAGCGAGTTCATCCACTTTCATCAGGAGTTACATCAATGCGCGCACTTACCTGGCATGGAAAACACGACGTACGGGTGGACACGGTTCCGGATCCCAAAATCG
Organism: Gammaproteobacteria bacterium; assembly: GCA_034667905.1. Taxonomy (GTDB): domain Bacteria; phylum Pseudomonadota; class Gammaproteobacteria; order Steroidobacterales; family Steroidobacteraceae; genus Bog-1198. Next base: position 57,561 of record JAXDQK010000046.1, on the reverse strand, counting down.
TCAATCCGCGGGATGCCATTATCAAGATTACATCCACGGCGATTTGCGGCTCGGATTTGCATTTATATGACCACACCATCCCCACCATGAAGGCGGGCGATGTGCTCGGCCATGAATTCATGGGTGAGGTGGTGGAGGTGGGCCCGGGCAACAAGAAGCTAAAGGTGGGGCAGCGTGTGGTTGTGCCCTTTGTCATCGCCTGCGGGCAATGTTTTTTTTGTAAACAGCAGCAATTTTCGGCCTGCGACAACAGCAACCCGGCGGAAACTGCAGACATGTCGGAATTTCTTTACGGCTACCCGATGACAGGGGCCTTCGGGTACTCGCATCTCACGGGCGGTTACGCCGGTGGTCAAGCTGAATTCGTACGCGTTCCGTATTCCGACGTCGGCCCGATCGTCATCCCCGAGGATATCGAGGATGAGAAAGTGCTCTTTCTTTCAGACATTCTGCCCACGGGATGGATGGCTGCGGAGAATTGTGAGATAGACCCCACGGATGTCGTCGCCGTCTGGGGCTGCGGCCCAGTGGGTCTATTCGCCATTCAGAGCGCCCTCGTATTGGGCGCGCACCGGGTGATAGCCATCGACCACCATCCGCATCGGCTCGATCTTGCCAAGTCCATGGGCGCCGAGGTGATCAATTTTGAGGAAGTGGACGTACGCGAAGCGCTCGTAGAGATGACAGGCGGCATCGGGCCCGATGCCTGCATCGATGCAGTAGGCATGGAAAGCCACGGCTTCTCCGCGGATGCCCTTATGGACAAGGTCAAGGCCGCCGTGAAGCTGGTAACCGATCAAACTCATGGGTTGCGGCAAGTCATCATCGCATGCCGTAAAGGGGGGCGCATATCCATCCCCGGCGTTTATGGCGGCGTCACGGACAAATTTCCGATCGGTGCGCTCATGGAAAAAGGATTGTCCGTCAAGAGCGGGCAAACTCATGTGCAAAAATATATGCCTCAGCTCCTGCAGATGATTCTGGAAGGCAAGCTGGACACAACTTTTTTGATCAGTCACCGGCTCAGTTTGGAAGACGCCCCAAGGGGTTATCGAATCTTCAAGGAGCAGCAAAACGAGGTCACTAAGGTTGTGTTGAAACCTGAGGGCTTGACCAAGCATTAGTTCCATACTTTGACCGAGTTACCCCAAGAGGCCGTTTGCGCCGAGACTGCCGGGAGTGCCTACCGGCGCCGAGCCGCTCTTTATGCGGATATCGACCGAGAGCTGCGCAGCAGCACTCGCTTCTTCGGCGCCGCGTCGGCCACCAATTCGGTGTTGGGCGATTTGCTGGCGCCCCACCGCCGATGGACCGTTTCTGGACGAAGCCGGCGGTTCCTCGCCGTTGTTGGAGCGAGGCTTGAAGTCATGAATGTCGACAGCGCGCGGCGGATCACCCTCGGTGATTGGCGGAGCGTCGGCCTCGATGAAACGATGGTTGAGAGAGAGCAACGGGCGGTGCAAGCCTCGATAGAGGATCTACACACTCGCGAGCCCGAATATCTTTGCAAAGTGTTGCGCGAACTCGATGGAGTGTTGAACAGCGCCGGCCTGTGCCGCCTGTTCGGCCGGCTGTCCGAGCCCACCGCTTCATACATTCGAGTATTGCAGCAGGTTCGTGGCTATCTCGGCCGATCAATCGCGTTTGTCCGTCAAGAAGACCGGGAATCCATCGGACGTGCACTCATTCACCACTTACGCAGCTACGATCGTTGACGCGTGCGTGCGGCCGACACGCGGATCACGTCCGCAGATTGGTCGACGTTCATTCGATTGCCCGACCCGGGCAGCCATTCTTAGGAGCGGCGGAGGCAGCCCAGGGCCCCGCGGCGGCGCGTGCGCGCGGCGGCGGGATGACGTAAAATGCTTGTGCAGCAGGAGGGTTTTTTATGAAATTGAATGTGCACATGGCGAGCGTCGTGGCCGCGGGTCTCCTTCTCTGCGGCTGCGCCACTACCTCTTCCAATTCGACATCAAGACAGACAGCTTCCGCGGCAGCGGTTAAGGATCCTAATTGCCTCACCGAGACCGGCAGCCGAATAGCGGAGGGCAAGGCAAATTGCCGCGGCTTTGGCCGCTCGTACAGCGATGAAGATATTTCGAGGACGGGCAAGACATCGGCGGCGGATGCGCTAGGCCTTTTGGATCCTTCGATTACCGTGCATCGATAAGCACTCCGGTCTTAGCGCATATCGTCCCTGAGCATCTGCGCTCCTTTCTCGGCAATCATTGCCGTCGGCGTATTGGTATTGCCGGAGGTGATCGTGGGCATGATCGAGGCATCGATCACCCGCAGCCCAGCGATCCCGTGAACCCGCAGCCGCGCATCGACCACTGATTCGGGATCCGTCGCGAGGCCCATCTTTGCGGTCCCGACCGGATGAAATATTGTGGTTCCAATATTTCCTGCGGCCGCGGCTAGCGACTCGGTGTCATCGCCAACTCCCCGGCCGGGCAACATTTCTTCAGGAGCGTAGGCCTTGAGAGCCGGTTGTTCCATGATGCGGCGCGTGCACCGGATCGCATCGGCTGCCACCGCACGGTCCTCACGGGTCGCCAAATAATTCGGAGCGATCATCGGCGGCGCGAACGGATCTGCGGAACGCGGGCGAACGGTGCCCCGAGAGCTGGGCTGTAGATTGCACGCACTCAACGTGATTGCCGGATAGCGGTGCAGAGGATCCCCGAATTTATCGAGCGACAAAGGTTGCACATGAAACTCGATATTCGCTCGGCTCTGCGTCGGGTCCGAGCGCATGAAAATGCCGAGTTGCGAGGGGGCCATGGTCAAGGGTCCGCGTCGGCGCAGCAGGTAGTCGAGCCCCATCCAGGTTCGTCCGAGCCTTGAATGGTATGTTTCGTTCAGAGTCTTCACATTGCTGACTTTGTAGATCGCGCGCTGTTGCAAGTGATCTTGAAGATTCGAACCCACGCCCCGCCGGTGTATGAGCGTCTTGATTCCAAGCGGAGCAAGCCAATCGTGCCTGCCGATTCCTGATAGGCTGAGTATTTGCGGCGAACCGATTGCGCCCGCCGACAAAATGATTTCTCCGGCCGTGCGGGCTTCGCAAGTCTCGCCGTTACGCAAAAAATGCACACCGCGGGCGCGTTCGTTTTCGATTATTACCCGCTCGACCATCACATTCGTTTCGAGGCGCAAGTTGCTGCGAGCCAGAGCAGGTTTTAAAAACCCCCGTGCCGCTGACCAGCGTCGGCCGCGCTTTTGGTTGACATGAAAATAACAAACGCCTTCGTTATCGCCGCAATTGAAGTCCTCGACCTGCGGAATGCCGAGCTGAACGGCCGCGTCCCGCACAGCATCGAGCACTCGCCATGAGACGCGCGGTGCTTCGACGCGAAATCCGCCGCCGGTCCCGTGGTGCTCGCTCTCACCGAGGAAATGGTCTTCCAGACTTCTGAAGGCCGGCAGCACGTCCCTCCATCCCCAACCATCCAATCCGAGCGATAGCCATCCGTCATAGTCGGCGGCCTGGCCGCGCATGCTGATCATGGCATTGATCGCCGAAGAGCCTCCAATCACTTTGCCGCGCGGATAGGCGAGGGATCGTCCGTTGAGACCGGCCTCCTGCTCTGTCCTGAACATCCAATCCGATCGTGGATTGCCAATCGTGAACAAATAACCGGCTGGAACGTGGTACCAAATCCAATTGTCGAGGCCGCCGGCCTCGAGAAGCAATACCCGCCGCTTAGGATCGGCCGAGAGTCGATTGGCCAAAATACAGCCCGCCGTTCCGGCCCCTATGATGATGCAGTCATAGTCTCCTGCCAGAAGCCGGCGCTGCGCATGGTTCATCCTTCAACGGCCGCGGGGTAGGTGACATAGCCCTCGGCGCCCTGCGAATACCAGGTTTTCTGATCGTCGGTGTTCAGCGGGATAGCCTTTGCGAAGCGATCAGGAAGATCGGGATTGGCCAAGAATTTTCGCCCGAAGGTGATGGCATCCGCAGCACCTGCGGCGACGGCCGCTTTCCCGCGCGCGAAGTCGAAATCCGAATTGAGCACCAAGACTCCTTTGAATGCCTTACGGATAAGAGGGGCCACCGGCGGTCGATCCGACTTCCCGAATGTCCCGTTCGGACCAGGCTCCCGCAACTCGAGAAATGCAACGTCCATTGCATCCAACGCCGAGGCGGCAGCTGGAAACAATGCGGACTGATTGCTGTCATCGACGCCCTGCGATTCGCCGTTGGGAGAGAGGCGCACCGCGGTACGATCCATGCCAACTGCATCGCCCAACGCCGCGACCACCTCGAGCAGCAGCCGTAGACGGTTTGCGACCGAGCCTCCGTAGGCGTCGCTGCGCTTGTTGGTGCCATCGCGCAGAAATTGATCGATGAGATAGCCGTTGGCGCCGTGAAGTTGCACGCCATCGAAGCCGGCGTCGATCGCGTTACGCGCCGCCGCGACGTAATCGCCAATCAGGCGCGGAATTTCCTCGATCGAAAGCGCGCGGGCTGCAACGTAGGGTTGCCTGCCCTCATATGTGTGCGCCTTGCCCGGCGCCGTGGTGTCGCTGGCCGACACAGGTTGCATGCCATGCACCGAGGGATGCACCAAGCGGCCCATGTGCCAGAGTTGCGCAAATATCCGGCCGCCTGCTTTGTGCACGGAATCGGTCACGCTCTTCCATTGGGCCACGTGCTCTATCGTCCAGAGGCCGCCGGCATAAGGCCAGCCGCTGCCCTCGAGACTGACTCCAGTGGCTTCCGAGATGATCAGCCCCGCCGAGGCTCTCTGAGTGTAGTACGTCGTCATGAGGTCGCTGGGAATGTGGTCTCGGCTCGCGCGGCCTCGCGTCAAAGGCGCCATCCAAATTCTATTGGGGCAAGTGATACGTCCGATCTTAATCGGGTCGAATAGCGTGGTCATGATTCCTTGAAATAGTGGTTACCCCGATATGCTAACAGGGCCGGATGCGTCAGCACCCGGCGCACGGCGCAATCAGTCTCCCCTTATGCCATTGGCGGAGGCATACTTTGGATTCGTACAAAAAAATTGCGGGGAACGCATGCATAGCATGAGGCAGTTGATTGTTCTTTTAGGATTGCTGGGATTAGCAGCGGAGATCTATGCCGACCCTGCGCCGCCCGGCCGTTTCACGGTCGGCCGATACCTCGATCTACAGTCCGCCGGCTCACCGCAAATCTCGCCCGATGGGGCGCAGATCGTGTACATCCGCACCGCGGTTGACAAGCAGGAAGACAAACCGCAGAGCGCCCTTTGGATCATCAACTCGGACGGTTCGCATCATCGCTTTCTGGCGAAGGGAAATGGGGCGGTTTGGTCGCCCGATGGCAAGAGCATCGCATTTCTGGCCGAGGGTGAGCCCAAGGGCATGCAAATCTTCGTCGTCGACCCTGGTGTGGCGGGACCACCCAGCCAGATTACGAGAGTTGCTGAGGAACTCGGCAACTTGCGCTGGTCGCCCGATGGCAAGTCGATCGGATTTACCATGACGGTGCCCGACGCAGAAAAATGGTCAGTCAATTTGCCGGCGGCCCCTGAAGGGGCCAAGTGGGCAAATACACCGCGCTATACCGAAAGATTTCATTATCGCCGCGACCATGCGGGATTCACCGAGCGCGGCTGGCGGCAGCTATTCCTTATCGCCAGGGATGGGGGCACCCCGCGGCAGGTGACGCGTGGCGACTGGAGCGTGGGACAGAACTCATTTGAAATTCCCACCACGGTTGGCTGGGATTTTACGCCCGATGGCCGCTTCGCCATCGTTGAAGGGTACAAAGAAGGTGATCCGGACCGCAACGATCGCGAGAGTTACCTCTACTCGGTGGATTTGGGGAACGGTACCACCACTCGCCTTACGAAAACGGCGGGTACTTGGGAGCGGCCTGCGGTGGCGCCGGACGGCAGGACGATCGCGTATGTGGGATTCACAAAAACCGATTCGAATCAGGTGATGGACTTGTGGACGATGTCTATCGACGGCAGCAATGCAACGTTGCAGTCAGCCGGTTTCGATCGGGAACCACAGAACCTCAAGTGGGCCAAGGATGGCGGCGTGCTCTATTTTACGGCTGAAGACCGGGGCAGCGTGCACCTTTTCGCTTGGTCTAAAGGCAAATCGATCCGGCAACTGACCAATGGCAGCGAGGTCATCAGCGAGCCGACGATCGGCGGCAGTTCCATCGCTGCAACCCGATCGTCTTTCCGAGCGCCGGCAGATATAGTGCTCATCAATGCACACCGACCCGATTCTGCCCAGCGGCTCACGCATCTCAACGATGAGCTGTTAAGAGACATTGCACTCGCCGATGCCGAAGAGCTTTGGTACGAGTCCAGCGGCGGAGCTCGAATTCAAGGCTGGATCGTCAAGCCGCCGGATTTCGACCGTGCACGCCAATACCCGCTACTGCTCGAGATCCATGGCGGACCGCAAGCCATGTTCACTGTGGGGTTCAGTCCCCAAATGCAAAATTTCGCTGCCAACGGCTATGTGGTGCTCTTCGTCAATCCGCGCGGCTCGACCGGCTACGGAACCGCCTTTGGGAATGCCATTCTCAAACATTACCCAGGCCCGGATTATGATGACTTGATGGCGGGGGTTGACGCGACGCTCAAGCAGGGCTCGATTGATCAATCACGACTGTTCGTGTCCGGATGCAGCGGCGGCGGCGTGCTCTCGAGTTGGGTGATCGGCCACACGCACCGTTTTGCGGCCGCCGCAGTGCGCTGTCCGGTGACGGACTGGATCAGCATGGCGGGTGAAACCGACATACCGTTCTTCACTTATCGCTTCTTTAAAAAGCCGTTTTGGGAGGACCCGACCGATTGGCTGGAGCAATCTTCGTTGATGCACGTGGGCAACATTACGACGCCCACCCTGATCATGACCGGAGAATTGGACCGGCGAACGCCCATTCCGCAGAGCGAAGAACTCTATGCGGCTCTGAAGTACCGCGGAGTGCCTGCAGCGTTGCTGCGTTTCGATCAGGAGTACCACGGAACAGCGCAAGTCAAGCCGTCAAATTGGATGCGCACGCAGCTCTATATGCTGAGCTGGTTTCAACGCTTCAGCGGCACGCCGCAATTGCCGGACCCCCAATAATGTGGGATTGCACCGCCAGTGATCGGCACGCTCTTCCTACATGCGGTGCGCAGCCGATGGGCAACACTGCAGCTCCGCCAGGGTAAACCAGGAGTCGATGATGAACAATAACAATGCGATGGATCAGTTGGTATCTGAGGCTGAGGAACTGCTGTCGAAATTGCAGGATGCGACCAATCCGGAAATCAAAAGGCTGCGTGCGAAGGTCGAGTCAGGATTGGCCGACGCGAAGCGCGCAGCATCCGATCAAGTGCAACTCGGTGCTGAAAAGCTGCGTGAGGTGACAGGTTCGGTAGTCGCCTACGTGAGGGAGAACCCCTGGATAGCGGTCGCCGCGGGCACCGCCATCGCTGTGGCTTTTCTATATATGGCCTTTTCGGCTCAAGGCAGCGACGACGACTGACACCACGTGCCCGAAGTCCCTTAGGCAATCAAAGGCGCCAAATAAGCTGCGGTACGGCTGTCCTCATGAGCGGCGATATCGGCCGGCGTGCCGGTCGCGACCACGCGGCCGCCCTCGTCGCCGGCACCCGGTCCCATGTCGATGATCCAATCGGCCGCTGCGGCCACACGCATTTCGTGCTCGGCGACGATGACGGTATTTCCGGCTTCCACCAACGCATCGAGTTGGACGAGGAGCCTGTCCACATCCGACGGGTGCAGTCCAATCGTGGGTTCGTCGATCACGTACAAGGTCGATGCGCGCGGTACGCGCTGAAGTTCCGTGGCAAGCTTGATTCGCTGTGCCTCGCCGCCGGACAGCTCGGTCGCCGGTTGACCGAGACGCAAATAACCCATACCCATGTCGCGAAGCAGGCGCAGAGGCCTCAAGACGCCGGAATCGCTTGCAAAGAATTCACATGCCTGACCGACGGTCAATCCCAGCACGCCGGCGATGGTCTTGCCGCGATAGGAGACTTTCAAGGTCTGCTCATTGTAGCGGGCACCATGGCACACAGGGCAGGGCGCATAGACACTCGGCATAAAAAGCAATTCGACGCATACGAAGCCTTCGCCTTCGCACTTGGGGCAGCGGCCCGCGGCGACGTTGAAGGAAAAACGGCCGGCGGTATAGCCGCGTGCCTTGGCGGCCGGAGTCGCCGCAAAAAGCCTCCGCACCTCATCGAATAGGCCGGTGTAGGTCGCCAGATTCGAGCGCGGCGTGCGGCCAATTGGTTTCTGATCGACCGTGACAAGACGAGCAAAGACCTCGGCGCCGGTGATGTTGCCATCCGTGCCCTGTGTTGGCAGCCTTGGTTGCTCCTCAAGGTCCCCGTCTTGTACGGTATTCTTGGCCTGCCCCAAGCAATCTGTCATCAATCCAATGAGGGCTTGGCTCACGAGAGTCGATTTGCCCGAGCCCGATACACCGGCGACCACCGTGAACGCGCCGACGGGAAATGCGGCATCGACCGACCGCAGGTTGTTTCGAGTAACGCCATGCAGAGTCAGCCACCCGCGCGGCGCGCGGACTTCCCGCCGGCGCACGCTCGGAGGATTAAAGAGATACTGCGCCGTGCGCGAGTTCGACACTTGCCGCAAACCGCGCGGTGGCCCGCTATACAGTATCTCTCCTCCCTGCTCGCCGGCCCCGGGGCCCACATCGATTATCCAATCGGCCCGGCGCATTACGTCCAGATCGTGCTCCACGACAAATAAGGAGTTGCCGGACTCTTTCAGTTGTCCAAGGGCGCGGAGCAAGGCCTCAGTGTCCGATGGATGCAATCCGGCCGACGGTTCGTCCAGGACGTACACCACGCCGAATAAATTGGAGCGGATTTGAGTCGCCAGCCTGAGGCGTTGAAGTTCTCCGGGGGAGAGGCTGGGTGTGGCGCGTTCCAGCGACAAATAACCGAGTCCCAATTCTTGCAGTGTCTGAATGCGTTCCAAGACGTTCTTGGCAATTCGTTGCGCGGCTATCCTCTTCTCCTCCGACAGGACTGCGGCGTGGTGTGGCCCTGGCCCACCGCGCCCATCAGCGGTAGGTTTCAAAATCTGCGCAAGTTGCGACAGCGGCAAGTGCGACAGCTCGGCGATGTCATATCCCGCGAATTTGACCGTGAGAGCCTCAGTCTTGAGCCTCTTACCCTGGCACAGAGGGCACAGAGTGGCTGTCATGAAACGTGCAACCCGCCTTTTCATCAGCGCGCTCTGCGTGGTGGCAAAGGTATGCAAGACGTATTTCCTGACCCCAATGAAAGTGCCTTGATAACTCGGTTCGGTCTTACGGCGCAGGGCCTGACGTGTTTCTGCGGGCGTGAACCCGGCATATACCGGCACCGCTGGCTGCTCCTCGGTGAAGAGAATCCAATTGCGGTCCTTCTTGGAAAGACTCCGCCATGGTTTGTCGATGTCGAAGCCCAGGCTTACCAGGATGTCGCGCAGGTTTTGTCCCTGCCATGCTGAGGGCCACGCGGCAATCGCTCCGTCTCGTATCGAGAGCGCATCGTCCGCGACCATCGATTTTTCCGCGACGTCATAGATGTAACCCAACCCATGGCACTTTGGACAAGCGCCTTGAGGAGTGTTTGGCGAAAACTCCTCGGCGTAGAGCATTGGCTGTCCGCGCGGATAGGTGCCGGCGCGGGAATAAAGCATGCGCAAAAAATTGTGCAACGTGGTCACGCTGCCAACCGACGAGCGCGCGCTCGGCGTACCGCGCTGCTGTTGCAGAGCCACTGCCGGAGGAAGTCCCTCGATGCTGTCGACGTCGGGAACGCCCACCTGGTCGATGAGGCGACGGGCGTAAGGGCTTACAGATTCGAAATAACGACGTTGTGCTTCGGCATACAGGGTGCTGAATGCGAGCGATGATTTGCCCGACCCGGATACACCGCTGAAGACAACCAGAGCGTCGCGGGGTAGATCAACGTCGATATTTTTGAGATTGTGGTCCCGGGCTCCGCGCACACGAACGAAGTGATTATCCGCCTTGATGCTAGGGGGCCGTTCCACCCGCCGGTAACCTAGACGCCATCCCCGGGCGGCGCAAGGAAGCAAGAGCGTGGGTATAGGTCAGAATCATCCTGCAGGGGATGAAAGGGCGACGTATCATTGAAAAGGCGTTCAAGCGCAGGAACATCAGCCATGAAATTATTACGTTACGGGCCGCCCAAGGCGGAAAAACCGGGCCTTTTGGACAGCAAGGGCGCCATTCGAGATCTGTCGGCTCATATCAAGGATATCTCCCCTGAAACCGTGACCCCGGAGGGTCTCGCGCATCTGGCTGGGCTCAACATCGACGAGCTGCCGATGGTGGCTGGCGCGCCGCGGCTGGGTGTTCCGCTCAAGGGGATCGGCAAGTTTATCGCGATCGGGCTCAACTACGCCGATCACGCCAAGGAAGCGCAACTGCCGATTCCCACCGAGCCGCCCATGTTCACCAAGGCAGTCAGTTGTCTCAGCGGTCCCAATGACGATGTGATGCTGCCCAAGGATTCCGTGAAAAGTGATTGGGAAGTCGAACTGGGGGTCATCCTTGGCCGCACGACGCGCTACGTCAGCGAAGACACGGCGCTTGACTGCGTCGCGGGGTACGTGCTCGCCAATGACATCTCCGAGCGCGCCTTTCAGTTGGAGCGGGGTACGCAGTGGGACAAAGGCAAAGGCTGCGACACTTTCGGGCCCATAGGCCCCTGGCTGGTGACGGCTGATGAAGTCGGCGATCCGCAAGGCCTTGAAATGTTTTTGAATCTGAACGGCCGGCGAATGCAGAGCGGAAACACGCAGCGAATGATTTTCCCGGTGCGACAGCTGGTGGCTTATGTCAGTCAGTTCATGACGCTCTATGCCGGCGACCTGCTGATCACTGGCACACCCCCCGGGGTGGGGTTAGGACGCAAACCTCAGCCGCTTTTTCTCAAAGCGGGAGACGAGATGCATTTGGGAATCGAAAAGCTAGGGGAGCAAAAACAACGCGTGGTTGCATGGCGTCACCTGGGAGATGCCGTGTTGCCATGAAGCGGTCCTACGCAATGGACCTTAATGCCAATTGAGCAAGACCCCGGTTGACGCCTCGGCTGCCTGCCGAAAACATGCAAGAGTCACAAACAAAAGCGGGGGAGCTTCACATGCGAAAAATAGCCTTGACGATGGTTGGCATGGCTTTGATATCCGGCCCGTTCCTGGCTCAAGCGGCGGCAAAGCCCGGCAATGCTGCGCTGATTGCGGCCCGCCAGAAAATTTTTGGATTGCAGAATGTTGACCGCAATACAGGCAAGGTGCGAGACGACCTGGTTGTCTTCTCTTGGCTTACGAATGCCACCTTCGCTGCGTCGATGAAGGGGCACGTTGTGCTGCTGGACAGTTTTGCCACGAGACTCGAAATTGTCGCGGGACGCACGCCTTTTGTCATACAGGATCTGGTTGACTTGAAGCCGGAAGGGATTTTCCTGGGACATGGGCATTTCGACCACGCCGATAACGCGGCGTACATCGCGCAGCAAACCGGAGCCGTGATCTACGCCACGCCGGAAACTTGCGACAACATGGCCATTGATGCCGCCCGCAACTTTGCCAGCGGCTACACGCCGGTTGCCGCGGTGGTTTGCAAATCCCTCACCGATAGGGGCTCGACGCCAGGTTCGCAAATAGTCGCAATCAACGATTTCGAGCCGGCCATCAAAATAAGCGCGTTCAAGCATTTGCACTCGACCAACACGGGCATGAACGATCCGGATGCCGTGCCCATTGCGGCGACTTCAGGGGGCGTTTGCGTGCCCACGCCCACCAAGGGCAATACATTCCCGTGTAACCTGCAGGATTCCCGGGATCCCACGCTGTTCCCCGCGGGGACGCCGCTGTCCAGCATCATGAATATCGCGACCGCCCGCACGGGCGCGGGAGGCCCGCTGTCATTGTTCTACGTGTTCACCGTGAACGGAGAGGACAAATTCAAATTCGTCTGGCACAACACCACCGGAGACATCACCGACAGTTGCGCGCTGCCCAATAACAATCCGGCCACCGGCTTGCCGTTTGAGCCAGGTCAAGATGTCAAGGGGTGCTTCCCCGGGGTCACCGTGAACGGTAAGACGGTGGGTGCGAACCTGGCTGCCATCATGGATGGCTTAGGTCCTGTCGACGTGGAGTTAGGATCCGTGGTAAGTCTCGGCTACAGTCAAAACGGTGAGCGGGACATCGTTACTTATATTGAGCATCTGCGGCCTCGATTTTTCGTTCCCAACCACGTGACCGCCGTTGCCGTGGAGGGGTCCTCGTTGGAATGGAAAGTCGGATTCTATGATGCCCTGCGCGCGGCCAACGTGCCTCAAAATACTTGGCCCGACACAGCATGGCTGGTCGATCCCAATGACTATTTACGGCCGATCGTATTCCAGGTCGGCAACGGCAACCGAAATAACGATTGAGAGTAAAGCGGTAAAGGCCAGCGTCGTAGCCGACGCTGGCCCCCCACCGTCCCCTGCGATTCTCTTAGCGATTTTGCGCCACGAGCTTCGAAACTTGAGACCACTGCTCGGCGGCGCGCGCAATGTTGCCGGAAACATCCTTTTTCCAGTTCTTGCGGGATTCTAGGTCGCTGAACATATAGAGCTTGCCATCGACGATCGCAAATACCCGCGGATGCGCACCGACCTTTCGGCCTTGCGATACCCCGTAGGCATCGAAGCCGTCGTATTGCGGCGCATAACGTTCCGGAGCGCTCGCAAAGGACTGTAAGTGACCGCTGGTGATGAAGTAAAACTTGGAGCCCTTATATTCATAGCTCAGTTCTTTGACGCCCGGAATCGGATCAGGCGCGGGCGCGAAGTACGAAATCGCATCGTAGCTATCCAGCGCAACACCTTTCTGCTCGAAAAAATCTCCGGCGAACGCATAGGTAGCGGTGAGGCTCAACAGGGCAATTGAAGCGGAACGAAAGATAGAGGGGTACGTCACGGTAGTCTCCAGGTGGTTTCGAGAAAAACATCGCTAAAATTCAGTGTAGACACTGTAATCGGCGATGAGGATTCCCACCGGGATGTGCGCTAGAGACCCGTTTCCGGGGCGCGAGCGGCATGAAACAGGCCGCGAACGGCTAAGGAGGTGCTTCCGACACCGGAATCGAGTCCCGGATATCAACCCAGGTCGGCGCGTGGTCGCTGGCTTTTTCCCAACCACGCACTTCTCGATCGACGCCGGCGCTGATCAGTCTGTCCGCAATAGCCGGGCTCAAAAGCAAATGATCGATGCGCAATCCGGTATCCCGTCCGTAGGAGTTGCGAAAATAATCCCAGAACGTATAAATCGTTTCGCTGGGATGCGCGGTGCGCACTGAATCCACCCAGCCGTGCTTGAGCAGGTGGGCGAATGCTTCGCGAACTTCGGTTCGGAACAGCGCGTCGTCAACCCAGCGTTCTGGCTTGTAGACGTCGATTTCGGTCGGTATCACGTTGTAATCGCCGGCCAGCACGACAGGAGCACCCGACAGAAGCAGTTCGGCAGCATGCGCGATCAGGCGGTTCAACCACCGCAGCTTGTATTCGAATTTGGGGCCCGGCGCCGGATTGCCGTTCGGTAGATACAGACAGCCGATCACAATGCCCCTGACCGTCGCTTCGATGTAGCGGCTGTGAACATCGTCCGGATCGCCTGGCAGCACCCGTCTTATTTCTTGCGGTTCCGAATTCTTGCTCAGGATGGCGACACCGTTCCAGCTTTTCTGGCCATGCCAAATCACACCGTAGCCGGCAGCGCGAATCGCGGCTTCGGGAAAGCGGTCTTGCGGGGATTTCAGTTCCTGCAGGCACACCACATCCGGCGCCGACTCGCTCAGCCAGCGCAGCAGATTGGGCAGCCGTGCATTGACGCTGTTGACATTGTAGGTTGCAATTTTCATGACCTAAGTAGTGTGCTTCGAGCGGGCGGCGCTCGCAAGCGGGGGGTCAAAGTACAGCGCGTTGCACGAGCCAAACGAGTGCCAGGCAGGCGATGGCAGAGGATCCCCATGGCATGACACCGCGCCTATAAAATGCCGTTGATCGCGCCAGGTAGGCGAGCGGCATGATGGCGAGTACCACGCCCAGCTGCCCGGCTTCGACGCCCAAGTTAAATGCAACCAGCGATATGAGCCGCGCCTCCTTGGGCAATCCCATCTCGGCCAAAACGGATGCAAATCCAAAGCCATGCAATAGGCCAAACGCGAAGGCGATGCGCCAGCGTCCCTGTGTGACCCGCGGGAAAATATTGTTGAGGGCGGCGAAAATGATGGAAGCCGCGATGATCGACTCGGTCAGCCGGGATGGCAGCCGGATCACCTCGAATGCGGCCAAAGAGAGCGTAATCGAATGCGCGAGAGTGAATGCCGTCACGACTTTGACGATGTTGACAAAGGCCGGCGCCGCAACGGGCACTGCCTCCCAGCGGTTCTGGCGGCGCACGAGCACCGCAGGCAGGAGTAGAGACAGCAGGAATAACAAATGATCTATGCCGCTTAAGATGTGCCAAATGCCTGCCTGCAGGTATTCGGTGAACGCGGCCCAGGCAGCGGGATTCTTGAGCGCTAACGACCGAGGTTGCGCGGTTCCCCCCAAGACGGCCGTCTGCGCCGCCCCGTTCGCACTGAGGGTGAGCAAGCCGCGATGCGAAGGATCCTCGATATCCAGCATGCGGTAGTCGATGGCGAGGCGTTCGAGCGCCGCTCGGCAATCGGCGGTGAAGGGCAGCCACAGGTAACCGCCATCGACACGCTGGTTGACCTTCACGGGACCGAATGCCAACGGACACGGCCCGCCATTGCCGGCGAGGCGCAGATGTCCGACTACGTAATTCTGCAATGCTGTTTGACTGGACTTCAGTTCCCCCCACGTGACTTTACCGTTGCCGTCGTGATCTAGTCCGATCGCCAGTTCCGCATCTCGAATCGCCAGTTCCAGGTCACCGGAAACTTGTGATGCGTCGACATTGAGATTCAGAAAACCGTTGCTGGCAATGTGCGCGTGCGCTGAGCACGCCGCCAACATCAGCGCCGCGAAGCAAAAGGCTTTGTGCGCAGCGCTCATTGCAGGATCCGCACATCGCTTAACTGGTTGGCGCGCGCGAATCGTAGCGCGGGTTCGGCGGCTTCCGGACTGCCCGCGGCGGTGGCGGTATTGCACAGAATGAGCACATCATCGGGCTCGCGCTGCAGTTTCCAGTTTTCGATTGCTACCTCCAAGCTTCGTTGCGGTTGATTTTCCACCTCGAGCAGAAACCGGGCTTGTTCGCGCCGATGCACGGTCTCCCCGCGTTGCTCTTCGGCGGCGAACGCGGCTCGAAGCCGGGCGCTGCTTTGGGCCAACTGCGGGTCATGAAGCTGCTTTTGCGCGATGGCGATCCGCAGCAGCAAGGGTTCGATACTTTCCTGACCTTGCAACAAAGCCAACGCATCTGCAGGGCGATGTTGCTTCAATAGAAGATCCGCATAGGCTGCACGCACGTAAAAATCCCCGGGGGCGAGCTTCAAACCTCGCTGATACCACCGCTCCGCCTCGCCGTCGTGTCCCAGACGTACCGCCATCTCACCGAGTTCGGAGTAGAGCCAGGATTTTTCGGAAACGAGCCATCCTTGCGCTGACACTTGTGCCAGCGTGGAGTAGGCAGCCTCTGCTTCGCCGCTCAACGCGCGCAAGCTTTGGATGCATAGCGTGCCCAACCGGTCTTCAACGAGGCTTGAAAATTCTTGGCAAGCCACGTCGGCTTCGGGGTAGCGGCCCAGTACTCGCAAGATGGTGGCGCGGATCAGCAGGGCCTGCGCATCCTTGGGTCGAGTTGCCAACGAGCGGTCAAGCGTGGCCAGGGAGTCCACGAATTCATGGCGGCTTTGCTGCAGAGTCGCTTGAAGGACCAGGACGTCGGGCAGAGGCGGCTTCCGTGTCACCCAGGGCGCCAGTACGGCTTGGGCATAACCGAGAAATCGCAAGTCGCCGCTGAGGCGGGATTGCTGGATATAGAACTGAGCCAACGGAACGGCCACATCCACTCTGTCACGCGCCAGCTGTCGTGCCGACCCGTCCGCAAAGCGCGTTCCAGCCGGCAAATCAGCGAGTACCACATCGTCGCTGCGCGGCACGTAAGGCTCGGCTTGTGCGTAGGCGGAGAACAGAGCTACCAACGCCGCGCAGCAGGCCAAGAGCCTGCCCCGCGATAGGCGGGACAGGCCGATGCGCCTACTCATGTGGCATTGACAGTGACAGGCGAACTCGTCTCGTCACCGACCGGGGTTACCGCAACGGCTGCGTTGTCCACTTCGAATGGATCGGCCGTCTCGGAGGTCTGTGTTCGCACGATGGCAAGTACCGCGGCGGTGTCAAGATTCTTGGTCGTCGGTGGCGGCGGAGTCACGGTGCCGGGAAGCGCGCCGTGGTGATCGTTCCCACCGCAGCTCGCCAATACCGCGCAACTCAACGCGGCAGCGCCCATCACCAGAAGCATTCTTTCTTTCATGTCAGTCGACCTCAAAAGTTAGGTGAGCCGGGAATTGGTGTGTTCAAGTAGGGAAACGCCGCGAGGAAGTTCGCCGGGCTGGCTTGGACGCCATCGGTATAGCCTAACTGCCGAGACGCGTCGGACGCAGGATCCGGGTCGGTCGAGCTCCCGTCGTAGGGTTTCAACAGCACGCCCATGGCAACACG
This sequence comes from Gammaproteobacteria bacterium, assembly GCA_034667905.1. Lineage (GTDB taxonomy): Bacteria > Pseudomonadota > Gammaproteobacteria > Steroidobacterales > Steroidobacteraceae > Bog-1198. The sequence continues at coordinate 40,864 of JAXDQK010000046.1, read as the reverse complement.
CAGCGTGATATCTACCACATCATCGATGGGCCGCCGACCGTTGGGGAAGCCGGCCAAATCTCCGGCGAGCACACCCAAATCTTTCTGCGATGCATAGGGTGTGACGGCCGTGGTGGTATTCAAACGCAGCTCTTCCGCCGGCGCCTGCACCGTGGCGGGTTGGTTCACCCCCGTAATGCCGGTGAGGAAAACCGATTCCAGATCCGTTCGCGGATACACATTCGGCGCTTTGACGCCGGCGCTGCCAAACAGCGCCTGTACTAAAACGGGCAAGGACGGATTGGTCACGTAATCCGCAAATTCGGCGTCCTGAACCGGCGTGGTCGTGTTCCATCGATCCTTGTCCGGCAAGCCGATCACGAGTTCGTTGACCAAGGGCATGCCCAGGCGCGAAACCTGGGACCAGGCTCCGCCGGCCAACTCAGGACCGGTAGGCGAGCCGACCGCGCCCACACTGGCGATGCTTTTTGCGCTCTGCGGGGTCGGGTTCAGCACCGAGGCCTGACGCAAGCTGGCGGTGGTGTAGCCGCCGATAACCGGATCGGTGCCGTTCGTCAGACATGAAGCCGGGACTTCGAGTTCCAAGGACGTCACGTTGAAACCCGCCAATGAGTTGGTGGCGAAATTTCGCGCAAGCATTCCGGCAGGAACCAACTGTTCCACCGGGTATTTGTAATTGACCAGGTCAAAGGTGCCGCCCAAATCCAGAAAGAAGGGATCCTGTCGTTGCCCGACAAATACCTTCCCTTGGCCGCAACCGGGAATCAAAATCGGATATACGAAGGCGGCGGCATAGGCGGCGTAGTTGGGAATCGATTTGTTGCCGATGTTATCCAGCGGTTTGGCAAAGGTCGGGCTGCCGCTGGTCAGATTGGTGATGGCTGCGGCGGTGCCCGTCCGCCGATCGCCTTTCACCAGAGTCACGGTGTAAGACTGAGAGACGTTTTGCGCACTCATGTCAGCCGCGCTGACCGGCCCAATATTGACCAGGGGCACGGGCACGGTTTTTGTGCCGGCTGTGACCGCCAGCCCTTGAGTCGTGGTGGTAAAGCGAAATTGAAACGTCAAATTCGCTTTGCCAGAGCCTGTATTGTCGATCGAAATCTCATAAAGTGCGTTGTCATCCAGATTGAAATAATTCGGTCCGCCCTGCGGATCTTGCAGCGGCACGTAATTGGCAATCAGCGTCACGAATCCCGCTCGCCCTTGTTCGTAGCTGTTGAACAAGTAGAAATCAGTGGCGTCGACGCTGGGACGGGTGCTGATGAATGGCGCTTCGCGATGGCTTGATGCCAGCGCACCGCCGGCGACCGAGGCGGCAAGCACGCCTATCAGTAGTTGTGGGCATTTATTCCTGCTCATCGAAAAGACTCCTTTGCCGTGAATGAAGTAGGCCTACTGGCCATACCTTCGAGACCGGCTGCGCATCGGATGCACTTTTCGGAGAACTATTTCGCGCAGACCGGTCAGGCCCGGCAGCGGCCCGCGTCAATACTGCAGGAGTTCCGCTTAATCGGGCTCATAGCTGCCACTTCTTGATGAGATGGCGCTTAGCAGCGAACAAGGTCGATCCGAGCCTCCGAGCTTTTCTTTGCAAGGCCGAACGTCGTTGCGCGAGATGCTTTTCCAGCGCGCCGGGAGACCCCCTGGGAGCCGCGTGGGACAGGCGCAACTTTCCCGCCGCCGCGAACCCCCGAATCTTAGTCTTGAGTACCGCCAAGTCATGATCATCACCGAGGGTTTCTGCCAAGCGATCCGCTTGCCGACGGGGCTCAGCCAGGTGTCTGAGGCCAAATTCGCGCACCCACTCGATTTGATGCAAGAGATACTTCACCTGCTTGCGCCATTCGTGCAATCGCTCATCCGTTCCGCTCTTACAGGCCTCCTCGAACGCCGAACGGCCCTTTTTGTAGATGCGATCCACGTCTTTTCGAGTAATCATTCGCCCGAGGGTTTTCTCATCAACACCTTCAAGCCGCCGCTTCGCATCGCGAAGCCTGGCCGCAACATCGCGCACGCGTTCTGGTGAGAGCCGTTCGCGGCAGCGATCGAGATCTTCCTGGAGCAGGCGAGCGAGGGGATTCGATTTGCGCGCGAGATGCCGCACGGTTTCGATCAACACCTTCGCATCGCGCAGTGCGGTCAGCGGCCGCCCGGCGTCTCGAAGCAGCTTGTTTTCACGTCGATACGTCAGCTTGCCGACTACGTGCCGAAGCAGGCGCAGGATCGCCCGCGAGCGCTTCACCCCCTTTCGCGCCTCGTGCACAGCCTGGTCCGTCAGCTTGCGCCGCTGCAATGCATTGATTACCTGGTCCAGTTGTTCCACCAAACCATCCCGAGCGAGGCCAACAGGAATACCGGACTTTTGGCTTTTGGCCATCAGGACCGCCCTCGGGTCTTGCGCTGCGCTCGCTGGATGCCGGTTTGCAGCAAGCGCTCGGCCGCCTCTGGGCCCCGTCTGCCCAACGGGCTGAATTGTCTGCCCTGAATTTTGTTGTAGTTGATGAAAAAAGACTCGAGTTCGTCGAGCTTCTGATTAGGCAGGTCATCGATGCGCCGGATTCTCGGTTTGTTGACCTGCGTAACCGGCACAGCGATCAATCGATCGTTTCGAATCGTATGGCGCCGCTCGCGCTGTTCCGCCGCGATCACGCCAATCAGGCGGGCATCCATCAGGCAACCGACGAAACTGGGAACGTCCACGATTAGAATGACGTCCAGCGCATCCCCATCTTCGGCGGCCGTGCCTGGAATGAAGCCGAAGTCAAAAGGGAACTGAGCGCCAAGGGGCAGGACTCGGCTCAATTTGAATACTTGCAGCTCCGCATCGAACTTGTATTTATTGGCGCTGCCTTTCGGGGTATCGACGACGACATGCACGAGTCCCCCGCTCGCGCGGGATGGCAGGTTCATAGGCAGCATAAGCACGCCTCTTGGAATACTGAACGCGTACCCTAGTGTCGCTCAAACGGGAGCCGGCGGGAACGGGTTGAATTCTTGCAAATTCGAGCACCACCGGTCGGCGCGGCGGCCTTCACGGTGGTGCTCAACCGAGGCGGTGCTCTAAACGAGGATTTACTGCTTTTGCGCGGCTAACATCGCTTTTGCGTTTGCTTTGGCCATGTCGTACTTGGCATCCGCTTGATCCTTGCACGCCTTTTGAGCGTCACCGGACATCGCTTCGCACTTTTGGATGGCTACCTTGTGGTCCCCGTCAGCTTGCGCCATGGCGACATCGTAGGCGCCCTTGGCATTCGTGGTGTTGAGATCGTTAGTCTTGTCGTCGACCTTGGCCTCCGCCTTGTTCGCATCTTTTGCGGCATCCTTCTTCGCATCTGCAACCTCGGACGCTCTTTTCTGTTGGGCCGACGAAACGTCGTTCGCCACGGCGTCGGGCGATTTCGCATTGTTGCATCCAGAAACGACGGCGGCTGCAGAGAGCGCGACCAGCAACACTATGAGCTTTTGCATACATGTTCCCCTTTTAGAATTTTTGAAAGTTTGCGACGTCGGCCATCCGGCAAACAATCGCGCGCGCCCATTTCTGGGCTGCCTGGACCCCAGAATGGCCCGCTTGCCGCCGGTACTCAATTCCCAGTGCGTTGGTTCGGCTGTAAGGCCTGTCCTACGGCAACTAACTGATTTGCCTTAATTCTTCAATATCGATTAGGCCGCGCTGGCTGTAAAAGGTGAGGGACATGGCGCGGCTGCTGTTCGGGCAGATGCCGCTGATCTGCAGATCTCCCGTGTGGTACATCGCCAGTCGGCCGTATGACTCTACGATGAGCCGGTGTAGCTCGCGGAAAAAAGCGTAGCGCCTGCCATACTGCGAGCCCATGGCGGCGGGTTGGCCAAGCTTCTCCGGCCACCATCTCTCGTCTTTGCGGGCGGCAGCCAAAATCTGTTCCATATCGCAATTCCTTCCTGCAGCAGATGGAGCGCGAGATGCTGGCCGCCCCGAAAGCCTCTGTCTGTAAGAAAAACTCAGCGATGCGCGTAAGACATAAATTGTGGTGCGTCTTGGTGGGTACTGCAGCGAGAGTTAACGCGATAATTCGAACTAGGCCTTTGCGAGTTGGCAGACGTGTCGCCCCGGAATTTCGCGATGCGTCTCTCGCTGCAGTGATGACACTCTATGAGTAATGCTTCTTCGAGCGGTACTACCGGAGAACCAACATTTCTGTCAGTCTCGCCTTACGTTGCCGGACTACGACAGCACCAAGGCTTTGCGGTCAAGCAATGCCACGGCACTTAGGGAAGCGGCGATGCAGGCAATCGCGCCGGCGATCATCGCGGTGTGGAATGCGGCAACGAGCCGATCGCCGTCTTCCGCCAGCACCGATCCGAGCAACGCCGTGGCGAGCAATCCGCCGGTTCGGGCGACCGCGCTATTGAGCCCCGATGCGGAGCCTGTATGCCGTGCATCGACCGAGCTCAGCACCGCCGTGGTCAGCGGCGCCACGGCTGCGCTCATCCCTAGCGCGGTAACGAAAATCATGGGCAGCACGTCGAACCAGTAGTTAGCACTGCTGTCGATACGCACGGCGAGCAGGAAACCCGCGGCCACGACAAGCGGCCCAATCGCCAGTGGAATCTTCGGTCCGATGCGTCCGGCAATTCCACCGGCAATTGGCGAGGCCACGGTAAGCAACAGCGGCAATGGCAGCAGAGCAGCTCCGGCGGCTGTGCCCGTGTAGCCTGCGGCTTTGATCAACAAGTACGGTACGAGAACGAACAATCCGCCGAGCGCCGCGTAGAGAACAAACGTAAAGAGAGTAAGGCCCGTAAAACTTCGCGAGGCGAACAGCCCCAGAGGCATCATCGCCCGGTCGCCGAGGCGCTGCTCTGTTCGCAGGAAAAACCCCAGCGATGCAGCCGCAGCAATTGCGGCAATGACTGCGCCGCGAGTCCAACCGCGAGTGCTCGAAGCGATGGTAAGCGCCCATGTCAAAGTGCCCAATCCGATCGTTGCCGATATTCCTCCCACCACGTCCAGCGGGAGAGCGTCCGCGTCGGCACCTCGAGGCACGTAGCGCCAAGCCAGGACAATCGCACCGACCCCCGGCGGTATGTTCAACAGAAAGATGGCTCTCCAGCTTCCCAGATCGATCAGCCAGCCGCCGATCACGGGACCCACTGCGGCCATGGCCGCGCCGCTCGCCGCCCAAATGCCGATTGCGCGGCCCTTGGACTCGCCGGAAAAAGTTTGTCCAAGAATGGCGAGGCTGTTGGGCATCAGCATCGCTGCGCCGACGCCCTGCATAAGTCTAGCGGCTAGCAGCGCCTTGAGGCTTGGTGCCAGTGCGCAGCCCAGCGAGGCGAGCGCGAACAATCCGGTCCCCCAGATGAGCAGCCGACGGCGCCCGAAGTGGTCGCCGGCCGCGCCTCCCAGCAGGAGCAGTGCGCTCAAAGGCAAGAGGTAGGCATTGACGACCCACTGCAACGCTCCGGCATCCGCATTGAAGTTTTGCCCGAGGGTGGGGAGGGCGACGTTCACCACCGATCCGTCCACAAAGGCGAGACCCGATGCCAATATGGTTGTCGCCAGCACCAGCGTTGGATGGGTCCCCGAGGAAGCCGCGTTTGTGGAATGAACGGCGCTCATGCGTCGGCAAAAAGAGAACTAAGCCGGATTTCCTTCCGCTAAGAGACGCTCGAGTTGTTCGGGGTCCACGGGCTTGGTTAGGTGGTGATCGAATCCCGCCGCATAGGCGGCGCGCTTATCATCCTCTTGGCCCCAACCCGTGACGGCGATCAAGGTCAGGTTCGACCCCCAGGCTTCACGGCGGATGCTCTTTGCGACTTCGTAACCATTGAGCACCGGCATGCCGATATCGAGCACGGCGACATCCGGCCGATACCGCGACGCAACCTCCAATGCTTCTGCTCCCGTGTGGGCGAGGACCACATCGTGTCCAGATAATCCTAGGAACATCCCCAAGGTTTCGGCGCCGTCGCGATTATCGTCCGCGATAAGAATCCGCAGCGACAGCGGCGCAGTTACCGCGGGGGCACACACCTCCACCGGGGTGTTTGAGTGTTGCAGCAGCGACGCGGGGAGCGAAACAATCAATTCGCTGCCTTGACCTAAACCGGCGCTGCGGGCCTCGATGTGCCCGCCGTGCAATTCCACCAGGCCCTTGGCCAAAGCAAGCCCGATGCCTAAGCCGCCCTCTGCGCGACCGCCGGCTGAATCGATCCGCGTAAACATGTTAAATATCCTTTTCAAGGCCTCCGGTGCCAGGCCAACGCCGTTGTCGCGCACGAAGATGGCAAGGCCCTGCGAATCGACACGGGTCCCGAGCACAATGGTGCCGCCGATGGGCGTGTACTTCGCCGAGTTGGTCAACAGATTGCTCACCACCTGGGTAACGCGCACCGGGTCGACCTCCAGCATGAGGGGCGAGAACGGATATTCCACATTCAAAATGTGACGTTTCGCATCGATCGCCGGCTGGGCCGCTTCCACAGCAGCCTCGAGAATCGTTTTTAGATCGACATATTCCTTTTTTAGAACAAAGTCGCCGCGAGTAATGCGCGACACATCGAGCAAGTCGTCCAGCAGCGAACTCATGTGCGCAACTTGGCGAGAAATAATCGCCTGCGCGCGTGCCAAGTCCACTGAGGCAAGTCGCGGCGCATCAAGCAGCCGAGCCGCGGTTCGAATAGGCGCCAAGGGATTGCGTAGTTCGTGCGAAAGCGTTGCCAGAAAAACGTCCTTGCGCAAGTCGGCCTCACGCAAGGCGGCCTCTGCTTGCACGATGCTGGTGACGTCGACAAAGGTGACCAGGGCGCCGCTGACGGTGCTGTCCGGTTCGCGATACGGCAAGATCCGCATGATGTAGTGCGCGGCCCGGTCGAATCTCGCGATTTGCTTCTCCAGCGGCTGAAGCGTCCCGAGCACTCGGTTGACGTCGTCGCCCATCGAGTCGTAGTCCAGCCGGCTGACGATGTCGGTCAGCGGGCGGCCTGCATCGCTCGGGATGAGATTGTACAGAGAGGCGATGGCCGGCGTGAAACTGCGGATTATCAAGTACCGATCGAGGAAAATCGTCGCGATCTCCGTGCTTTCAAAGAGGTTGCGCAGGTCGCTATTGGCCTCGGCCAGTTCTTCCACTTTTTCGCTCAATCGCAGATTCACCGTGTGCAGCTCTTCGTTCAATGATTGCAGCTCTTCCTTTGATGTCTCCAGCTCTTCATTGGTCGACTGCATTTCCTCGTTGACGGAATGTAGCTCCTCGTTGGCGCTGCGCAGCTCCTCGAGGGCGGTCTGATGTTCCTCGCCGAGCGACTGGAGTTCTTCACGCGTGGCGAACAAATCTCTTTGCGAGCGCTTCAATCGTTGCGAGTGCGGAAAGAGGGCTGCGATGATGCGGCGATGCAGGCTGTGCTCCGAATTACCCGATTCTTTCAACGATGCGACCGTATCGGCAGCGGCGTCGAGCCCTGAGGCCGCGCTTGCGCGAGCCGAATCCGTTGCCAGCGGCCTTGCATCACCCGGATCAGCGCTGCGCAAGGGCCGCGGCGTGGGGGGATGGCTTGAGGCACGCGGTGTCATCTGCGCCGGCTCATGCAAGTTTAGGTTCAACGCAGGACTCTTGACGTCGCGCCGCACAAAGATCCTGGCCGCTTTGTCGAGCGGCTCAAATAATTCGCCATGTTGAGCCGCGGATTCCGAGGCCCCCAGCAAAAGGAATCCCTCCCGCACCAGAGAATAGTGGAAGACCGGAATCACAGCGGCCTGCAGCGTGGTATCCATATAGATCAGCAAATTGCGGCAGGAGACCATGTCCATCCGGGAGAAGGGCGGATCACGCACGACGTTGTGCGCTGAAAAAGTGCAAATGTCGCGAATCTCTTTCGCCACCACGTAGCTGTCGCGCGAAGCGATAAAAAAGCGCCGCCGTCGTTCTTGCGACAGGCCTTCCAAAAGTACCGACGGATAGCGTCCCATTCTGGCAATCGAGATGGCCGATGTATCGATGTCCGTGGCAAACACTTGCACTTTAGGAACACCGCCTAGACCGTCCATGTGCTCGCGCAAAAGGATGGCCAGGGAATAGGCTTCTTCACCGGTGGCGCAACCGGGCACCCAAATTCTCACCATGCTGTCTGCAGTTTTGCGCGAAAATAATCGCGGAATCGCTTTACGTGCCAGCGTCTCGAACGTCTCCTTGTCGCGGAAGAAGCTCGTCACCCGGATCAACAGATCTCGAAACAGTAACACCACCTCTTCCCGGTCCGAGCGCATACGCGAGACATACTCGTCGAGGGTGGTCGCATTGACGACTTGCATGCGCCGATGCACTCGCCGCAGAAAAGTCTTGTCTCGATAGCCGCTAAAATCGTGGCCCAACTGCGCCTGAATAATGCCGCAGATCTGCAGTCGTGCCGCATCGGTCCGCACCGATTCATCGATTGATCCCAAGTCCTCCAGCTCAACTCCCTTCATGCGCAGCAGGTGGCGGGGAATGTCATCGATGCCTGCGACCAGGTCGACCGACCCGGTGGCAATGGCGCCGGCCGGCATTTCTCCATACTCGGGTCTCGTGCCATTGCTGCCTTGGGCAATGGTAAGCCCTCCGCACTCCTTGATGGCTTTGAGTCCCAGGGCACCGTCATTGCCGGTTCCCGACAATACAATGCCTACCGCCCTGTCGCCCTGTGATGCCCCCAAGGAGGCAAAAAAATCGTCTATGGGGTGGAATGATTTTTCGTCTTCGGCCGCAGGTACGTGTACTCCGAGCCGTCCGCCGGCCAGCGTCACGACGGAGTGAGGCGGCGGTACATAAACGCAATTGGGCTCGATCACCGTTCCATCTTGCCCCTGGATGACCCGCATGGAAGTCCAACGTGAAAGTATTTCGGGGAGGACGCTATTGCGGTCCGCAGGCAAGTGCAGAATCGTTACGAAGGCCATGCCTGAATCAGCGGGCATATTTTCAAAAAAACAATGGAACGCCTCGAGACCTCCGGCTGACGCACCCAGCCCCACGAGGGTCAACTCAGGGGAATGCAAGGTGCTCAACCGAGCGCCCCAACCGAAAGGTCAGTACGCTGCAACCGCTCCCTGGGATTCTTCAGAAACGGTATAGTTGAAAGATGAATCTCGTTCTCGCTAAAAAGCCGTCAATCGTAGTTGTTAGGGGCTCGAACCAAGAAATGCGATTAGCAGGGATCATAACGCGTAATCACGTCCCCCTGCGCTAATGAACTGCCGCTCAGTTTCTGTAGGACGATTCCTAAGGGTATTGGGACAGAAATTACCCCCGGGTATTTGCGACTATCACTAACTAAAAGAGCTATGGGTAGGATTTCCGTGACCACGCAACTTCGATGACAGCCCATGACGAGCTGCGCTCCAAAACAGGGGTGGCAGGGCTTGACGAGGTCCTCCACGGCGGGTTGATTCCGGCTCGCCTGTATTTGGTAGACGGCAATCCCGGCGCGGGTAAAACCACCCTGGCGCTGCATTTCCTGCGTGAGGGTGCACGGCGCGGCGAAGCATGTTTATACGTCACCCTTTCCGAGACGGCCGAAGAGCTCGAGGCGGGCGCCCGATCGCACGGCTGGTCACTCGAGGGCATCGAGATTGTTGAACTCATCGCCGACGAGAGCGAGTTTGATGGTGAGAGTCAGCTGACGATGTTTCATCCTTCCGAAATTGACCTCACGGAGACAACGCGCAAGGTTCTCGAGGCAATAGAGCGCGTTGGGCCACGCCGCCTGGTATTTGATTCGCTGTCCGAAATGCGGCTTCTCGCCCAAAGTTCGCTGCGCTATCGCCGTCAGATCCTTGCCTTCAAACAATTTCTGATAGGTCGCGACTGCACCGTGCTCATGTTGGACGACCGTACGGGGGAGGCAGCCGATCTGCAGCTCCAGAGCATCGCGCACGGGGTGATTGCCCTCGATTGTCGGGCACCCCCCTATGGTCGCGCACGGCGCGAACTGCAAGTGCTTAAATTTCGCGGCAGCGATTTTGCCAGCGGATTTCACGACTTTGTGGTCCGCAAAGGCGGGCTTACGGTATTCCCGCGCCTGGCGGCGGGGGGCCAGGAGATTCCCGGCCGGCGAGAGTTCATCGAAAGCGGGGTAGCGGATCTGGACGCGCTGCTCGGCGGCGGAATCGAGCGCGGTACGAGCACCTTACTCGTCGGACCGCCGGGCAGCGGTAAGTCCAGCATCGCCCTGCAGTACACCGTGGCCGCAGCGGCTCGCGGCGATCATGGGGCTATTTTTGCGTTTGAAGAAACAAAAGCGGCTACCGACGTTCGCTCGCAAGGTCTGGGGCTGCACATCAATGAGGGGTTAGGTGCCGGGCAAATAATGTTGCAGCAAATTGATCCGGCTGAAATCTCGCCGGGTGAGTTTGCGCATAGAGTGCGCGACAGCGTCGAGCGCGACAATGCGCGAGTGGTTGTCATCGACAGCCTGAACGGCTATCTGAACGCGCTGCCCGCCGATAAATTTCTAACCGCTCAACTCCATGAATTGCTTGCGTACCTGAGCCATCGCGGCGTCGCCACTTTCATCGTCGTCGCGCAAAACGGCATCATGGGAGCGACCATGCAATCGCCGGTCGATGCCAGCTACCTGGCTGATTCCGTGGTCATGCTGCGATTCTTCGAACATGCAGGGGAGGTCAAAAAGGCCATTTCAGTCCTCAAAAAACGCACCGGCGCGCACGAAGAGTCAATTCGCGAGCTTTCGTTCGACAGCCACGGGATTCATTTAAGTGCGCCGCTGTTGCAATTGCGGGGCGTTTTGACTGGCGTGCCGGTCGAAGTCCACTCCGAAGGTCGCTCGAACGGCAAGGCGCGGATCTAGAGATGGCGGTGCACGCGGCTCAAAACCAAGAACGCAAGGTCTTGGTGCTGCCACCGACTCGGCGCGACGGCGAGGTGACCTGTGCGCTGCTGAGAAATGTGGGGCTTGATTGCGACGTCGTTGGCAGTGCGCGCGTGCTGGCTGCACAAATGAGCAACTCCGTCGGGGCGGTCGTGCTGACCGATTCCGTGGTCAATGATCCTGATTTACGCGCGATCATGGATGCCCTGGAGAGGCAGCCGCCGTGGTCGGATGTGCCCGTTATCTTATTGAGCCGATCAGAAAGCGAAGCACCGGCCGACAAGCGCTACTTTGAAAAACTCACGAACCTGACGCTGCTGGATCGGCCGACCTCGAGCCGCGCCCTCGTTAGCGCTGTTGAAGCGGCCATTCGCGGGCGTGCTCGTCAGTACCAAATTCGCGATCAAGTGGAATCGCTGCAAGCGGCGGACGCTGCGTTGCGCGAATCAGCGGAGCGCATGTCGCTGGGCGTACAGGTAGCGGGTCTCTCGCTCGCCGAAGTCGATTACGCAGTCCCCGAAGTACACCTTAGCGCAGAAGCGGCGCGGCTGTTCGGTGTGGGAGACCACGCGCGGACCCTCTCCAAGGCGGAATTTTTAGCAATCGTACATGCCGAGGACCGCGACGAGGTAACACGGCAGCTACTTCAAGCAGGGGAAGGGTCGTGCAGGGATCCGGTCGCCATCGACTACCGAGTTGTTTGGCCGGACGGCCGCGTGAGATGGGTGAGCCAGCGCCATCACGTCGTGCGGAACAGCCTGTTAGAAAACCACGTCCGTGCGATGATCGTTGCGCTCGATGCCACCGAACGCAAAAACGCGGATCGGCGCAAGGACGAATTCTTGGCGACGTTGGCGCACGAACTGCGCAACCCGCTTGCACCGATTCGGACCGGTCTTCAGGCGCTCGCACGCTCCGGCATCGGCGACGCTGCCAGCCCGGTAATCAGAGCCATTATGGAGAGGCAGTTGTCGCAGATGGTGAGGCTGATCGACGATTTGCTGGATGTCTCGCGAATTTCCAGCGGCAAGGTTGTTCTGCAACGCACGCGCGTTGATTTGCGCGCGATTGCCGAGCTGGCCATCGAAGCGAGTCAACCGTTCATCGCCGCAGGACACCACAATTTTGAAGCCGAGCTTGCGCAAGACCCGGTCTGGGTCGACGGCGATGCGTCTCGGCTCTCGCAGGTGATTATCAATTTGCTCAACAATGCGACCAAATACACGGCTGACGGCGGGCAACTGCGGCTGCGTCTGTGGCGGACGGATACAGATGCTTTTGTATGCGTGCGGGACAACGGCGTGGGTATTCCCCCCAACATGCTCGATGAGGTTTTCGAGATGTTCACCCAGGTCAATCGAACACTTGATCGCGCACAGGGCGGCTTAGGTATAGGCTTGTCATTGGTGCGGCGCCTGACGGAATTGCATGGCGGCGACGTCGTTGCGACAAGCGAAGGCCTTGGCCGCGGCAGTAGTTTCACTGTTCGACTGCCGGTGGTGATTCCCGCGGAAACATCGGCAACGCCGGCCGTGCCGCCGCGAGAGACCGCTAAAAACCCGCGCCTACGAGTCCTCGCCATCGACGATATCGCCGATGTGGCGGATGTATTGAAAATGCTGCTCGACTTGGAGGGGTTTGAGACTCGGGTGGCATACAGCGGTAAAGCGGGATTGGATATCGCCAGGCAGTTTGCGCCCGATGTGATCGTCTGCGATATTGGCCTTCCGGAAATGGATGGTCATGAGATCGCCCGAAGGATTCGCCGTGATCCGCAAATCGCGCCCGCGACGCTCATTGCTTTGACCGGTTGGGGGACGGAAAGCGAAGTGCGCCGTACACGCGAGTCCGGCTTCGATTATCACCTGGTCAAACCGGTAGACGCCACCGCTCTTTTGGAGCTGTTGTCGCGGATTCAGCCGCGCGTGACGTACCCGCCGCCCAACGCAGCGGCCGCCCCCGCGCCGGAACGAGAGCTTTACGGGTGAAGCGTGAGTTTCTGCGCGCGCCAATTCAGCAATTCCGCGACGTAGATTTCGTTTTCCGACGGACATGCTATTTCATGTATCCAGCCGAATTTTTTTAAGGTCTTGCCCGTTCCGCCCAGCCACCCCAAGACCTTGCCGTCGAGGGAGAGCTTATATATGCGGCCGGGGTAACCATCGGAAACGTAGAGATATTGCACAGGGCCGGGCGTTATGCACAATGCCCAAGGCGCGCCGGGATGCATGTTGCCTGGACTGGCCTCGGTCGGTCGGTTGCCGATCGCGACCGGACTGTTGGGCGGAACAGGCACGTCAATCTTGATGGTGTTCAGCAGCTTGCCGGCGGTGTCGAATACCTGGATGCGTACATTGCCGCGATCCGCGACATAAATGCGATTTTGAGCATCGATCGCAATCGAATGCAGCGTATTGAACTGACCAGGTCCCGACCCCGGCTCGCCCCACGAGCCTATCCAGTTTCCGTCCTTGTCGTACTTGGCGACCCGCGAGTTGATATAGCCGTCGCTGATATACAGATTGTCCTCGGAGTCCCAAGACATGTCGGTCACTTGCCTGAACATTCCGTCGATGGGGGGCAATGGCGGCTTCGGATGCTCCAGTGGATGCGCACTCTCGTCCGCCGCCTCGGGCTTGCGGCCGAATACCCGGGTCACATGCCCGTGCGGATCGAATCGAACCACCATGTCCGAGCCCTTGTCGGCAACCCAAATATTGTCGTAGCGGTCGACTCTCACCGCATGCGCGAATGACCAAGCGTATAAGTTCTTGCCGATTTCCCGCACATATTTGCCGGTGGGATCAAATTCGAGCAGTTGAGCCGCAGCGGCTCCGTAGGCCGGGCCGCTCGTGTTGCCTCGAGACAGGACGAACACGTGCTTCTTGGAGTTGACGGCGATTCCGGAAACTTCGCCGAAAAAAGTCCCCTCCGGCAGCTTGAAGAACTCGGGCGTGGAATCGAACGGTATCTCGCGGACTGACTGTGCGAGCGTTGGCCCCGACAAAATCAGGCTAGAAATAATCGCGGTCCAAAGACTTCTCATAACGTTCCCTCAAGTTCCAATGGAAATCTCGCAGCTTAGGTCGATGTGCGCGGGGTGTAAGAAAATTTCTGACCTGCGATGGAGGCGGAGAACATGAGCCCGCCTTTGGCGACGACAAACACAGCCATGCCTTTCTGGTACACGCCGCGCGTGACTGCGTCGTTTTGTCCGGCGTTTGCCCCGGCACTTGCGCCATTCGTCGCCGCGCCGGCATTGGCGCCGGCCGTTATCGCGACAACGCTCGCATCGGCACCGAATTCGAAGTTTCCCGACTCGAATTCATCCAAGGCGCGCTTGTCTTCGAAGAAAATGATCTGACTGTAGGCTTTGCCGCCGGCCTGGAAGCCGACACTCACCTGGGCTAACGTCGCGTCTCCGGTGTAAACGCCACGCACATACACGCGGCCTTTCCCATAGGCCCCGCCCACTCCAAGGGCCCCGGATCCAACCGTCGGAAAAACCGCGTATGCGTAGCTACGAGGAAAAAATGTCCCGCTGGCTCCTGCACGCTTGAACACCGAGATCGTCTCTTCGTAACTGCTGGAATGTGCGGCGTGCGCGGCACCCACCCATAGGATCATAAGAGGCACAAGAGCAAAGATTCGCAGTAGCTGTTTCACATTCGTTCCTTCCCGAGCATATCTTTCGCCGCGATGCGGCCGCGTTGGTGAAAAACACCCTAGCATGGCATTTCGCTGTCTTAAGCCTGTCGGTGCCTAGCGCGAGCCACCGTAGGTCATCGGGTGGTCCCGCCCGCGAGCGATCCATGCCATGCTGCTACAAACAAGTGCGTGCGCGCAATGGGTTGGCCAATCTATGTGGATTATTCTTGTTTCTGTCTTATGCACTTTGATCGTCGTGGTCATACTTGCAAATTTTCGTACCCCCGAAAAGGAACCTCACCATAGAATAAAGCGTCTTTACGGAATTCGTGATGCGCAGCTGAAACGTGAAATGGGAACGCTGCTAGGACCCGCAATCTTGTCCGGCAGCCAAGTCATGGCGTTGCAGAACGGCGATGAAATCTTCCCTGCCATGCTGGCGGCCATACGGGTTGCTCAACGCACCATCACCTTCGAAACTTACATATATTGGTCCGGGGATGTCGGCGAGCAGTTTGCATCGGCGCTCATTGAACGCGCCGGGGCGGGCGTGAGCGTGCACGTCATGCTCGATTGGGTTGGATGCGCCAAGATGTCGCGGGAATTGATGGCCAGGATGAGGGATGCCGGTATTGAAATTCAGCGATACCACGCGCTGCGATGGTTCAGCTTGGGACGCTTGAATAATCGCACGCACCGCAAAGTACTCATTGTCGACGGCGTGACAGGCTTTACCGGCGGTGTGGGCATTGCCGATCAATGGCGCGGACATGCGCAAGATCCGCACCATTGGCGTGACATGCACTTTAAGGCTGAGGGACTCATCGTCGCGCAGATGCAGGCGGCTTTCATGGACAATTGGATCAAGACCACCGGTTGCGTTCTGCACGGTGATGGGTACTTCCCGCCCTTGACTCCCGTTGGCGATCAACAGATGCAAATGTTCACCAGCTCTCCGGACGGGGGCATGGACAGCATGCGCCTGATGTACTTGCTTGCAATCACGGCCGCGGAGCGTTCGATAGATATCGAAGCTGCCTATTTTATTCCTGACGATCTCATGATTCGCGAGCTGGAAAGTGCGCGCGGCCGAGGCGTCAAGATACGGGTGCTCGTCCCCGACAAGAATCTTGACTCCGAAACCGTGCGCAGAGCCTCGAAACGTGCTTGGGGACGGCTCCTGAAGAAGGGCATCGAGATCTATGTGTACGAGCCGACGATGCTACATTGCAAGATGCTGATCTTCGATGATTTCATGGTTTCGGTGGGGTCCACGAACTTCGATATGCGCTCGTTCGAGCTCAACGATGAGGCGAGCTTGAATGTTTATGATGCGCCCTTCGCGCGGCAGATGGGGGCGGTGTTCGAGCGCGACTTGAAGTCCTCAACGCGATACACGTATCAAGACTGGCAAAGCAGATCATGGGGTCAGCAGTTCGCTGAATTGGTCCTTCTTCCTATTCGATCGCAACTTTGAGCACCGTATGCACTGCTATTCATCACGATGCCGGGCGCTGGCTCAGGTACCGGTTGATCTGCCGGCCCCAATCTGGTCCCGCCGCCTTGTCAGCGGCAGCCAGTCGCTTTACGGTGTCGTTTGCCGACGGAGTGAGCGCCGTGCGCTCGTAGACGACTTCGACGTGAGTCGCTTGCCCGGTCGGCCTCAGTGCAAGGGTTATCACCGTCACGAGAACATCGGGGACGACATAAACATATTGAATTCGATTTGCCTCGCGGTCGAAGCACGTATTTGCGGGGCGTCGGCGATGAATTCAAACTGCCCGCGCGTATGCACTATTTGCAGCACGACAGAAGCGGCTCCCAAGTCCCTTCATGCGGATTTTTCCTTCAACTTATGACTGTCCCCGGCACGCAGCGGCATGTGGTAGATCTTCTTGAGGTCGCCGATTTGCGCCAAGGTCTCTTTCGAGAATGCCGTTTTGCCTTCGAATGCGTGCAGCACGATGCCCTCGAGCAAATCGCCAAGAGATAAATCCTTCAGCTCCGCCAACGCTTTCAGCACCTTCAGGAGCCGTTTTTCGATTCTTATGCCGGTCTGAACCCGTTCGATTTCAATCATTTTGTGTTTCTGTTCCCGAGATTGGTACAAAGGTACATAGGTACATAGATCCAGTCAAGCTAATCGCTCAAAGCCAAGATATTGCGCCGCCGCATCCGGCCGGCGCAGAATTCGCCTTCTGTGATTTCGACCGAAGATGGCTGCAGCCAATTTTAGGTACGATGCGAGCGACAATGATCAAAACCACCCCCACGGATCGACCCTCTGCCATCCATGTCAGCCAGTTCACTGCGGCCAAGCTGTTGGTGTTGGGCGGAATCGGAGTGCTTTTGTACGTCGCGCATCAGGCGTTCATTCCGATCGCGCTCGCGCTGCTCGCGGCGCTGGTGCTTTCCGGCCTGGTGGAAACGCTGCTGAGATTTCGAATCCCGCGCAGCCTGAGCGCCACTGTCATATTGATTGCATTTCTGGCCGCATCCGCGGGACTGGTCGATTTCATGTGGGCACCCGCTCAGCAGTGGTATTCGACCGCACCCGCGACGATGAAAATCATCAAGCGCAAGCTGTCGCCGGCGGCGAAATTCATTTCTCGCATCGAGGAGATTCGAGCCAGCGCCGGCGCAATTACCGGCACGACGAGCACTGCGGCGCCGGCCGCCGCGCCCGCAGCCGTGTCAAGTGAGGGTTCTCCGGTTCTCATTCTCGATGCAACGCGCGGCGTCATGGTGAGCGTGTTGACCTTCGTCATCGTCACTTTGTTCTTACTGGCTGGCGGGCCGCCGATGATTGCGCGCATGACGGCTGCATTCGTGGATGATTTGAATGCGGCACACGTGCTCGAGGTGATCGAGAGGGTCCGAAAAGAGGTGGGAAGATTCTATGTGACCACTGCCATGATCAACATAGGCCTGGGCCTCGCGACCACGGGACTCCTGACTCTCTTGGGGATGCCCACGCCATATTTATGGGGCATCGTCGCCGCAACGTTGAACTTCATCCCGTATGCCGGTCCTGCAACCACGTTGATCGTGCTGACATTGGTGGCAACTGTAACCTTCGACAAGTTGGGGCAAGTTGCGGCGGTCTCGGCCAGTTACCTCGCATTGGTTGCCGTCGAGGGCCAGATTATCCAGCCGTTGTTCGTCGGCCGACGGCTCGAGGTCAACCCATTGCTGATCTTCCTGGCGTTATGGTTTGGGGGGCTGTTTTGGGGCATCGCCGGCGTCATACTGGCAACCCCAACCCTGGTCGCTCTGAAAGTGGTGGCGGAAAACGCCCTGAGTGGCAGGGCGTTGATGGAATTCCTCGGACCCAACGATCAAACACCGAACAAAAGAAAAGGCCTGCAGCGGTTGGTGCCCCCGATGAAACGCAGGGTAAAGGCAGCAGCGGAACCGCCCGAGAGCTTGCGGTAGCCATGCGGCCGGTCGGCCGTTTGAGTATTACAAAAGCTTTTCAGCTCTGATGGGGAGTTCGCGCACTCGCTTGCCGGTCGCATGAAAGACCGCGTTTGCGACGGCAGCATTCATTCCCACGATCCCGATCTCGCCGATGCCTTTTATCCCTAAAGGATTTACGCGGTCATCGTTTTCCGGAACCATGATGATCTCAACAGAGGGCGTATCTGCATTAACCGGAAGCAGATAGTCGGCAAGATTATCGTTGATGTAGCGCGCTGAATTCGCGTCCATCTCGGTGTGTTCGAACAATGCGGACGACAGGCCCCAAATCGCGCCCCCCATGAATTGACTATGAGCTGCCTTGGGGTTAACGATTGTGCCGGCGGCAAATGCCGAAACTACTCGAGGGACTCGAATCTCGCGCGTGCGGCTGTGCACCCGCACCTCGACAAAATGCGCGCCGAACGCGAAAGCAGCGACATCCTTGCGGCTCGCGCCTCCCAACATCGCCGGCTTGCCTTTACTCATGTCGGCAATAGCGGTCGGCGGTAAGCCCTCGGGAACATTTTCGGCATAAACTTCCAGTCGGTGACCGGTCCGCGAGACGGCCCTGGCCAGCGGCTCGCTCTTTCCACTGGAGTCGACCAGCTTTCCATCCGAGAGAGCCAGGGTTTCCGCTTCAGCCCCATGAAAAGGACTGTCCGCCGCGTTGACGGCGGCTTTCGCAATGCGCTGTCTTAACTCATCGCACGCCTTTACAACGACGTTTGACGCCGAGGCCGCATTGTTGGACCCTCCGGCAATCATGATAGGCGGCAAATCGCTGTCGCCCATGTGCACCGTTACATCGTCGATTTTCAGGCCGAGCGAGCGAGCGGTGGCGATGGCCACCACGGTATAGGCGCCGGTACCTATTTCGTGGCCGGCCAAACTCACGATGGCCTTGCCGTCCGGCGTCAGCGACACGCGGACTGCTGCCGGACCCATGTTGCTCGGATAGCACGCGGTGGCGCAACCGAAGCCTACCAGCCATTCGCCGTCGCGCATGGATCCCGGCTGCGCGTTGCGATTCGCCCAGCCAAATTTCGCTGCCGCCTGATCGAAACATTGCATGAGAGATCTGGACGAGAAGGGCAATCCGTCTACCGGGTCTGTCTGCGTGTCGTTCACGCGACGCAACTCAATCGGATCCATTTTGAGTGCATACGCCAATTCGTCCATGGCGCTTTCGAGCGCAAACATATAGGGCGTCTCAGGGGGTGCTCTCATGTAGCCCGGGGTGTTGCGGTCTGCATGGACCACATTGACCGCCGTGGAGATATGGGGGCACGCATACATACGAGCGGTGCTCTCGACGCCACCGACGTTATAGCCCGAGGGCCGCGAGGTGACCTCCCAGCCCTCATGAAATAAAGAAATGAGCTTGCCATCCGCGCTTGCGCCAAGCTTGATGTGCTGGCGTGTTTCCGCTCGATATGTGGCTATCGTAAAACCCTGATCGCGGGTCGGCACGAGCTTGACCGGTCGGCCCACTCGTTTCGCGGCGAGGGCCACCCAGGCGGTGCGAGGATTCGGGCCCTTGGAACCAAATGCCCCGCCGATATAGCGGGAGATGGCACGTACCTGGTCAGGATCAACTTTCAGCTGTGTCGCAACCGAATTCTTGGTGCCCCACATGAATTGGGAAGGCTCGTAAATGGTCAGCTTCGGGCCGTCCCAGGCACAAGTCGCCGTAAACAGCTCGATGGCATTGTGATGCTGAGTCGGTGTCGAATATCGCGCTTCGAATTTTACGGCTGCGCCCGCGAATGCATTGGCCGCATCCCCTTTTTTCGGGTCGGGACCTTTTTGCGGCTTGTGGGGCTCAGATTCCACGCCGGGCGAATCGAAAGAGGCGCTGGGCTGTTCCTCAACGTAGACGACCTCTACCTTGTTTGCCGCCTCGCGTGCCGCCTCGTATGTTTCCGCGACGACCACCGCAATGATCTGTCCGTCGTGCCAGACTTGATTGCTCTCGAGCGTTGTCGTGGTCGGTCCACCGTCCGGACCCCGTGGCGGTTTAGTCTCGTTGGCCACATTCTCATAAGTCAAAATGTCGAGCACCCCGCGCACCGCTTTCGCGCGCTCGAGCTTGAAAGCGCCGATGCGGCCGCGCGCAATGGTGCTCGTGACAAAATAACCGTAGGCCGGATTGGCCACCGGTTCGTCGGAGGCGTATCGCGCTGCACCGGTGACCTTTGCAACCCCATCCACGCGCGACGTGGGCCTGCCGAATAATTTTTCTTTGTCCTGCATCATGACGCCCCGCTGGTGACCCGCAATGCTTTGACGTCGAGCAGGGCCCGAACGAGGGTGCGCTGAGCCAATTCGGACTTGTAGTCATTGTGACCATGACTAATGGCACCCTTGAGAGCGACTGCCGCCGCCGCCGCCGCGCCCGGCTCGGTAAGCGCCTTACCGGTCAGAATGTTTTCCGCATCGTGCGAGCGCCAAGGCCGATAAGCCATGCCGCCAAGGCCTATTCGCGCCTCGCGCACCGTTTCCCCATCCATCTCGAACGCGAGCGCGACCGCGGCCGAGGCAATCGCAAATTCGTAAGAAGCCCTGTCCCGCACCTTGAGATAAAGAGAACGACGCGTCCAAGCTCCTGCGGGTACCTGAAATGCAACGATGATCTCGCCGGGTTTCAACGTGGTTTCGATGTGCGGCTGCGACTGGGCAGCGGCATGCAACGAGGCAAAGGGAATTTGCCGGGATCCCTCAGGTCCGGTCAATTCCACCTGGGAATCCAGCGCGATGAGTGCGATGGCAAAATCCCCTGGATATTGCGATATGCAGCTGTCGTCGACCCCGAGTACCGCGTGATTGCGATTGAAACCCTTGATGGCAGCGCAGCCGGAGCCGGGGACGCGTTTGTTGCAAGCACTCCAGCTCGGGTCGCGGTAATAGGGACAGCGCGTCCTCTGCAAGACGTTGCCGCCGAGAGTGGCCATATTTCGTATCTGAGCACTCGCTGCAACCTGCAAGCTTTGCGCGACGACCGGATATTGCGATATGACTCGCGCGTCATCCGCGACGGTGGACATTTTCGCGAATGCCCCAAGACGCATTCCACTTGGCGTGAAGTCAATTCCGCTCCACGAGGCGCGAACGGGCCCTAGATCCACCACTCGCTGCGGGGTCAATACGTCGAGTTTCATCAGGTCGATCAGCGTGGTACCGCCGGCCAGGAATTGCACGGGCGCATCGGTCTGACCTTGACCCGTGCGAGCGCCGAGCTTGATGGCTTGAGGCAAGTCAGCGGCGCGATCATAAACAAAGGGGCGCATCAGCCAATCTCCATTTTTGCGCGAGCTTGCTTGATAGCCGCGACAATTTTCGGGTAGGCCGCGCAGCGGCAAAGGTTGCCGCTCATGTATTCTCGGATGTCAGCGTCGGTTTTGGCGTGTCCTTCCTTGACGCACGCGATGGCTGACATGATTTGGCCGGGAGTGCAATAGCCGCATTGGAAGGCATCCTGGTCGATGAAAGCCTGCTGCATGGGGTGCAGTGCTGGACCCTTGCCAGCCAGCCCCTCGATGGTATCGATTTTCTTGCCCTGAGCGGTGACTGCCAGCGTGAGACAGGAGAGCACGCGCTCACCGTTGATGTGGACGGTGCAGGCGCCGCATTGACCTTGGTCGCAGCCTTTTTTCGTGCCGGTCAAATGTAGGTGCTCGCGCAACGCGTCGAGCACCGTAACTCGGCCATCAACATTAAATTCCCGCGGTTTGCCATTTACGGTCAGGTGCAACGGGGTATTGGCGGTGCTGGCTGTTTTTGGCGCGTCGGCTTGCCGCGCCATCAGCGGCTCGATACCGACTGCCGCTAGCGCCGCACCGCCGGAGAGCACTTCCCTTCTGCTGATCGTGGTCATGTATTTACGCTCGGGGGATCAAACCTGCATATTGTCGCGGCAAATTCGACCGTTGCATCGCCTTTTGGCGGCAAGGGGATGTCGGACGGGGCCTACGCGGCGGCTTCGGATACACGTGATGCCCGCCCTTTTAACGGCCATAATGAGTGGGGGGAGCAACAGGAGAAGATCAATGGCCACGGGTAGCCGCGAGAAAGACATCAAATTGTTGGTGACGAAATTTGTAAAGCTGGTGGAGTCACTCGATCCGGGGGAGCGCTTGTCCATCAAAAAGGTCGGCAAAAAGGTCGGCGCGAAAAAAGACACCCGTACGTCAGCTGTCAAAGCAAAGAACGCGGCCAAGAAGACAAACAAGGCCTCCGGCAAAAAACAGCCGCCTTAAAGCTTGTCAACGCGATTGGGCGCGAGCCGTTCCCCGTCTATGCCAATACGCATCGCCCTGAGTGTTGCGCTTCTACTCGCCGGCTGCGTCAGCTCCGACCTGCGTCAGGCCGAGGCGCCACGAGGCGCTCTGCATCGTCAGGATGTGCTGTGGCTCGAGCGCGCATCCTTTGGCCTCAATACCGCGAGCGTGGCCGAATATCGCCTGTTGGGCCGAAGCAGATTTCTCGAGACGCAACTTCAGCCCGCCAGGGGAGTCTTGCCGGCACCCATTGCAGCACAGGTTTCAGCGATTGAAACTGCCCGTCCGGATCCTGCGCAGGCGCTCGCCGCGGCCAATGCAGAGGACAAGATCATCAACGCGATGCCGGACGGCAAAGACAAGCAGCAGGCCCGCAAGCTCTTGAGCGAGCGGGGTAATGGACTTGCTTACGAAGCCATCCGAAGCCAGTTGCTACATGCCGTGTATTCGCCCGCGCAGTTGCAAGAGCAAATGACTTGGTTCTGGCTCAACCACTTCAGCGTGTCGCAATCCAAGGCTAGGTTGCGCTGGCTGGTCGGGGACTATGCGGACAGCGCCATCCGACCGCGGGTGTTCGGGCATTTCAAGGACCTCGTGATGGCAACGCTCGAACATCCGGCGATGCTGCAATATCTGGACAATAACCGAAACGCAGCGGGCCATATCAACGAAAATTATGCGCGAGAGCTGTTGGAGTTGCATACGCTGGGTGTGGGCGGCGGCTATTCGCAGCAGGATGTCCAGGAACTCGCGCGGGTTCTTACCGGAGTCGGTGTGAATGTCGGCGACGCGCCCCGTCTTAAACCTGCGTTGCAGCAATTCTATATCCGTCGCGGCGCCTTTGAATTCAATCCCGCTCGGCACGACTTCGGCAGCAAGACCGTTCTGGGACGGCGCATCGAAAGCAAGGGCTTCGGTGAAGTGGAGGAGGCTGTCAGCCTGATCGCGTCGCAACCCGCGTGCGCTCGATTCATATCGCGCGAATTGGCCTCCTACTTCGTGGCCGATAATCCCCCGGCGGTGCTGGTCGAGCGCTTGGCGAAGATCTTCATGCGGACCAACGGCGATATAGGCGCTGTTCTTCGCGCGCTGTTCTTGTCCCCTGAATTAAATGCCTCTCTGGGCGGCAAATTCAAGGATCCCATGCGTTTCGTGATCTCGGCCGTACGCTTCGCGTACGACGGCAAAGCCATCAGCAATGCGCGGCCGATCTTGAGTTGGCTCAATGGTCTCGCGGAGACGCCTTATGGCCGCCAAACTCCCGACGGCTACCCCCTAACGGAACTGAACTGGGCGAGTTCAGGGCAAATGAGCCGTCGATTCGAAATCGCCCGTGCCATCGGCGTCGGGAACGCCGGGCTGTTCGAGGCCGAGGAGGGCGGCGTGAGCGCGCCGAGTTTCCCGCAGTTATCGACTCGGTTGTACTTCGAGGCGCTGGAGCCGCTTCTGAGCACGCGCACCAAGGCGGCGCTCAACGGCGCAAATTCCCAGCAGGAATGGAACACGTTTTTGCTTTCGTCACCGGATTTTAGCTATGAGTGAATCCAAGCAAGTGACTCGCCGTCAGGTCCTGACCTTGGGTGCGGCCGCGCTGCTCAGCACGCGTGTCTCCGGGCGGCTGTACGCCGCGCCGAGCGAGGGAGCGCGCTTTCTATTGGTCTTTCTACGCGGCGGCTACGATTCCAGCAATTTGTTGATCCCGTATTCGACACCGTTCTATTACGAAGCGCGACCCAACATCGCGATTGCCGCACCGGACGCCTCGTCCAAGACCGGAGCGCTGGCGCTCGATGCCGATTGGGCACTGGCACCTGCGGTGCGTGAATCGCTGGGAGCCATGTACTCGCAGCGCCAGATTGCCTTTGTGCCATTCGCGGGGACCGATGATTTGTCGCGCAGCCACTTCGAAACACAAGACAGTATCGAACTAGGTCAACCGACCGGCGGCTCGCGTAACTATCGCTCCGGCTTTCTCGGCCGCCTCTGCGAAACTTTGGTGGGCCCCTTGGGCGTGAATTCCTCCATTGCCTTTACCGATGCGTTGCCGCTTGCCTTCGAGGGAGCAGCCACCGTGCCAAACCTATCGCTCAAGAATCTTGGCAAGCCGCCGTTCGATGAACGTCAAGCACGGATACTCAGCGACATGTACGCCGGCCATCATCTCGCGGCCGCAGTGAACAATGGGCTCGAGTTGCGTCACGAAGTAGCGCAGGAGTTCGCGGATGAAATGAATGTGGCCAATCGCAGCGCCATCAATACCAAAGGCTTCGAGCTCGAGGCCGAGCGCATGGGCCGACTGATGCGTGATCGATATCGGATTGGATTCATAGACATTGGCGGTTGGGATACGCATGTTGCCGAAGGAGGCGCGCAGGGAGCGCTGGCAACGAATCTGGGAAGCCTGGCCCGGGGCCTGCAAGTTTTCTCGCAATCGCTCGGGCCCGAGTGGAAGAATACCGTCGTTGTCGTGTTGTCGGAGTTCGGCCGGACTTTCCGCGAAAACGGCAACCGCGGAACTGACCACGGCCACGGCACCGTATACTGGGTACTGGGCGGCTCGATTCGAGGTGGAACCATTGCCGGCGAGCAGCAGAGATTGGCACGCGGCACCCTGTTTCAAGATCGTGACTATCCGGTACTCAACGATTATCGGGCCGTCTTAGGCGGCATGTTCCGTTCGCTTTGGGATCTTTCGGCTCTACAAAGTTCGCGAATTTTTCAGGACACGTCTTTGCTGGATCTGAAGCTTGTTTGAATGAGCTTTGCCTGCGATCTTAACGCAGCTGGCTATCTTTGCTGCCGCGGCGGTTATATCCGCTGGAGCGTACAAGTTCGCGATCGGAGGCGTCCTGACAGGAAACGCACAACCGAACGCCCGCAACCGCCTCTTGGCGGGCTCGGGGGATCTCAGCCCCGCATTCGGCGCAATGGCTCAAGCTCGGTCCCTGAGGTAAGCGGCTTTGCGCCAGCCTGATCGCGTCCGTGACCGTTGCATCGATCTGTTCCTGCACTGCGCCTTCTTTTGCCCAACCCGTCGCCATTGCTCGCCCCCTTTAAGCGAATCATCAAACCATCATTAGAGCCCAAAGGCCAAATTGCAAGGTGCTAGCGATGTTGACCAGGGCGATCGTGAAGCAGTTCCCGGATCATTCCGTAAAGAAAGGCGGTGGTCAGGCCAAACAGGATCATTCCGTCCAGCGCCTCGAGCGAGCCCATCAGCCGCCAACGGGCTGCCAGGTCGAAATGCTCGTGGGCATAAGTCGTGATCGCGCTCAGCGAGAACAATAGCGCCGATCTGCCGTCAGGCAATGCTCCGAGGAGCACATACAGACCCGCCCACATTCCTGCCTCGAGGGCATGCAGCAGGATTGCGATCAGGGTCGCTGTGCCCAACACGACAGAGAATGTAGCGAGAAAGCCGCGTCCGCCATGCAAGAAGCGCCGGGCTCGAAGGACTTGTTCATTGAGCAGCACGAGGCCGATGACGTGAAAGATGACCGTGATGACGATCAGCGGCAGACTCCAGGCCCAATTGGCGTCCCAAACTGTCGCACCATCCACGCAAGGGTTCCTTCGCGTAAGGGATCACCACGTAAGGGATCCTGCGGCGGACTGGCCGGTACGCGTAGGCGTACCGGCCAGTCCGTATGAAAGAAATACTAGCCCAATGTCACCGGAACGAACAGGCGCGCATCACCGCGTTGTATGAGCAACGCGATCTGCTTGTCGTGCTGCTGCACCATCTTACGCAGTTGCTCGACACTCTGTACCGCTGTGCCATCGACCGATAGCACGACATCGCCCGGCTGGATGCCGGCTTCGGCGGCGCGGCCCTGGGCGTCCTCGACCACCAGACCGCCGGGAACGCCGGCTTGCTGACGTTCTTCCGCGTTCAGAGGACGCAAAGCCAACCCCAGTTTAGCCGGCGCCGAATCGCCGGCGGGTTCATCGGCTGAGGCCAACTTTGCCGCGCTGCCAATAGTGGCTGTCAACGATAGGGTCTTGCCGTCGCGCCAGATCTCGAGCGCAGCCTTATCGCCAGGAGTCGCCACACCGACACGTTGGGACAGCTGGGCGGCATCGAGCACCGGCGTGCCATTGAGCTTGAGGATCACATCGCCCACCTTAACGCCCGCCTGCGCGGCCGCGCTGTCAGGCACGACTTTTGCCACGAGCGCGCCATTGGGACTCTTCAACTTGAAAGACTCCGCAAGGGATTGGTTGAGCGGTTGCACCTCGACACCCAATCGCGCGTGCACAACTTTGCCGGTCTTGACGATCTGATCTTTGACTTGCACCGCCAGATTGATGGGAATGGCAAACGATACGCCTTGATAGCCGCCCGAACTGCTATAGATCTGGGAATTGATCCCGACGACCGTGCCGCCCGCATCGAACAGAGGGCCGCCGGAGTTGCCCGGATTGACCGCCGCATCCGTTTGGATGAAGGGCACATAGCCGTCGCCGGGCAGTGATCTGCCCTTGGCGCTGACAATGCCGGCGGTGGCAGTTTCTTCGAGGCCAAAGGGCTCGCCAATGGCAAGCACGTAGTCGCCGACCCCAAGCTGATCGGAATCTCCCAAGCTAACGCTCGGTAAATCGTGGCCGTCGATTTTCAGCACTGCAATGTCGCTGCTTTTATCCGCGCCTAAAACCTTGGCTTTGAACTCGCGATGGTCCGAGAGCTTAACGGTGACCTCTTTGGCACCGTCCACGACATGTGCATTGGTCAGAAGCAGCCCGTCCGAGGAAATCAGAAATCCAGAACCTTGAGCATGCTGAACACCGTGCTGCCGCGGCATGGGCATGCCACGGAAGAACTGTCCGAAAGGGTTGCCCTCGTCGCCAGGACCGGAAGTATTCATAGGACCGGCGGTTGTGATCCCGACGACGGCAGCCTGGTTGCGCGCCACGATCGCGCGGTAATTCGGCGCGGTAATCATGGGCACTGGAGCCGCGGCGCTAGTCGAAGCGGATGCGCCGGCGCTAGTCGAAGCGGATGCGCCGGCGTGTAATACAGTTGGGGCTGACAAGCCCGCAGCGGTACCGACGGCAAGCAGGCCCGCTGCCGACCATACCAGCGTGGTATTGCGAAGTTGCATATGATCTCCTATGCGTGTGAAACGTTAATCGGGAGCGTTTGCTCTGATAACACCTTCACATGCTTTCCTTAAGGGAGTCTTAAGACGCTCGAGGAAAGCTCACAGTGACCAGGAGACCGCCGCCGGGGGCCTCGCCCAGGCTGACGAGCGCCCCATGGCGCTCGGCAATAGACTTGACGATGGCGAGTCCGAGACCGGTGCCGCTTTCCTGCGCCGCAGCGCGGCGATAGAAGCGGTCGAACACACGCTCTTGATCGCTCAGCGCAATTCCCGGACCTGAATCGATGACCTCTAGGATTGCGTGCGTCGCGCAGGATCTGCAACGCACTTGCACAGTTCCATGAGGTGGCGTGTAGCGCACGGCATTGTCGACCAAATTT
This sequence comes from Gammaproteobacteria bacterium, assembly GCA_034667905.1. Lineage (GTDB taxonomy): Bacteria > Pseudomonadota > Gammaproteobacteria > Steroidobacterales > Steroidobacteraceae > Bog-1198. The sequence goes on along the minus strand of JAXDQK010000046.1, from coordinate 13,144 downwards.
CGCACCAAAACCCGAAGAGCTTCACGATTGCCCCGGATGAGGACAGCGGGCTCCGCCTCGAGGCCCAGATCGATGTTGCGAGACATCGCCAGCTCGTGCGTATCCTTCACGCCCTCGGCCGCAACGCTGCCTAAATCCACGAGTTCCTCATCCAAGGTTACGCCTTCGGGTTCGCTGCGCGCCAAGGCCAGCAGCTGTTCAATCAAGTGGATGGCCCGTTCGACTGCCGCGCCCAGGCGCGCACGCGCTTCCTGGCGGGCCGCCTCGTCGGGCGCGCGGTCGAGCAATTGAAGCTGCAGGCGCAGCGCCGTCAAGGGCGAGCGCAATTCGTGTGCTGCATCCGCGATGAAGTCACGCTGAGCGGAAAAGGCTCGCTGCAGCCGCTCCAAAAGCCGGTTCAATTCGTTCACCAATGGTTCGATTTCCACCGGCAAGTTATCCGCCTGCAGCGCCGTCAAGGTGCGTACGTCGCGCCTTTGCACTTCGCTAGTGACGTAGCGCAGTGGCGCGAGGCCGCTCCTTACGATCCACGTCACGGCACCGATCATGATGGGCAGCAATAGGAGCAGCGGTATTACGACGTGTTCCGCCGCGGCCCGCGCCAAGCTTTCGCGCACCCGCACCGGCTGTGCAATTTGAATCACGCCATCGGCGGTTTGCAGTCCATAGGCTCGCCAGCGTTCTCCGCGCAACGAGAGGTCCGCATAGCCGAGTACGGTTTGCTTGATCATCGGCAATCCCGGCCGAGACGAATAGATGTGCGCGCCGAACATATCCCAGATTTGCACCACAAAATCAGCGTCTCCTTGATCGGGCGGTAGCTCGAGCATTCGCGGTCCCAAGGAAATTTGGCTGCGCAACGACAAGGCCATTTGTCTCAGTTGATAATCGAATAGCACGGAGGTTTCGCTCAGCACGCGCCGGTAGGTGACCGCTGCGGCCAACAGCGAGATGAGTGCGACCAGGATGATCAGAGCGATCAAGAGCCGAGCGCGTATCGATCTCATGCTTTCGGGATGTAATAGCCGACGCCGCGCAAGGTGCGGATCGCATCGCTTCCGAGCTTGCGGCGCAGGCCGTGGATGTAGACCTCGACCGCATTGCTGCCGATTTGTTCGTCCCACCCGTACAGGCGGTCCTCGATCTGCGAGCGGGATAACACGGCACCGGGACGCTGCAGCAGCGCTTCCAGAACGGAAAATTCATGGGCCGATAGCGAGACGGGTAGGCCGCCGCGTTCAACCGTGCGCGCCACCGGATCGAGGCGCAACTCGCCGTGCTGAATGCTGGGATCGCCGCGTCCTGCGGCTCGGCGCAGCACCGAGCGAATGCGGGCGGTGACCTCGTCAAGATCGAATGGCTTGACGATATAGTCATCGGCGCCTGCATCAAGCCCTGCGATTCGGTCCTGGATTTCATCGCGCGCCGTGAGAATGATGACCGGCGTCGGGTCGCCGCGCTTGCGTAGCTCCCGCAATACTTCGATGCCGTCTCGATGCGGCAATCCGAGGTCGAGCAGCACGACGTCGAAGGCGGAAGTTTGCAATGCGCCGGCGGCACTACGGCCGTCCTGCATCCAATCGACGGCAAATCCATTTTGCCGAAGTGCCGTCTGCAGGCCCTGGGCAATCATAGTGTCATCCTCGGCGAGCAGCACACGCATTTGAGTGCGATACGGCGCGAGCCTATTTAGGAATCGTTAGCGTGTAGAAAAAGCGCGGTGCGGTCCTCAAGGTAAGGGTTACCGGGCGCGGGCAAGGCAGATCGCGCAGGCTGACAGCGAACGTCTTCGTGAAATCTTGCTCCTCCGGATCGTCGAATTGATCGTCCAACACTTCGGCCGTCACGTTCGCGCTCGGTTCGGTCTGGCACTCTCCCCACTTTACTGAGAACGTATGATTGGGGTTCGTGCCCCGATAGAGCATGGTGATGAACAATTGGTCCCTTTGCTTGTCGAAGCGAACGCCGCCGAAGTTATCGGCACGTGCGGTGAGCGGGGCAAATGCCGCAGCCGTCACAGGCAAAATCCAAAGCAGTGAATGCTGCCGTCCGCGCATGGGTTCTCCCGACGCTAGCCATGACTCGCACGTGCGGCATGCTGCTCCGAAGTGCTCAGTTTCCCATATCGCCGCTCGCGTTTCCCATACTCTTCGAGGGCCAGCGCAAAGGCCGCGCCATCGAAATCCGGCCAGAAGCTGTCCACAAAATAGAGTTCGGCGTAGGCGCATTCCCACAGCAGAAAATCGCTCAAGCGCTTTTCGCCGCCGGTTCGAATCAGCAGGTCCACGTTTGCCGGTACGGTCACGGAATGATCGATGGCGGCGAGGTGTTCCTGGAACCGCGCGCGGTCACTCCGGCCTTCCGCAGCCATAAGCCGGCAACTCTCGAGCATTGAATGTTGCGCCGAGTAATCGACGGCGATCCGCAAGTTCATTCCAGCGCAATGCGCGGTACTGCGCTCGCTGTGCTCAATGGTGCGCAGCACGGCTGAGCCTAAGCGGTCGCGCCGACCCACGACGTTGATTCGAATGGATTTTTCCAGGCAACGCGGGGTCTGAGTCAACAGGTACCGGCGCAGAAGCGTGAAAAGCGCGCCAACCTCGGCTCTCGGTCGCTGCCAGTTGTCGGCCGAGAAGGCGTACAGGCTTAGCGTGTCGATTCCCGTGCGGGCCGCGGCCTCGACGACTTTGTCCACGGCCTTAGCGCCGGCGCGGTGACCTGCCGTGCGCGGAAGCCCGCGTTGCGACGCCCACCTCCCGTTGCCGTCCATGATAATTGCGATGTGCATGGTAAAGTTCTCTAAAGCGCAAAGTTGAAGGCCCAAAAAAATCACATGCGGCGGGTTGCCCTAATCACCGCTTCAACGTGGTCCAGATATCGATTCAAGGCATTTTTTCCCAGCGCCGTGAGGCGATAGATGGTTTTTGGACGGCGCTGCTCGAACGACTTGGTGCAGGTCAAGTATTTGGCCTCTTCCAGCTTGCGAGCGTGCGCGCTCAAGTTGCCGTCACTCACATCGAACAGGGCTTTAAGCTCATTGAAAGTGAGTTCTTCGCGCACGGCGAGCGCGCTCATGATACCCAACCTGACCCGCTCGTACACCAGCCGGTCGAATGTGGCGGTGTTGTTGTCGCGCGGCGGGGCGGGCACGGCGGCGAGCTTCGGGCGCTTCTGGGGAGATTGAATCCCGGTACGAGGGTTAGATTTCGCGGCCATGGCTCATGCGTCCAATTAGGAACCCAAAAACAATATGCAGGCCGCCGAAGCCGGCCCCGAGCATCGGTATTTGCAAATCGTTTGGCAGCAGCAATGCGGCCAAGCCGAAGAGAATGAAAAAAGCACCGAGCGCGGCAATGATTCGGGTGGTTGCGGCGCTGGCGGTGACCAGTGCGCAGCCATACATGAGCAGCCAGGTGCCGGGGATCGCATGCAAGTTGCCGCCAAACCAATGCACCGCTGTCATGACCAGGCCGGCGCCGAGGGAGGGCGAGAGGCACAAAACGAACTTCAGCAGCGGAGTGCCGGCGAGCCGCAAGTCGCGCAGCGACGATTCCCGCACGATCAAGGTACTGCCGACAATTGCGCCGATCAACGCGGCGCCCAACCAAATGCTCAACCAGTACTTATGCAAGCCGGGTGCTAAACACAACGCCGCAGCGAGGAGGCCGATGGCTCCCAGCACAATGCCGGCGGAGCCCGGTACCGCCAGCAGCACCGCGCCCTCCATGGAGGATCGGATGTAGCGCAGCGTGGCCGCGGCATGCGTGTCGAGGTGAACGGTGGTGTTGGGCACGCATCGACACTAACGATAACTTGAAGTTTTCGTCAAGTACTCTGCTACGCAGAGCCGAAACAACGACGCCTCCGCGGCGATGATTCGCGTACCCTACGCGGGGCTGGATATCGATGGATCAACGGCATCGGCGCGAAATCGTGCACCGCAACCGGTGCGCTTTGCGAAGCAGTTCTCATCTTTCATGTTTGCCCCGACCTCCACCCTGATTCGGGCTTCTCGGGCGCGGACAAATGTGACCCAAAGCATGTCGGAAAGCCCTGTTTTGCCGGAACCTTATTGTGTTAAGCCAAATACAAAGCATTCGTAGTACGCGAATGTGATCGCAGTGCAGCAAACTGATCCAATGGCGATCGCGATATGGGATTACAACGATGCCGACAAGTCTAAGAAAACCTGAGGTTGCTGCGCCGGACCACCCCGAGCGTCAGGCAGCCCAATCGGTCAAAAAACAGAAACTCCCCGTGCTTTTGGTGACGGGCGATGAGTCGCTGTGGCCGCAGGTCGGCGCGGACTTAAATAGCGCGTTGAGCCTCAAACAGCTTGATTCCGTGGAGGAATTGATCAGCTCTGCGCCGTCCGGGCAAGCCGCCATCATCTTGTGGGACGCGCGCAATCACCCCGATCCGGCCGACGTACTGTCGCGCTTGCATCTGCATTCATCGCGATTCGCGATTGTGGCGCTGGATGATGCGGCGAGCGATGCCGCTTGGGCGCTTCCGATTCAACATCGGCAAGTCGTTGCCCATGTAGGGCTACCCATCGTCGGCAGCGTGTTAGCCGCTGCGCTAGACAGCGCTCACGAAGAAGTGAATTCTCGCTTGTCATTGCTGGGCGATGGGACCGCCGTAATTGCGCCCATACAAGATTCCCCCAAAAAACCGTGGCTGGTGCCTGCCGTCATTGGCGGCGTACTGGCCGCCGCGGTGCTGACGTTCCTTCTGATGCGTCACGGCTCAAGCGACGTCAAGCCTGCCGCTGCCGCGGCACCCGCGCCGGCCCATGTCGGCACGTCGGCGCCCGCTGCCGTCAAAGCTGCAGAGGTTGATGAAAAGGTGGATGTGCTCATCGAGAAGGCGCAGCAAGCCATACTCGATCGGCATTACATCGATCCCGTACAGGGGAGTGCTTTGGCCCTCTACCGCGAGGTTCTGAGCATTAACCCCGAGAACGGCGAGGCGCGACAAGGCTTGCAACGCTTGTCCGAAATCCTCATCGCGAGAGTGCAGTCCGCTCTCGAAGACCGAAAGTTCGATGTCGCACTACAATCGCTGGAAACCGCTCGCAGCATCGACGCCAGCGATCGACGCCTTTCTGCACTCGATGAGAAAATCGCCAGCGTGCGCGCCGAATTGGGCCCGGCGCAGATTCTGGCGGCAATGAATGCGCAAAACTTCGACCGCGCCGTGCAGCTCATCGACGAAGCGGCGCGCAGTAAATCCCTTTCTCCGGCAAAAATCGCCCAACTTCGCGACGAAGTTCATCGACGACGCGATGACGTCGAGGCCGTGCGCCTGCTCAAGCTGGTCGATACGCGGATCCAGCAAGATCATTTGATCGATCCCAAGGGCGATAGTGCGGTCTTCTATCTCGATCAGGCGAAGCAAGCCGGCGCCGGCGGCCCGGCGCTGCAGGCGCAAGCGCAGGAGTTGTCGAAGAGGCTGGTGCAGATGGGGCGGGCGGCAATTCAACAGCGTAATTTCAACGATGTCGATCGAATCCTGACGGAGATGCGAGTCATGGGTGCATCTCAAGGCTCCGTAAACAGCGTACAGCGAGAGCTGACTCTCGCACGCAATCAGCAAGCCTCGCAAAAGCCCGAGACACCGCAGTATCTCGAGTTGGCTCAATCACGGCTCGCCCAGGGCAAGCTGACCGAGCCGGACAATGACAGTGCCTTGTTTTATGTAAACCAGTTGCGAGCGGCGGACCCCAAGAACAGCGGACTGGGGGCGATCAGCGCGGCCGTGCAGGGACAGATTATCGAACGTGCGCGTGCGTCGTTGGATGCCGGGGACATGGACAAATCCGATGCTCTGGCGCAAGTCGCTGCCAGTATTGGGGCCTCCTCGGATTTGGATGCGCTGAATGATCGAATTCGACAGCGGAAGGCGGCGGGCGCCGGGATGCTGCAGATGCCCGAACAGTCCCTGACGCGACTGAACAAGCTCGATGTTCAATATCCCCTACGCGCACTGCAGACTGGCGTCGAGGGCTGGGTGGAAATCGGCTATACCATTGGGACCGATGGTTCGGTCACAAACGTGAAGGCGCTGAATGCCGCCCCAACCAAGGTGTTTGAAGCATCGGCGATCAGGGCCGTAAGCCATTTGCGCTATCAGCCCGTTGTGCAGGGCGGCAAAGCGGTCGCAGTCGGCACGCAAGTGCGCATCGTTTACCGCGTGCCCAAATAGCATGGCGGCAAGATGAACATCCAAACAGCCGCCACCCCGTCGACGACTATAACGACCACTGCCCTTGCACCGCCGGTCGCGGGCGAGCATGGGCGGGGAACGGTTCTTTGTCTCATCGTGCACGATGAACTCGAGCTAAGATTGCGGCTAGCGGGCCTGGTGCGTCGCGCGATGCCGAAAATCGATGCCGATACGGTTACGCGCGCAGGCTTCGATGCCATTTCAATCGAGCGCCTGCGCGCTTACGTAGCCGTGATGTTCATCGTGGAATTTACTCCGCCGGATGCGGCCACAGCTGCCATGGCATCCCTCAAGCGCCTGCACGAGCAGGTGCCCGGCTTGCCCGTGTTTGTTTTTGCACGCGGCGGCAATGAGCGCAGCGCGGCGCGTGCGATGAAGCTGGGGGCAAGCGACTACTGGCCTATTCATTCGGTCATCGTCGGCGAACTTTGCAGCGCCCTGCAGCCGCTGGTCCAACCGCCTCCCAGTGGTGCCGGCGCCACCAACACGGCGGTGGATCGCTGGCGGCAGCCGGAAGTGGCCGGTTACACGATGATGAAGAAGATCGCGCAATCGAGCGCAGCCAGCGTCTATTTGGCGCGGAATAACGATTTCCCCCAGCCGGTGGCTTTGAAAATCGAGGCGGTCAAGGGAGATCATCTGGTCACGGAGGCCGATCGCGAGCGCTTCAAGAAGGAATGCGAGATCCTATCCAAGCTAAATCACCGATCCATAGCGAACGTGCTCGATTTCGGCACTACGGATGATTATCTATACCTGGCGCTGGAATACTTTCCTTGCGGAAGCTTGCGCGAACGCTTGAAACACCCAGTCAGCGAGGCCGACGCGGTCAACTACGCGCATCAGATCGGCGAAGCCTTGCAGATTGTGCATGCGGCTCGGGTGGTGCATCGCGATCTGAAGCCCTCCAACCTGATGCTGACCAACGAGAATCGCTTGGTGCTGATCGATTTCGGCTCCGCCAGAACCCAGTTCTTGCCGACGGACCTGGCGCGCGGCGGTGATTGCACGGGCACACCTTATTATGTGTGCCCGGAACAGATTGATGACCGGGATCCGGACGCCAGAGGCGATCTATACAGCCTGGGAGTGGTTCTGTACGAAATGCTCTGCGGCACGTTGCCATTCATGGGCAAGAGCCTGCCGGATATCCTCGCGGCCCACCGCTCGGCCCCCGTTCCCCGCCTGCCCGAGAACTTGGCAGCTTACCAGCCCATTATCGACCGGCTGTTGGCGAAAAATCCTAAAGATCGATACGCCTCCGCGGCCGAGTTTCTGGATGCCTTGGACGTCTTGCGCGCGGAATTGATCGCCCGAAAAACCAGCAAACCTCAGCGGAGCACTTGATTCATGAACCTTCGATTCCTCAGCGCGTTGGCGCCGCGCTTCTCCGCCGGCGGCCTTGTGGTGCTCGTGGTCATCCTGGCCGTCAGTTTCGTTGCAATCGTGCTGATCCCGGGGTTGGAACTCGCGAGTGAACTGGCTTCCAGCACCGTGACGCTCAAATTCGTCGGCCAGCAGCAACGCAATCCTGCGGTCATCCATGCATCGCTCGATTCGATGCACGATCGCTTGACCAACCGGGGCTATATTCAAGAATCCCTCGATCAGCTGCGCGATGCCGCCGCCAAGCTTGACGCCGGTCTGCACGACATGAATGCGCCGCGCCCGGCGAGCTGGTTCGCACTGGCCGGCGATACCGGCGCCAAGGGCGAGCCGATTGCAGGAAGGCATGCAGCGGCATTGCGCGAACTGTGGGCCAAGGAACAGGAATCGCTCGAACCCATCTTGAAGTTCAAAGGCGTCCCATACCAGGACAATGAATCAACCGGCACCGCCCTCAATGATGTCGGCAAGCAATTGGAACGTGACGTTACGGTCGCATCGCGCGCCAGCAAGCGCCTCATACCGCTGATCGACAATGAGCTGACGGCCATCGTTGCCGATTTGCAGGCAGCCAACGCCAGGTCGGCGACCGAGCTGCGGCTGGTCATGCTCACGGGCCTGCTCATCGCGGTGGTGCTGGCCGCATTGGTGACGATTTTGCTGCTGGCGCGCAAGCGGCAGGAAGCCTCGCTGCGCGAAGCGCGTCAGCAAACCGCGGATATCTTGCGCACCGTCAAAGACGGATTGTTCTTGCTCGATGAAAACCTTGTGATCGGCGCCTCCTATTCGAGCGCTCTGGAATCATTATTTCAGCGCAACGATTTCGCAGGGCTGCCATTCGAGAAATTGCTCAAAAACATCGTCTCGGAAAAGACCTTGTCCACCGCGTTGAAGTTTGTCGGCGTGCTGTGGTCCGAGCGCACCAAGGAAAACCTGGTCAAAACCATCAACCCGCTCGGCGAGGTTGAAATCAACGTGGACAGCGGGCGGGGCGAGGTTTCCACCCGCTATTTGCAATTCGACTTCCATCGGGTGCGAGTCGACGGCAAGATCACGCACGTCTTGGTGTCGGTGTCGGATGTCAGCGCCCGCGTGGACCTTGCGCGCGAGCTTCAGTCCTCTCAAACCCAGGCTCAGGCGCAGGTGGATACTTTGCTGGGAATCTTGCACGTCGATCCGGCGCAACTGGCTTCCTTTTTGAACGATTCGAATGCCGCCATGAAGATGATTAACGCGGTGTTGCGAGAGCCGGCGCGCGAGGAAAGCGCGTTCCGCAAGAAACTCGACACGCTTTTCCGTCAAGTGCACTCGGTCAAGGGCGAGGCCGCCGCCTTGGGATTGTCCTCGATCGAAAGCCGCGCGCATTCCTTCGAGGATGACTTGAAGAACCTGCGCGAAAAAGCGGACCTGTCCGGAAATGACTTTCTGCCCCTCGTCATCAAGCTGGATGACTTGCTCACCCACCTCCAATCGGTCGGGGACCTGGTATCGCGCCTCGCGCGGCTGCACGTGGCGGCGAGCCGAAGCGCCGAGGATTCGCATACCGCTACCGCGGTCATCGAGCAGGGCGGGCCGGAAATCGTGTCCAAGCCCGACAGCAGCGTGCCCTCGATGCTGCAGCAATTGACGACACGGGTGGCCACCGAAAACAATAAGGAGGCCTCTCTACAGTGCATGGGCTTCGATACGGTGCCGGATGAATATCGGCGGATCGTCAAGGACATCGCCGTCCAAGCGGTACGAAATTCCATTGTGCATGGCATCGAATCCACCGCGGATCGTCAATCCGCCGGTAAGCCGCCGCAGGGCCAGCTGAAGCTGATATTCCAGGAACTGGGCGATGCCGGGTATAAGCTTATCGCCGAGGATGACGGGCAGGGCCTGTCCACCGACAGAATCAAGGAAGCGGCGTTGAAGAAGGGCTTTATTACACCGGAGCGGGCCGCCACTTTGGATGCGAAGCAAGTATTTTCGTTGCTCTTTCAACCGGGATTTTCTACTGTTGAGATTGCGACCAAGGACGCCGGACGCGGTGTAGGAATGAATTTGATGGCCGGACTCATGCAGCAGATCGGCGGAAAAGTTTCCGTGGCCACCGTGCCCGGAAAATTTACGCGACTTACCCTGAGCCTGCCGCCGGCTAAGCGCGCGGGGAATACGGAAGCGGCGTAATGGATAGTGCGGCCGCCCCGAAGACTTCCCTGAAGTTGATGATCGTCGATGATTCCAACATCATCCGGAGGCGCATCGAGCGTTCTCAGCAAATCGACCGCCTGGAAGTAGTCGGCGCGGCCAGCAACGGTCGCGCTGCAGTAGAGATGTTCCGCCGCACGCAGCCCGACGTCGTGACGATGGATTTGACTATGCCGGAAATGGACGGCATACAATGCGTTGAGGAATTGATTGCCATCAATTCCAACGTGTTGATTTTGGTCGTTTCCGCCCTGGCCGACAAAGCGACGGCGGTGGAAGCGATTGAAAAGGGTGCGAACGGATTTCTCTGCAAGCCGTTTACCGATCGCCAGCTCAACGACGCGTTGGAAGAGCTGCTGTCGGAGATTTGAGATGTTCAAAGAAGCAGAAATCCGCACCTTTATCGAGGGAACGACAAATTACTTCGAAACCTCGGCACAGCAGTCAGCCACGGTCGGATCGCCTTATCTCGTCACCGACGGCAAGCCCGGCGCCTACGAATATACCGGCGTGATCGGCATAACCGGTGCGCGCAAAGGCATCGTGTACTTTACCGCGCCGCGCGGCATGCTCACCGTCCTGCTGATGCGCATGCAGGAAACCGACACCAGCGACGAAAATATCAAGGATTTGGTAGGCGAGGTGGCCAACACCATTTCCGGAAATGCACGTCGAGATTTCGGCAAGAATTTCGTCATTTCGGTCCCCGTCGTGATCGCCCACGATTTAGAAAAGGTCACGACCCCGCACGCGCGCTCCTTCGTGATCCCCATCAATTGGCGCACTCACTCCGCGAAACTGGTCGTCTGCCTCGAATAGCGGGCGCGGCTACTTGCCGTCCACTGAAAAGGCCAATAACACATTGATTCCGTTGCTGCCGGTTCGCGCGGCGCCGTTGAACCCCGACATCGTGTAGACCATACCTCCGGCGATGGTCGGTCCCATGCCGTCCAGGCCGCCGCCGGGTTGGGCTTGATTGCCGTTCACCGTGGCATACGTTTGGGCCGTGGTGCTGAATTCCCACACGACCTTTCCGTTCGAGGCATCGTAGGCCCTAAACCATCCATCCAGGGTTCCGGAAAATACGATGCCCGGCATCACGGCAGGCGCCGCCGACTGCGCGCGCACGCAGGCACCCTTGGCGTAGTCCTTCGATCGATCCCCCGCGTAGTGGCAAGGCGCGATCGGGGCAGGCGTATACCACGCTACTTTGCCCGTGAAAGGATCCAGTGCAGATAAGCCGGGCTTGCCCGGGGATTTATACGCATGCGAGGGCGGTGCGCCTGCGGCGACGCCGATTTCGTCGAAAATCTCACCAATGTCGGAAACAGGCACGAAGACGTATTTGCCATCAGCCCCGATGCCCCATTCAACGCCGCCCAGCGGGGAGCCGGCGCCCACCTGCGTTTTCCACAGGGTATGGCCGTTCAGCGGGTCAATGCCGTAGACGACGCCTGACTTTTGAGCGGCAATGAGGATCTGCTTGGCGCCGCGCACAACCCGCACGGGCGTGGCGCCGAAGTCGAAGTCGGGGCCCGTGGGCGAGGGGCAGTTGGCAACTTTCATGGGGCCGCTGCAGCCGACGATGAAATTATCCTGCGTGGTGACCTGATTTCTCCAACGCACTTTGCCGCTCTTCATGTCCAACGCCATGATCGCATCATCGCCTGCGGTGGCTGCATCGGTGTAGCTGTCGCCCGTAACGACGTACACCAAACCTCGTTTTGCATCGACCGTCGGTGAAGCCCATACGGGCGCCCCTGCCGGCCCTTGCATCTGCACGTCATTGGCATTCTTACGAGTGAACCTAAGCGGCTCGGTAATCATATAAGTCTGCCATTGCTTCTGGCCGGTCTTCAGGTCCAGCGCTACGAGGCTTCCACGGAAAGTGCAGCACGAATAATTGGGCTGCATGGCGACGACTTCTTCGCCCGAGGAAATCGGCACGAAGATCTGATCTCCCGATACCACCGGAGTACCCGTGATGTTCGAGGCCATGTGATTTTCCAGCGACTCGCTGTGCCAGATTTCCTTGCCCGTCTGGGCATCGAACGCCCGCACCACGCGCTTACCGACACCGACGAAGGTGGCCCAGCCACTGGGTGAAATATCTGATCGGACTACCATGGGTGTGGTGCGCGACGAGGCGTCCTCGATGGCCCAATGCACGCAACCGGACTTGGCGTCCAAGGCATAGAACTTACCGCCGCGGTTGGTGATGAACAACCAATCACCGACCACGATCGGCTGGCCGCCGCCCGCCATGGAAAAGGCCCACTTAAGCTTCAGCCGCGGGACCTCAGCCGCACGAAGCCCGGGGTTTGGCTGAAAGCGGCTGGAATTCTCATCCGGCCCCAGCGTGGGCCAATCTGAAGCGCTGGCTTTAATAGGGGCGTTGCTCGTACACAGTTGGTCTGCGCCCACGCTTCCCAGCTGACCGGGTGCCACGAAAAGGGCGACCGCTTCGATCTCGGGCCGCGATAGATCTTTCCCCATGGGTGCCATCACCCCGGTGGTCAAAGCCGTGACGACATCCCCGGGTGTGCGAAACGCGAGCTCGGCGCGGCTAGGAGCGCGTTCCACGGCTGGGTCGTGACACGACTTGCAGCGGTTGGCAAAAACCGTCTCGCCGTTCGCGCTTTGAGCACTCTCCTGCGCCAGGCTCACGTCCCCGCCGCCGAGGAAGGCTAGGCCGGCGGTGAAGCCGATGAAGACCCGAACTGTGTGCATGGAAAAAACTCCCGAGTACGAAGCTTATTTAAGAGAATCCAATCCATCGGCCCGCCATGGCGACCATCAGCCATGCCGCCATCGTCAATGCCGTCACGCTGCGCACACCGGCACCTGAGGCGCCGCGCTTGATGAGCGGATTGAAGGCCAAGTACGTTACCGCCAACGCGATGCCCAACGAAATCATTTTCACCCAAAAGGCCTGGCGCCCGTAGAGCTTCACCGGCTCGGAAATTCCCAGCAATATTCCCGTCAACAGCAGCACGATGACGGCTCCGTTCATGTAGCGATGCGCGCTCTTGTATATCTCGGCCGGTGACGTCTTGAGGCCGATTCCCAGAACCGACAAAGAAAGGATCAGCACCGAGCCGCCAAGCAAGGCAAGCGCCAACAAATGCGTCGACTCAATTGCGGGAAACAGCCACGTCGATTCGCGGATGGTTTGACCGAGCGCCGAGGCCTCGATGTGTTGAGCGGTATGATAAAGACTCATCGCCTCGGAGCCTGTCTGAGTAATCCGCGTGAGCCGCGTTGGCCGGGAGAGGGAGCGGATGCAAGGCGCACGGCGCCGGCCGTGGCGGGCTCCACGGTCAAGCCGCGCAACGCC
>JAXDQK010000045.1:0-3987 GCA_034667905.1 Gammaproteobacteria bacterium | reverse complement strand
CGATGAACAGACATTCTCGCAGGCCTGCATGTCGCAAAGGTGCCAGAACCTGACTCATGCACTGCAGCGAATAGCGCATTAGCCGTTACAATGATTTATTCGATCACCTCGTCGGCGCGCGCAAAGGAGCGACTCGGCGATCATCAGCCCCATCGCCTTCGCCGTCTTCAGGTTTGCGGGGGAGCAACGACAAACTCCGGGGTGAGCGTGACCCTCGCGTTGATGGAATTTGCGATGAAGCAATGGGCTTCGACGCCTTCCATGGTTTTGCGAGCAGGCTCGAGTTCGGCTTCGCTCTTGAGGGTGACACGAGGGCGGACCGTGACTTCGGTGATGTGATATTTCCCCTCAACATTCTCAAGCAGACCTTCGGCTTCGCTTTCATATCCGGTCGGGATCAGGCCTTGGGCTTGAGCGAGCGTGAGGAATGTCAGCATCATGCACGTATTGAGCGAGCCAACGAGCAGTTCTTCGGGCGCCCAGATGCCCGGTTCGCCTTTGAACTCCGGCGGGCTGCCGACAACGATGTTCGGTCTTTCCGCAGCCAGAAGAATACCGCGCCGCGCCGAACTCCAAGCGGTTTTCGCCTTATAGTGAAAAGACTTGTAGGTCTTGGGCGCCACGAAAACCTCCGAGTCCTCTGGTCGCGGAGAACGCTCGCACGACGTTTCACTCCCTCGGCAATCTCTCGCGCACGGGCTCTCTAGTCGTAGCGGATCACGCAAGCGGAGGCGAGCCTAGCAGAAACTTCAGTTATCGAGCAGGCCCGACTGAAATTTTTCCGAGGGGAATTGCTGGTCTGGGGTCAAAAGCGCTATTTTGACCGCGCGTCGGTCACTTCTGGTCTTCCCCTATGAACAGACATAGGCAGCACCGGTCGGCATGTCTCAAAGGTGCCAACATGCGACATTCGAAATGAAAGCGGCCGCTAACTGAGGCGGCCTCACTGCAATTTCGGCGGCTGTAGTTCGCCCTTTATCCACGCTTGAAGAACAGCACTTCGTTCAGCTTCTGATCGCCCTTGGCCGCATCGGCCTCGAGCGAGGTCGCTTCGGCCGCCGGCTACTTCCGCTGTTGGAATCGGAAATCGCAGTGACTGGCGCCCTGCATGATGGTCTGAGTACGGGTCAACGACACATCGGGGCTGAAGGTTTCGAGTACCGCGAAGTCGCGGTTGCAGTGAAACAGGAAGCCGAGTTCCGCGAGCCCAAGCGACTGATAGAATTCCGCATATTGGCAGCGTGTTACGTTGAAGCTGAGCGAATCGCTCGATCGCTTCCGATCAGCGAACTCCAAGCTCCCGCCGCCGGCCCAGACGTCGACGACTCCCTCCAGCCCGGCGAGACCGCTCCCGAACTGGCCGGCCCAACCGGCACCGGAGGCGCGCGCGAACTCCAGGATCACCTCACGCGCGATCTCATTGGCGCGCTCCTTGCCGATTGCGCGCTGAAACGCCTGCACCATGGGGATCAATACCTTGCCCTCGATCTTGCGACGCTCCAGAAGCGTCAAGTCGTCTGCGCTCATGCTGTGTTCCTCCTCGGCGGCATCAAACTGCTAAAGCCGGCGCCAAAGCAACGCAGAAATTCTACGTGTCGAACGCAGCCTAACTGCGCCATACTGCAGCGAGCAAACGCACGGTTTGAGCATGACCTACCTATTGCCCCCACTAAACGCGCTCCGGTCATTCGAGGCTGCGGCCAGGCACCGCAGCTTCCAGCGGGCAGCGCTGGAGCTCCATGTCACCGCAGGCGCCATTGGACAGCAGGTCAGGGCGCTTGAGGACTTGCTCGGTGTCGAGCTGTTCAAGCGCGTCCACAACCGACTTGTCTTGACCGACATCGGCCGATCCTATGCGCGGGCAGCGCGCGATGCCTTCGAACGGCTGACGACGGCGACCGCCGCGCTTGACCCGGCCCATCCTGCGGTCGTGATGCGCCTCGGGGTTCGCGCCGGGCTGCCGCTGAACGGCCCGCAGGGCCTGTTGCCGGTGATCGATGAATTTCGCCGTTCAGCGGGTGTGTCGCTTTTGCTTACCGTCCGCGTTTACCAACCGGCTGGGCTGGCTGATCTGATCGAGGGCAAGATCGATGTGGCGATCGTGGACGGCACCGATCATCCCGAAGGTTTTCGCAACGTTTCCCTTGCCGGGATTGCCTGGGGCAAGGGAAGCAATTTTCTCGTGGCGCCGGAGGGCACTGCCGATTGCCCGGAGATCACCGCGTTGCGGGAGTGGTTGCTGAAGCCAGCCACCGATGCGTCGAAGCTGATTAGCTTGCAGCAAAGCCGCTAGGGACGCACACGCATGCTGCAGGATCGATGCGGGCTCATGCGCCGCCGACGGTGGCTGTCCCAATTAGTATTTCAAATTAGGACAATGAAAAAACCCCGCCCGGGTGAGAAGTCCGGGCGGGCATACTAGGAGATCAGCTGAAACCACGCGGTGTGAAATTCTTGATTTTTGCACCAAACCAAAGCGGCGCGGAGTCCATCAATCGAGTCACTCTGGCTGTGAGCCGGTCACTTCCGGTTCACATCCAACTTCGGACATCTAGCCGCGCGCAATAACTGACGCCATGTTGCCACAAGCGGCAGTGGTCAGCGCACCGGACTGGTAGGATACTCACTGCCCCTCGTCGACAGTGTCTGGCGGCTTTGCGATAACACTACATTTCCCTTCGTTCTATACTCATGGGAGAAGGGGCTCCCATAGCTTTTTGCGTTCACCGGATTTTTCTTCAATTCACGGTTCGGCGCCATGCCGGAGAGCATTGAGACAATTGTCATCGGCGGCGGTCAGGCTGGCCTCGCCATGAGCTATCACCTGACGCGGGTCGGACGACAGCATGTCGTGCTCGAACGTGGTCGGGTGGCCGAACGCTGGCTTAGTGAACGCTGGGATTCGCTCGCTTTTCAGTTTACCAACTCGATGCTTCGTCTGCCTGGCAATGCTTATTCGGGGGACGCGCCGCACAGTTTCATGGCGCGAGAAGGTGTCGCGCGTTTTGTCATGGACTACGCCGTGAGGATTGCTGCTCCGCTCCGCTGCGGAGTTGCGGTTACGTCGGTGCGCCCGACGGATCAGGGACGATTTGTTGTGCAGGCGGGGCAACAGATGATGGAAGCAGCGAATGTGGTCGTTGCGACCGGACCTTATCAGCTTCCGTCAGTTCCGCCATGCAGCGGATCGTTTCCCTGCGCGACACATCAAGTCACGGCGAACCGCTACACTCGGCCTTCTGATCTACCGCCTGGCAGCGTGCTTGTTGTCGGATCGGGCGGCTCCGGGTGTCAGATCGTAGAGGATCTTCGCGACGGTGGACGAGAGGTGTTCTACGCTATCCGCCGACTTCGGAGATGGCCGCGTCGCTATAGAGGGCAAGATGTCGGCTGGTGGATCGAAGAGACTGGCATGACCGATATGACCGGCGATCGCATGCCGCCGGAGTGGCGTAATTTCAAGGCACCATTGATAACCGGTGCGCGGAGTGGCTACACCGTCGATCTCCGTCAGATCGCGAGCCAAGGAGTGACGCTGCTCGGCAGCCTGCTGGATGTCAGCGATGGCAGGCTGCGCATTGCTGGCGATCTAAATGCCAATCTGAAGGTTGGCGATGACACGTTTGTACAGTTTGTTCGAACAATCGATGACTTCATCGAAGGGAAGGGAATTAGTGTGCCAGCCGAGAACGGCTTCGACCCATATCTACGCCAAACGCCGAAAGCATTGCCTGAGGTTGACACGCTGGACCTGCGGGACGCAAAGATTACGACCGTGATTTGGGCGACAGGATATCGCTACGATTTCGGATGGATAGATTGTCCTGTGTTCGATAAGCAAGGGGTGCCAAAGCCGCGGCGCGGAGTGACGGGAGTGCCTGGCCTTTACTTCCTTGGTCTGCCGCGCATGCACAAGGTGAAGTCAGCATTTCTCTGGGGAGTAGGCGAGGACGCTGAACATCTCGCAAATCACATTGCAGCCAGAGC
>JAXDQK010000044.1:0-2913 GCA_034667905.1 Gammaproteobacteria bacterium | reverse complement strand
TCAACGGCGCGCTGTTCTATATGGACTACACCAACAAGCAGCTGCGGAGCAAGCGCATCGATCCTACCTTTGGAATCATCGATGTAATCGTCAACATTCCCAAATCGCATATCCAAGGCGCCGAAGTGGAAATCAATGCTCTGCCGGCGCGCGGATTGAGCGTCGGCCTGGCAGCGACGTATATTGATTCAAAGATCGATCAATATTCTGGGGTGAATGCAGGTGGGCTCGTCGCCAATTTCGCAGGATCGGCTATTCCCTTCACGCCGTCGCAGCAGTATGGAGGAAATGTTCGTTATGAGTACCCTGTTATGCAAGGTATCAGCGCGTTCATCAGTGCTCAGCTGACTTATCGGAGCAAGACCAACGCCATCGTGGGCGGGACGGCGGACTACAATATCGACGCCTACGGGTTGCTCGATGCGCAGCTCGGCCTCGCGTCTCAGAGTGGGTGGAAGGCGATGCTTTGGGGGAAAAATATTACCAACAGATACTACTGGACCAACGTCGTCGCCGGCCAAGACACTATTGATCGATATCCCGAGAGGCCGGCGACGTTCGGCGTAAGCGTTGGCTATACCTTCTGAGTGCGTTGCCTGCGAGGGTGGACGAGGGCTGCGGTTGATTTCGGCCGAATTTCAAGTATGCGCATCGACATGGAATGCGCTGGACTCTTAGGTGTTTAGCACTTCCAGGTCGCGGCTCGGCAACGCGGCTAGCTCCAGCCAATCCAATTCTTCCTCCAATCGCTGATACACGTCGTCTTGGATTTCTCCTCGGCCCCGCAGACCATGGAGCGCGAGCCGCTCGGCGGCGATGGCGCGGGCGAGGGCCGCATCAAATTTCGTGGGCGACTGAGGATCGAGTTTGGATTGCGTGACTTCGATGGCCTCCTGCAGCTGCCGCTTAAGATTGTCCCGCACCGGCGCCGCTTCCGTGTCCAGAGCATCCAGACCTGCCTGCAACAGGCGGATACGCGTGCGGCGCAACTCCTCGATGAACTCACGGTCAGACCCCTGAATCTTGAGCCATCGAATCAGCGGTTTTAGGGTGAGCCCCTGAACTGTAAGCGTGCCGAGCACCACCGCCATGGCGCTCAGAATAATCAGCGGGCGCTGCGGAAAGTCCACTGACAACGCCAACGAGGCGGCGAGCGTCAACAGGCCGCGATTGCCGCACCACGCCAGTATCAGCGCGGATTTCCACTTCGGAGGATTGGGGATCCACTCCGGTTTGCTCAGCCGCCATACCACAACCGCCACGGCGTAGTAGGCAAACACCACCACGAAACGCACTGCCATGACCGCGAGCAGGATCAAACCCGCGAAACGCAGCGCGGGCCATACCTGGTCGGTGGCAACTTGGCTCAAAATGGCTCGCGTCTGCAGTCCCATGAGCAAGAAGGCGAGCACATTCAGTACAAACACCACCGCGGCCCACACGGCATAAGACTGCACGCGGTCGCGCGCCGAGACTCTGCTAGGCAGGAAATACGCGATGATCATGGCGTCGGCGACCACGGCCAGAACCGGCGAGACCTGCAAGCGATCTGCCAACAGCCAGACTCCGAAGGTGCCGGTAAATTGCATGATGATGTTCGATTGTGCGCCGACAAAAAATCTGGCGATGGAGACAACGAAGAGTCCCATTGCGATACCGAACAAAATGCCGCCCGGTACGGCGAGCCCGAGCCGTACCAGATTATCCGCGATCGACGTTTGCGCGGAAATCGCCACCGCAGTTCCGAAGATGAGGAGCGCCGCGGCATCGTTCAGGAGACTCTCTCCGCGGATGATGAGTGAGCTGCGCCGAGGTAAAGCGGTTTGCCCGAGCACGGCCGTGCTTGCCACCGCGTCCGGTGGGGCCACGATAGCGCCGAGCGCAACGGCGGCCGAGAGCGGCATCCCGGCATAGCGCCAGCCGATATAGGCGACTACGGCGGTTGTGGCAATGACGGCGCCCACTGCCAGGATCAACAGCGGGACCCAAAGGCGCTTTAGGTCCCTCGGTGCGGTATCGAATGCAGCGTCGAGCAGCGCCGGCGCTATGAAAACTGCCAGCGCGATGTGTGGGTCGAGACCCACCGTGGAGGCGAACGGCAAGAACGCGGCGCCGACTCCCGCCAGGCACAACAACGTGGGGTAGGGAAGGCCCAGACGTCGCGAGGCCGCCAACAGCACGGCCGCGATGAACAATAGCAACACCAGATTCTCAAACAGGTTCATCTCGATCCTTTTCGTCGTACGCCACCGCTTCGTGGCGGCGGGCCGTCCCCGTAAAGCAATAGTATTGCGCCGCATCGCAAACTACTCCGCCATTCTCCGCCGGTAGCAGTATTCGAGGCTGGTTCAATGTTGGCGCCATACAGACAGGCCCGCAATGCCCAGCAGGCGGTGGTCGATGTGAAGGACACACCCGACGAGGCTTCGGCTGCCCTTCCGGGGCTGACTATTTCAAATGTAATAAGCGCAACGGCTCGTGCAATCAAGCCAATATCCGGCGGCCCCATCCTCGTCCCCCTTAAGCATCGCGAGGAGCGGGGTTGCGAGAGTGTCTTACGTTACGAAATTCTTTCCGCATGAAAGCCTGAAGCGGCCGCCGTCGCAGCAATCCGGGCGGCCCAAGGACTTGTACACCATGTGGATAGCTCCCCAAGGACTTCGTGAGGGCCGGATGGTGCGCAGGTGCTTTCGTCCAAGCATCCGGTGTAAGAATCCAATTAGCTTTCCGGTGCCCACATGCTCGCCATAGTCCGCATCGCGCTTAGCCGGCCCTATACGTTTATCGTGGCGGCATTTCTCATTCTCATCATCGGCACGCTCGCCGCACTGCGCATGCCGGTCGATATTTTTCCGAACATCAACATCCCGATCATCGGCGTGGCCTGGCAATACCAGGGCTTGCCGCCCGACC
>JAXDQK010000043.1:0-3331 GCA_034667905.1 Gammaproteobacteria bacterium | reverse complement strand
TTTGAGGGGTAATCGGCCCACGCCGCTGCGGAAAGCAAAAGAGTGAGGCCGGTGACAAAGAGCGCGAGCAGGCGATTCATGACGACCCCCTAGTCTGTCGGCTTCCCAACAACAAACTACTCCCGGCGCACCCATCCTGCTATGCTATGAATAGTTCTAAATCCATACCCCATGAGGTATGTCATGGATTTGCGCCAACTCCGTTATTTTATGGCAGTTGCGGAGGAAGGACACATTACCCGTGCCGCGGAGAAGCTCGGCATCCAACAGCCGCCGCTCAGCCGCCTGATCAAGACCATTGAAAGAGAGCTCGACGTGCGACTGTTCATACGCAGGCCGCGTGGAGTCGAGTTGACGGAAGCGGGTAACTCCTTCCGGCGCGAGGCCGCTCAAGTGCTTGCGGGGATGGAGAATGCAGTCGAAGCAACCAAAAGCACCGCCAGGGGCGAGAGGGGCCGAATTTGTGTCGGTGTTACACCGACGGGACCATTCGTCCCTCTCGTGCCGCGAGTGATGCACGAATTCAGGCGGGCGTTTCCGGATGTGAATTTCACCCTCGAGGAGCGCCTGAGCAGCGAACTCATCGATCTCGTCCGCGGTGGACGCGTCGATGTTGCCTTCTTGTGGACCCCACGCGCCCCTGGGCTGGTCAACTTGCCCCTGCTGCACGACCCACTGGTCGTTGCCCTTCCGTCCGAACACCCTTTGGCTCAACCTGCAAATGGTCCAATCGCCGTGAAGACGCTCGCGAACGAGACCTTCATCGTCTACGGCCGCAAGGATGGCTTCGGACTGTATGCCTCCACCATCATTGCTTGCCGTGCGGCTGGATTCAGCCCCAAATTTGGACAGGAATCACCACGCCTGGCATCCGCCTTAAACCTTGTCGCCGCCGGCCTTGGAATCTTCTTTGTTCCGTCCTCGATCCAGAGGATCAATATGCATGGCGTGACTTACAAGCCGCTCATGGGGCCTAACCCCCCGAAGTCGACCTTGAGCCTGGTATCGCGACGAAACGATCCCTCTGCGGTCGTCAGCAATTTTGTGAGTTCCGTAAGAAAGTCCTCGAAAGGGAACAAGGCGTTGGGAGCATAGATTGGCTCTATCGTTCGCGCACACGGCTTGACCTTCAAATAAATCTCGCGCACGCAAGCCCGATGCGCAAAGAAGCTTCTGATCTCGGCGGTATCGTCGCGATGACGGCCGCAACCGCCGCCTTTGTGGTCGGCGACAGTTTCATGAAGATTGTCATCGAGGATCTGCCGCCCTTCGAGGTGCTTCTTCTGCGTGGCCTCGCCGCGAGTTTCGCCTGCGCGATTCTGGTTGGCGTGCGGGCGGAATGGGGCGCGATTTCCGGGCTCCTCAATCTGCGCACGCTGCTGCGGGCGGCTGGAGAGACGCTGGCCACGCTCTGCTACGTCGTGGCGCTCGCCCGCATGCCGATTGCGGATGTGGTCGCGATCATGCAGACCGCACCATTAATTCTCATCCTCGGCGCGGCGATTTTTCTGCGCGAGCGGATCGGCCCGGCGCGTCTTGCTCTGGCACTTGTGGGTATTGCGGGCACCTTGATGGTGGTGCAGCCCAAAACAAATGGGGTTTCTTCCGCCACACTGCTTGTCTTTGCGGCCGCGCTATTGGCCGCGGCGCGCGATCTCGTCGGGCGCGGCGTGCCCAGCCGCATTCCGGTGACCGTGGTAATCTTTGCCACCCTGCTGATGGTGACGGTGGCGGGAGGCGCGATGTCGCTCGGTATCGAGACCTGGGTGGCCCCGACCGGTCGCCATCTTTTGTTTCTCGGCCTCGCCGGATTGTTCCTTGCCTTGGGACATTCCGGCCTGCTGCTCGCCTATCGGCTCGGCCGGACCGCCTCTGTGGCGCCCTTCTTCTACTGCCTGGCGCTGTGGGGCGTGATGTCGGGCCTGGTCGTCTGGGGCGAGTTGCCGAATGCTCTCGCCCTCACCGGCATTGCCGTCATCGCCGGGAGCGGCGTCGCGATCGTCGTGCTCGACCAGCGACGCGGCCGCAAGGAAGTGGCGGTTCCGATCACGTGATCGGCGCCGGGTTGAACAGCGCCAGCGAATTATGCAGTCGCCACTTTTCGGTCCAGGTACGCCGCCGGCCGCTGGCGACGTCGAGATACATCTGGAACAGCTCCCAGCCCATTTGCTCGATGCTGGTCTCGCCGGTCGCGATCCGCCCGGTATCGACGTCCATCAAATCGTGCCAGCGGCGGGCAAGCTCGCTGCGGGTCGCGACCTTGATGACGGGAACGGCGGCAAGTCCGTAAGGCGTGCCGCGTCCGGTCGTGAACACGTGCAGGTTCATGCCGGCGGCGAGTTGCAGTGTGCCGCAGACAAAATCGCTGGCCGGCGTCGCGGCATAGAGCAGCCCCTTCTGCAGCGCCCGGTCGCCGGGCCGAACGACGCCTGAGATCGGCGCGCTGCCGGATTTGATGATCGAACCCATCGCCTTCTCGACGATGTTCGACAGGCCGCCCTTCTTGTTGCCGGGCGTCGTGTTGGCGCTGCGATCGACTTCGCCGCGTTCGAGATAGCGGTCGTACCAGCCGAGTTCGGCGATGATGCTGCGCGCCACGTCGGCATTGGCGGCGCGCGCCGTCAACTGCGCGATCCCGTCGCGGACTTCGGTATTCTCGGAGAACATCACGGTCGCACCGGCCCGCACCAATAGATCGCTGGCAAATCCGAGCGTCGGGTTGGCGGTTACCCCGGAAAAGGCATCGCTGCCGCCGCATTGCATGCCGACGACGAGGGCGGAGGCCGGACAGGTCTCGCGGCGCCGCGCGTCGAGTTTTCGCAGATGGACTTCCGCCATCTGCATGATCGAACTGATCATCGCCTCGAACCCGACATGCGACGGATCCTGCAAGGTCACGAGACCGTAAGCGTCGCCGCCCGGCCCCGCGGTGGCCGGGACGCGCATCGGCAGCAGCCGCTCCGGCTGCAGCTTCTCGCAGCCAAGGCTGACGACCATGGTGGTGCCGCCGAAATTCGGATTGAGGCTGATGTTGCGCAGCGTCCGGATCGGGATGTCCGCGACCGGAGCGTCGATCGCAACCCCACAGCCGTAGATGTGCTCGAGCGAGACGATATCGTCGACGTTTGGATATTTCGGCAATAGCTCGTCGCGGACGCGGCGAACGGCGTGCTCGACCACGCCCGACACGCATTGCACCGTGGTGGTGATCCCAAGCAGATTGCGGGTGCCGACCGAACCGTCGGCATTTTTGAACCCCTCGAACGTGTAGCCGGTCAAGGGCTCACCGAGCGTCGCTTTACTTGTTGCAAGCGGAAGGCCGTCAAGGCCG
>JAXDQK010000042.1:0-4666 GCA_034667905.1 Gammaproteobacteria bacterium | reverse complement strand
AGTTGATGGCCGAAAGACGCTGTTCTTGCTGCTTCTCCTTTTCGCGATCCCCGCGGGCGACTGCTCCGCGCAGACACCGCCGCCCCCACTCGACGAACATGCTCTCGAGCGCGTGCCGCCGACGGTCGTGAAGAGATTGGCGACCCGCTTTTCGCTAGGCGCATTCGCCGGCCGCTTCGAGGAGACGCCGCTCGGCGCGGTCCGCGAAGCCGTGGGCGAAGGGACCATCCAACACCAGGGCGACGCTGGAGGTAGCATCTATTGGCTGTGTTATAGGCGCGCGCAGCATCGATTATGGGTCGTGTCCAGCGGAGAGATGGGCGGCCCGGACCATCGCGTCACAGAGATCGTTGAAGAGCTCACCGAGAAAGACACCGACACCTCGACCGATTGCGCCATCATCCCGGAAAAGTTCTCGCCCCTCCTCTTCGACGGCAAGCTGCATTTAGGTATGTCGCGTCAGGAGGTAATCACGGCGCTGGGACCGCCGTCGAAGTCGGAAGCTGCTCAGATCGTGTATTCTCACGAGGGAAAGCTCGCAGACGGTTTCGATGAGACCGCTTGGCTCATTCTCCGATTTCGTGAGGAAAAGCTCGTGTCCATGCGCGGCGGCAAGACCACGACGAATTGAAGTGGCTGCTATCGGAAGCTGAATACGACGAGGCGCTGTGGAAGAAGGACAGCAAGGTCAGGGGCTTCAACTAGACGCCAGACTGTCAAAGGACACTTCCGTTGTTGGCACGTTTCGGACCTGCCGGGTCGGCCTGACGATGTCCGTTCATCGAGGGTAAAGCGGACCTCGCAACTGCGTCCGCCGAAGTCCGGAAATGACCCAACTCGGACCTCCCGAGTTGACGCACGTTCATGTGCCACAGGCCCGGGAAGATGCCACTTGAGGCAATCGGGTCCCTGCGATTACCGCTCACAGGTGCGCAACAAAGTGCTAGGTTCCTCCTTGTCCCAGCGACGTGGTTAGTCTGGCCGTTTGGAGGGCGCTGTGACCGAGCAGCGGGTTCAAAGGCGACTAGCGGCGATCTTGGCCGCTGACGTGGTCGGCTACTCCGCGTTGATGCAACGCGCTGAAGAAGCTACCTATGCCGAGTTCGAGCGGCTCAAGCGAGAATTGATCGAGCCTAGCCTCTCTCGCCACGAAGGGCGGCTCATCAAGACAACGGGTGATGGCGCACTCGCCGAGTTCGCAAGTCCGTCGGCTGCGGTGCGATGCGCGGTGGAGATACAGGAAAGCATCGCATCAGGTCGAAGCTCCCTTAAGCTGCGCATTGGAGTCAATCTCGGCGAGGTTATCGTCGGGGCTGACGGCGATCTATTCGGCGATGGGATCAACATCGCCGTCCGGCTAGAAGGGGTCGCCGATCCGGGCGGCATCCTGATTTCCGAAAAGGTTTATAGCGAAGTCGAAGCCAAGCTGGACGCTGGCTTCGAGGACCGGGGCGAACAGCAACTTAAGAACATCGCCAAGCCGGTCCGCGCATTTGCTGTACGCGCGGGAGTGCATGGCGCGCTGATCGATAGGCTCAGTGCAGCCCCGTCACTCCCGGACAAGCCATCCATCGCCGTCCTCCCGTTCCAGAACATGTCGGGCGATCCCGAGCAGGAATACTTCGCGGATGGAATGGTTGAGGAGATCATCACCGCGCTCTCTCGGTTCAAATCGCTGTTCGTGATCGCTCGCAACTCGAGTTTCACGTTCAAGGCCAGAGCGGTCGATATCAAGGAGGTCGGACGCAGGCTTGGCGTACGCTATGTGCTTGAGGGGTCCGTGCGCAAGGCAGCGGGGAAAGTTCGCATCACGGGGCAGTTGATTGATGCGGTGACCGGCGCGCACATCTGGGTGGACAGGTTCGAGCGCAACCTGACGGATGTATTCGCCCTCCAGGACGAAGTGACGGTCTCGGTTGTCACAGCCGTCCAGCCGAAATTGCTTCAAACAGAAATTGCATTGGCGACGCGGCGGCGGCCGGAGAACCTCACAGCCTATGATTTCTATCTCCGTGCTCTGCCGCAGTTTTACCTAGCGACCCGCGAAGGGGTGGCCGAGACAATCAGGTTGGCTCATCGCGCTTTGGAGCTGGACCCTCGGTTCGGCTTGGTCGCCGCACTGGCAGGTGCCTGTCACATGCAAAACGCCGTTTGGGGCTATGCGAGCGATCGTCAATTCGAGGCCGAGGAAGCAGTTCGGCTTGCTCGGTTGGCTTTAAGCATCGACGATGGTGATCCGGACATCTTAGCGATGGCCAGCACCATCACTGCGTTCATCGTCGGCGATTGTGAAAGCGAGATCGAATTGGTTAATCGGGCGGTTGCGCTCAACCCAAATTCGTTTCAGGCATGGCACAGCAGAGGCCAGGTCTATAGAATTGCGGGGCTGTGGGAGGAAGCGCTCCGAAGCCTTGAACGTGCCATTCGCATGAGCCCGGTCGACCCGCGGCTTCACAACACGTTTGCGCTGATGGGGTTGGCCTTTATCGAGCTCGGTCGCTTTGACGAAGCCATCGTGGCAGGGAAGAAAGCTCAGCGCCACAACCCTTCCCTTCCGGTAGCTTACCGCTGTCTCGCGTCCGCTTTCGCCCATCTCGGACGCGATGCTGAGGCGCGTGAGGCGGCGATGCGTGTGCTTGAGCTTGATCCCGCCTTTACAATATCTCCGTTGATCGCTTGGGGCGGACTGGCAAGGGCGAAGTTGTTCATTGAGGGCCTTCGGAAAGCGGGGTTGCCCGAGTAGCTCTCCAATGCCCACAAGGTGATCGACTGGCGGCACTCTGCTGCGGTGCATGAGTCCGGAAGTGGCACCTTTGAGACATGCCGACTGCATTGGGCAATGTCCGCTTCCAGTGGCAACCCGGAAGACATCTGCTCACATTGAGTTCTTCTCAGTTTGACCCATAGCAGACACGCGCGTCAGTCTCCTTTAGGTTGTTCCTGCCGGCATCTGCTGCTATCTGGTGGCGTTGCAACATATCTGGGGCGGGGCGCGTCAGCTGTATGACAATCGAGGGTTTGAATCATGCGGACGCAGTGACGCGCCCGCAGAGTGTTGTCTGGTACGAGCGGCTCGCTTGGGCGGCGATCGCCGCCGGTTTGGCATCAGCCATCACGAACCCGGCTATGCTCGCAAGGAACTACGAGCGATATGCGAATGGCTTTCTCATTTTATTCTTCGTATCCATTGTGGCGCAGTTAGTTTGGATTTGGCTTGTTGCCCGTAAGCGACAGAATTGGGCACGATGGATCAGTCTCATCGTGGTGTTGATCGGTATCCCGAGCGTGTTCTGGGATAACGCGGAGCGCCTCCAGTTTCTCAATCCCATCTCGGCTATCTTCTGGTATGCGGGATATGCCGGACACCTAATCTCTGTGATGCTACTTTTCCGCGGCGACGCCCGCGAGTGGTTTTCCCGCAAGCGTCTCGCATAGGGTGCCTAATGACCGGGCCATCTAACGCAATCGAGATTGTCAATGTCCGTCGCATGAACCCCCTTTAAGGGTATGCGGGTTCAATGACAGTGCAATAAGACCGTCATCCTTTGGCGACCAGTGGGGCCAAACGAACTTGAGCTCATCCGGGGGACCGGCATGCGGGCGTTTCCTCCGCGCCTGCCGGAGCAACCAATTTTCTATCCCGTATTGACCGAAGACTATGCCGTGAAAATCGCCCGTAATTGGGACGTCCCCGCAAGCGGTTCAGGGCACGTAACCCGCTTCAGGGTGAGACAGAGCTTCATTGAACCCTATGATGTACAGGAAGCGGGTGGCCGATCATCTAGAGTACTGGATTCCGGCCGAAGACTTGGATGCCTTCAATGCCGCTATCGTCGGCCTGATTGAGGTCATTCATAGTTTTCCTTAAACCACGAGGCCGCCTCAGGTGGCGGCCTTGTCGTTGGCATCATCAACGGGTTTCATAAACTCACTCGACGGGCAGACGTAACCGCATTTTCCGCACCTAACTAAACCCTGCTGATCAACAATATTAGTTCCCGGCGCAGGGTCAAAAGCCCGATTGCCGCACTTCGGACATGCAGGGTAGAGCGGACGGTCGGCGAATGGCTCACCGCTTCCGAGTTTGGACCCGAAGCCGACATATTGAGCTTTCTAAAGCCGTAGCGCTCGCTCATACTTGGGGATGTCGGGACATGGGGGTGTGCTTTTGGCTTTTTGCATTCCTGCTTGACGGCGCGGCCCATTATCAATTTCTGAATCTTACCCCCATCAGGCTTATCGCGATTTCGTTCAAGCCCTTACTCGCGTTGGCGGTCTTACTAACCGGCGCTTACTGATCGGTGCCGTTGCAGCAATTCCATAGTGGAGACTTTCATGGAACGTCGTGAATTTCTGGCGCGATCCGCAACTGCCGTTTCCGCGAGTCTCCTTGTGGAGAGCGTTCGGTCCGACGGTTATCGCTTCGTCGGTTCAGCGCTTGCCGCTGGCGAGGGAGATCGACAGAAAGCGACGCTTGAGCAGAAATTTGCCGAATTCGCACTTTCCATCAAATATGAAGCTCTGCCCGCTGACGTTATCGCCTCGGCCAAGCGCGCCCTTCTCGACACTCTCGGATGCGCATTCGGATCCGTGGGATCCGAGCCCGCAAATATAGCCGAGACGACAATTCGCAAGACTTTCGGGGAGGGCAATACAGCCACGGTGA
>JAXDQK010000041.1:0-9694 GCA_034667905.1 Gammaproteobacteria bacterium | reverse complement strand
TCGTGTTCAACGTGCAAGTTCTGCCAGCGTTTAGGATCGCTCGCGGACAAATCCCGCACGTGCACCTTGGCGAAATCTTTGGCATGCGCGGCAACCGCGCCCCAGGCGGCTAGAGATGAGTTCAATTGGCTCATGTCGGTTTCAACTCAAGGTCGCGGTGATAATACTCAAGATACCACTCGACGAACTGCTTCACACCCTGTTCCAATTCGGTCGACGGGCGATAGCCGACATCCCGTGCCAGCGCTTCCACGTCGGCCCAGGTATCGGGCAAGTCCCCGATCTGCATGGGCAAAAGATTTTTCTGCGCCTTTCGGCCCAAGCATTGTTCCAGCACGTCGATGTAGCGCAACAGCGACACCGGCGTTTGATTGCCGATATTATAAATCCGAAACGGCGCATTGCTGGCGCTGGGATTGGGATGATCGGAATCCCAATTGGGATCCGGTGCCGCCACGTGATCCACTGCAGCAACGACGCCCTGGACGATGTCGTCCACATAGGTGAAATCGCGTTGGTGATGACCCTCGTTGAACACATCGATGGGAAGACCGGCGAGAATGTTCCTGGTGAACAAAAACAGCGCCATGTCCGGCCGGCCCCACGGGCCGTAGACCGTGAAAAACCGCAATCCCGTGGTAGGCAGCCCAAAAAGCGATGAATAGCTGTGGGCCATCAGCTCGTTTGACCGCTTGGTGGCGGCATACAAGGTGATGGGATGATCGACCCCATGCTTCTCCGAGAAAGGCATCTGCGTGTTGGCGCCATACACCGAGCTGGTCGATGCATACACGAGATGCTCGACGCCGTTGTGCCGGCATCCTTCGATGACTTGCAGGAAGCCCACAACGTTGCTCTGCACATAGGCATGCGGATTTTCGATCGAGTAACGCACGCCCGCCTGGGCGGCCAAATGCACCACGCGCTGAAATTTCTCGGCATGAAACAGGGATTCCATGATTGGGCGATCCGCAAGATCCGCCTTCACGAACCGAAATCGCTCGTGGCCTTGTAAAATGGCGAGGCGCGCCTGTTTCAGCGCAGGATCGTAATAGGCATTGAGATTGTCGAGTCCGACGACTTCGTCGCCCCGCTCGAGCAACAGGCGCGCCGTGTGGAAACCGATAAAACCGGCAGCGCCGGTCACGAGCAGTTTCACAAGCTTCGCCACACCGTTTTGCCGGACGAGGTCTTGTCGAGCAGCGTAAGGATGTGCTCATGGGCTGCCGATTCATCCTCATTGGCGTTGATCACGACCACGCGAATGTCGGTAAAAGATCGCAGCGGCGCGGCCTGATGGATGCCGCTGCGCACCGTATCGGACTCGGCGCTCAAGGTGAGGCTGCCCTGGCCGCCCGTCATCGCCAAATACACTTCCGCGAGGATGCGCGCGTCGAGCAGCGCCCCGTGATACTCGCGATGTGAATTGTCCACCGAGTATCGCTTGCACAACGCATCCAAGCTGTTGCGTTGTCCGGGGTGCATTTGCCTGGCGAGTGCGAGCGTATCCAGCACCCGGCACAGGTCCGCCACTCGATGCTCGACATCGATGCGCGCGAGTTCTGCGTTCAAGAACGCGACGTCGAAAGGCGCATTGTGAATGATCAGTTCGGCATCGCGGATAAATTCCAGCAACGCGGGATGCACGTGCAAAAAGGTAGGCTCGCTCGCCAAGCGCTCGCGCGTCAACCCGTGCACCTGCACGGCGCCTTCGTCGATCTCGCGTTCGGGATTCAAGTACTGATGAAAGGATCGGCCGGTCAGCCGCCGGTTGAAGATCTCCACGCAGCCGATTTCAATGATGCGATGGTGCTGCTCAACCTCGAGACCCGTGGTCTCCGTATCAAGAACGATTTGGCGCATTTTTAAGATTTATCGCACGGCCAACATGCGATCAATGGCATCGTTGGCCAGACGATCGACATACTCATTGCCGTCATGTCCCGAATGTCCTTTCACCCAAATCCATTGTATATCCTGAGTCGCGGCGGCCGCGTCCAATAATTGCCACAAGTCTTGATTTTTGACCGGCTGTCGTGCAGCCGTGCGCCAGCCTCGTGCCTTCCAATTGGGCAACCATTCCGTGATGCCTTGAAGCACGTATTTCGAATCCGTGTACAGCTTCACCGAGCAGCGGCGCTTCAAGGCGCCCAAGCCGCCGATGGCCGCAGACAGCTCCATTCGGTTATTGGTGGTCGGATCTTCGGATCCCGAGACTTCCTTGCGTTCCTTGCCGCAAACCAGCAGCGCCGCCCAACCGCCCGGCCCGGGATTGCCGCGGCAAGCGCCGTCGGTAAACATATCGACTTCGGTCACGGGCGTACTTTGTGTGTGGGCTCGGCGGCGCCCACCAGCACGCGCTGTCTGACGCGCCGCCGCGGCCGAATCAACGTCAAGGTCGAGACGCGCTTGCGCGCCTTGAGGAGGTAGCCACCGGCGCTCAAGGCGCGGCGCGGTTGCACATCGACTGCGCGGCCTTTCAGCGGCAGAAAGCCCAGATAACCATGCACGCTGTCGACATCAAAACCCAACAGCGCAACCCAGTCGCGCAAGCGACGCTCCGACAGCATTCTCTGGGTGCCGGGCGGAAATGCAGGGCGGCCGAAGCGGCGACCAAAGAACCGCCGCGCACCCCAACCGCTGAAGGGATTGAAGCCGCAAATCATGAGACATCCCTCGCCCGTCAGCACGCGCTCCGCTTCCCGCAGTACGGCATAAGGGTCTTCGACCAACTCGAGCGTGTGAGGCAACAGGATGGCATCGATGGAATCGGACTTGAAAGGCAGGGTGTCGAGCGGCGCACAGAGCGTGACGCCCGGCGCAACCTCAGGCGCCAGCAGCGTGGTGTGCTGGGTGCGCGCCCCGTCGAGCAAATGATCGGAAGGCCCCCAGGCGCCCACCTGCAGCAACTCGAAGCCGAAAACAGTGTCGAGCGCCAGCATCGCCAGTGCGGCCTCCTCGCGCAGCACACGGGCCCCCAAGGGGCTCTTGAACCAGTCGCCCAGAGGCATGTCAGCCGTCGATTCCAACCAAGGCTCCTTCGTGAAAACACTAGCGAAGATCTAATGTTACAGGTTAAATACGCCGCCCATGTCAATCCATGCATCGCATCTTAACGTGCGGCCGGTGCGCGCATTTTCCGACAATTATATCTGGCTCATCGAATCGCCGAAGGCGCCGGCCCACGTGGTTGCCGTGGATCCGGGTGAAGCGGCGCCGGTGCTCGCCGAACTCAAACGCCGCAACCTTACCCTGGCGGCCATGCTACTCACTCATCACCATCCCGATCATATCGGCGGCGTGCCTGAATTGCTGCGCCTTGGGGAAGTACCCGTGATCGGACCCGACGACCCGCGGATCGGCCACCTAACCTGCCGTGTGGGCGAATCGGAGCACTGCGATTTACCGGACTTGGGACTTAGCTTCGAGATTTTACAAGTGCCTGGGCATACTGTGAGTCACATCGCATTATGGGGGCACGGCGCGCTCTTTTGTGGAGATACGCTGTTCAGTGCCGGCTGTGGTCGCATGTTTGAGGGCACGCCAAAACAGATGAATGATTCCTTGAACCGATTGCGGGACCTGCCGCCCGAGACCCAAGTATTTTGCGGCCATGAATACACCGCCGCCAACTTGCGCTTCGCCTTAGAGGTGGAACCCGGCAACGCCGCGGCGGTCGAATACCAGGAGCGCGTGACTCGCCTACGCGCGGCCGGCGAGCCCACGCTGCCCTCCACCCTAGGGCTAGAGATACGCGTGAACCCATTTTTGCGTTGCGACAAACCAAGCGTTCGCGCTGCCGCTGAAAAGCATGTCGGAAAGAAACTCCACGAGGCTGCCGAGGTCTTCGGCATCCTGCGCGCGTGGAAGGACGGGTTCCGTTGAAAGCGCATCCCCTCCTCGGCTGCATTGCCTTGTTGCTGTCTGCCTGCGCGCATCAGCCGACCGCGCGCCCTGCGCGCGAGCCGGTGGTGCTACCGCCGCCCTCCGCGGAACAGTCGCCCATCGCTTCCGCCGATACGGGACCGATTATCGGCGCCACCCCTTCCCTCACCATGCCGCGCGAATGGCAGCATCACAACGGCGAGGACTATGACGACCTGTTCGACCGCATGCGCGCCGGCTTCGCATTCGATGAGGTGCAAGAGCCCGCGATCGACGTGCAACTGAATTGGTTCGAACACAATCCGGATTATCTCGAGCGCGTATTTCAGCGCGCTCAGCGTTATCTCTATCACATCGTCACGGAGGTGGAAGCGCGCGGGATGCCGTTGGAATTTGCCTTGCTGCCGGTGGTGGAAAGTGCCTATGAGCCATTTGCCTATTCGAGCAGCCGCGCCTCGGGCCTATGGCAATTCATTCCCGACACCGGCCGTCGCTTTGGCTTGAAGCGAGATTGGTGGTTCGACGGGCGGCGCGACGTGGTCGAATCCACCCGGGCGGCGCTGGATTATCTTCAGGCCCTGCACGATCAGTTCGACGGCGATTGGCTGCTGGCCATCGCCGCGTACAACGTCGGCGAGAACAGCGTGCAGCGCGAAATGGATTTCAATCGCGCCAATGGCAAGCCGACGGATTTTTGGCATTTGCGCCTGCCCGCCGAGACGCGCGCCTACGTGCCCAAGCTCTTGGCTCTGAAGCGCTTGATGGCAGAGCCTGAACGCTACGGCATAGAATTCGCGGTCATCCCCAACGAACCCTACTTCGCGCTCATCGATACCAGCTCGCAAATCGATTTGAAAATCGCCGCGAAATTAGCCGGTACCAGCTACGATGAACTGGTCGCGCTCAACCCCGGCTACAACCGCTGGGCGACCGATCCTGAAGGTCCGCACCGCATGCTCGTGCCCATCGACAACGCGGATGCATTTGATGCGGCGCTGAAAACCTTGGGACCCGAGGAGCGCGTGCGCTTCGCCAGCCACGACGTTGCGCGCAAGGAAACCTTGCCGATGATTGCCAAGCAATACGGCACCAGCGTCGCCGTGCTCGCCAAGATCAATGATTTGAAGGACGGCAAGGTCGTTGCCGGCCAAACCTTGAAGATTCCGGAAATCAGCGGCGAACTGCCCGACAAGGTATTGCTCGCCGCACAGCGAGTCGATCGACCGGAAACCGACTTAGGCGGCCGCAAGCATCAAATCGTCTATCGGGTGCGGGCCGGCGAGACGCTGAATACCATCGCGCGCCGGCATGGCATGCCCGTGAGCACCTTGGCGCGACTGAATAATTTGGGCGCGCAGGACACCCTCGTGAAGGGCCAGCGACTGGTCATCAAGGCGAGCGCTCGCCGCTTTCGCGACGAGGGCGTAAGATCGGGACGCCGCGTGCTCTATACGGTACGACGCGGCGACACGGTGTACAGCATTTCGCGCCAGTTTCAGGTGTCAGTCCCGCAGCTCAAGAGCTGGAACGGCCTGAACGAGCATCATCAAATAAAAACCGGCCGGCGAATCGTGATGTACGTCGATTCTAGTCGACAACAGGGGTAGGACTATGGGTTTTCTGGCCGGCAAACGCGCCCTGATCGTGGGCCTCGCGACCGATCGCTCTATTGCCTGGGGAATTGCACAAGCCATGCATCGTGAAGGCGCGCAGCTCGCCTTCGCGCACATCGAGCGTATGAAAGATCGCGTCGTGCCCTTGGCTGAGCAGCTCGGCTCGGACATCACCTTCGTCATGGATGTGGCGGGCGATGAGGACATAGAAAAAGGCTTCGGTTTCTTGAAAACGCGCTGGCAGCATTTTGATATTTTGGTGCATGCCGTTGCGTTCGCGACGCGAGAGGCGCTCACCGGTGATTTTCTCAGCGCCACCACCCGCGAGAATTTCCGTGTTGCCCACGACATCTCGAGCTACAGCCTCACGGCGTTGGCGCGTGCCTCGCAACCGTTCATGCGGGGGCGGGCCGGCGCCATCGTGGCGTTGAGCTACTTGGGTGCGGTGCGCTCCATCCCGGGCTACAATGTCATGGGGTTGGCGAAGGCGAGCTTGGAGGCAAACGTGCGTTTTTTGGCGGCCGATTTAGGACCTCAGGGCATCCGCGTCAATGCCATTTCGGCCGGACCCATCAAGACGCTGTCGGCCGCGGGTATCCCGGGCTTGCGCAAAATGCTCAGTCACGTCGCCGCCGCCGCGCCCATCCGGCGCAATGTCACCATCGATGATGTGGGCAACGCCGCGGCATTCTTGTGCTCGGATCTGGCGGCAGGGATTGACGGTGAAGTCCTGTACGTCGATGGCGGCTTCCACAATGTGGGCATGAGTTTTCCATCTGACGGAGAGGGCGCTTGAAACTTGTCAACCGTTTGCGGGATCTAACGTTGGGTGGGTCGTAGCATCAAAGAGGACAACGCATGTTAAATCCGAGAATCATCCAAGTAGTGGTCGCCGGCGCGATGCTCGGGCTTAGCGCATGCAATACGGTGGCCGTGAGAACCGACTCTGCGAAAGATATGTCGGCCTCCATCTGTCATACCTATGCCTTCGCCAACGAGCATGTGGCCAACGCCGATCAACCGGCGGCGTACGGCAATCCCTTGAATGCGGAGCGCTTGCGCGTATCCATTCAGTCGCACATGGCTGCTCGAGGCATCCAAATGGTCGACCGGGCTTCGGCCGATTGCGTGGTGGGCTACGCCATGGGCTCCCGGCAAGTGTTCGACACCTATTACGGCGGCTATTACGGCGCCGGGTGGGGATTCGGCGGCGGCTTCGGCGGGCGCCGCGGCTTCGGGGGATTCGGTGGTTTCGGCGGCGGCTGGGGCTATGACGGCCCATGGGTCGAAAACGAAACGCGGATCGCGGTCGATCTCTTCGACGCCAAAGCGCACAAGCCCATTTGGCATGCCAGTGCCAGTCAGAACGTGAACGAGCTGGCAGGTCCGGAAGCGGTGCAGAAGATCGAATTGGCGACTGCCGCGATCTTTGCCAAGTGGCCGGTCAACGGGCCTGCCGTCGCCACGAATTAAGCCTTGGCGGCGGCCCTTTGTACGAAAAAGTAGTACAGGGCTGCCATGAGGAGGGCCGCCCCCAGCACCAGGGCAAAGAAACGGTGCAGCGAGCCCGCCAAAAGCTCTGGGTGGCGCCCGATGGTCACGCCCAGCCATGCCAGCACCGAACACCAGATCAGCGATCCTAAGAGCGTTGCGAGGGCATACCAGCGGAAATCCATGCGCAGGATGCCGCCCGGGATGCCGATGAGGTGACGAATCACGGGCAGCAGGCGCGAAAAGAACACGCCGGCCGACCCGTAACGCGCGGCCCAACGCTCGGCCATCTCGATCTTCGCCGCTGGCAGGCCCAAGTAAGGGCCGAAGCGCAGCACCAGCGCCCGCCCTAAGAAGCGTGCGGCCCAATACATTACGGTTGCGCCCACCCAGGAACCGGCGGTACCGGCCAGGACAATGCCCACCAGGGACATCTGCCCTTGAGTGTGCGCAAGGTAAGCCGCCGGCGGAATGATCGCTTCACTCGGGATGGGCACGACCGTGCTTTCGAGCGCCATCAGTCCGGCGATCAGCCAATAGCTGCCTTGGGCGAGCGCCGCAAGATACCAATCCGAAAACTGGTGCAGTAGAGCGCTCAAATAGAAACCAATCCCTAGTCGATCGCCTTCGGATTCAAGCTCACTTTGGCATCGGCACGCGCCGCGGCCGCATAGCTTTGGGCCTCGCCCGAAGCGATCTGCGCCGCGTACTGACGACGCACATCGGCATCCTTGATGGCCGCGGCGTTGGGGTCCTCGCGCACCGCGCTGAAGGCCAGCACCACGGCATCGCCATTGTTCAGCGTCAGGTTTTGGTAAACCGGCTTTTGCGCAGGCTTCGGCGCGCTGAAGGCGTTGGTGCGAATTTCCATCGGCACGTCTTGATCGGATCGGGCGATAAATTTCGGCGCCGTGGCGCCCCCGAGACCCTTCACCACCGTGTCCCACGAATCGCCGGCGCCCAACCGTTTGGCGGCCTCGGCCGCGGCGGCCGCAGCGAGTTCCGCACCCCGCTGCTTCTTCCACGCGGCGATGACTTCGGTGCGCACCGCCTCCAACGGCTTTTGCTGCGGCAGTTTGTGGTCGGTGGCCCGCAATACCACGCCGCGGCCTTTTTCGACTTCGACGATGGGACTCAAGCGCCCGTCCAGCACGTCCTGGCTGAACGCCGCTTCGGTGACGGCCGGCACGTTGCCAAGCGCCCCGCCGCCGCCACTGCGGCTGAAAGTCGGAATGTCCTGCACCGTCAAGCCAGCCTTTTTGGCGACAAGATCGATGTCCGTGGCATTTTGTAGCGCCGCATCCGCAAGCTGATCTTGGGCATTGTTGAACAGGCGCTCGGCTTCATTGCGCTTATATTCGCTTTCGAGCTCCGCTTTGCTCTCGTCGAAATTCTTGACGGCGGGCGGCTTGATGCCATCGAGCTTCAGAATGTGATAACCGAACTGCGTCTTGACCGGACCCGCGATCTCGTCGACCTTCATGCCGAAAGCGGCATCGGCAAAGGGTCCGACAAAAATCTTTTTCTCCGACCAGCCCAAATCCCCGCCTTGGCTCGCCGAGCCCGGATCCTGCGAGAATTCCTTCGCTAATTTCGAAAAGTCTTCGCCCGCTTGCGCGCGCTTCAAAATACCTTCCGCTTTCGCTTTGACGGCGGCGTCCTCTTTCGGATCGTTGACGGACAATAAAACATGCCGCACACGGCGCTGTTCGGGTTGCGCGAAGCGCTCCGGGGTCTTGGTCTTCTGCTCCTCGTAGAAAGCCTTGAGCTGGGCATCATCGACGCTGACCTTGGTGGCGAGCTGCGCCAAGCTCAGCTCGACATAGCGCAGGTTCACCGTCTCCGGCGTCATGTATTCGGCTTTATGGGCATCGAAATATGCTTTGACGGCCGCATCCTCGGGTATGGCGCCGGCCGCATATTTGGCAGCCGACAACGTGACCCACGCGAGCTCGCGCTGCTGACGCGTGAGGGCGCGAAATTCCTTCAATTCCGTGGGCGTCGCAAAGCTCGATGCATTGAGCGCGCTATCCAGTTGCCGCAGCTTCGCATCGCGGCGGAATAACCCTTCGATTTCGGAAACCGAGCGGCCCTGCGCATTCAGGACCGCGAGCGCATGGGCTTGGTCGAATTTTCCATCGACCTGAAATGCCGGGACGTGCGACATTTCCGTGAGCAATTCACTGTCGCTGACCCGATAACCCAACTCATCCGCGCGCGTGACCAAGGCCTCGCTGTTGACATATTCATCGAGCACCCGGCGCTTGATTTCATTGCGCATGGTTTCATCGAGCGGCGCGTTGCTCTGGCGCTCGATCTGCGCGAGCTGTTGCTGGTAGGTTTGGCGCACCTCGTTGGAGGAAATTTCGCTGCCGTTGACCTTGGCCGCGTAAGTCGGTGCGCTCAACGTCCAGTTGATGCCCCAGAATACGAACACCAGGCCGATGGCGCCCAGCACAACGCCGGCCACCCACCCTTTAAGCTTGTCGTGAATAGTTTGCAGCATGACCCAACCTCAAGTTCCTAACCTACCGCGTCACCCTAAGCGCGGCCAGACGGCTCGCGCGGGATCACTTTCAGGAAATGGCGGAGTGGACGGGACTCGAACCCGCGACCCCCGGCGTGACAGGCCGGTATTCTAACCAGCTGAACTACCACTCCGCTGTTGGTGGGTGCTGAGGGGATCGAACCCCCGACCCTCGCCG
>JAXDQK010000040.1:0-14874 GCA_034667905.1 Gammaproteobacteria bacterium | reverse complement strand
TTGACAGCGAAGAGAGCGAAGGCGGCGCCGAGGAAGCGCAGTGGCGCCTGCTCTCGGATCGAGACGACACGCTGGATCATCTCGCGAAAGCAGGGGCGGATTTTTCGCATCCCCGCGACGTGAGCGCTGTAGATTTCGAGTATATCGGCCTGAAGCGCTAGGGCGGCCCGGCGCTAAGGCGGCCTGGCGCTAAGGCGGCGGCGGTAAATCGCTTACGCGAATTTAGGCAGCGGCGTCACTACCGCGGCGGGGGAGCCGATG
The DNA here is from genome assembly GCA_034667905.1 of Gammaproteobacteria bacterium. Lineage (GTDB taxonomy): Bacteria > Pseudomonadota > Gammaproteobacteria > Steroidobacterales > Steroidobacteraceae > Bog-1198. The sequence goes on along the minus strand of JAXDQK010000040.1, from coordinate 14,613 downwards.
CGAATCTCCGGCAGGGTTCGCTCCGGCAGGGTGCGCAGCTCGTTCAAGGCAAACACCAGCAAGGTGCCGGTGGCGCCGGTCAAACCAACGTTGCCGGTTTTGATGGCGGAATAGGACTGGATGGCGATATCGACCAATCGCCGCTGTTCCTCGGCAAAAATAACCAACCGTTGTTGCAAGGTTGCTGCTTCACTGTCGATCGATGTTTGCCGGCCAGACCCAAACGAGGCAACGGCGTCTGCAATGGCGTTGTCGAGGCAGCGGTTGAGCGTGCGAAACTCGTCGCTGGAAATGGTCTTGTCCTCTTCGACCGCCAAGGCCGTGACGGATTGGCAAACATCTCCGTAGTCGTGCACGACTTGGTCAACGGTATAGCCGATACGCAGCAACTCGGCCCCGTGTAAAGCTGCCGCGCGGCCGATGTCCGTCGGCGCCGGCGCAGGGGCGGCCTCGGGACTTCGGGAGCTTGTGGTTTGCTCGATACGCAGGGTTTCGACCAGCTGTTCCAGGAACAGCGGTACGCCGTGATCCGATGCGCCTTTGTGCCTGGCGGGCTCCATCCGCCTGGCGACCTTCGCGCTGCATCGCTTGATGATTTCATCGCGATGGGTGGTTAAAAACTCGTGAAGCATCAACCTACGGTACGCCCAGGGAACTCCAACGTCTGTGCGGAAGCGTACAGAGGGCCAAGTTCCTAGTGTGCGAACTCGTACCCGGATTTATTCTGCTTTGCACGGTACATGGCCTGGTCCGCGCGTTTGATCAATGCCTCCGCTGTGACGCCGTCTTTCGGGAAAATCGAGATTCCCATGCTTGCCGCGACACGGGGCGTGTCGGTCACGCCGGCAATGAGGCCCTCGCACGGAGCATGCATCGCCCTGAGGATTTTTTGGGCGATCATCACGATGTCTTTTTGCTCGTGGATTTGCGTCAGCAGGTATAAAAATTCGTCACCGCTGCGGCGGCTGACGGTGTCATCGTCCCGGGTATTATCCTTCAGCCGCTTTGCCATGGTTTGTAAGACGGCGTCCCCCACCTGATGTCCAAACCTGTCATTAATCTCTTTGAACTTATCCAGATCAAGGAACATGACGGCCAAAGTCCAGCGATAACGTTTCGCCTGCGCAATCCCATGCTCTAAACGGTCTTTGAAAAGCGCCCGATTCGGCAAGCCGGTCAACGCATCGTGGAAAGCCGCATTGCGCGCACTCTCCTCCTGCTCGATCGCGGCAGCCAATTGGTGATCGACCAGGGTGCGATTCCGGACTTCATTCTCGAGCGCCTGATTCAAGGCCGTAAGCTTTGCCGAAGCGTCTTGAAGTTTGCTTTCCACGGCCGCGCTATTCGCCAGGGCGGCTTGAATGCCCGGCCAATCTCCGATTGCCAGTTCTTCCCTGATTTGCCTATTCACGCCCGTCAGCTCTTCGCCCGATTGCTTCATCAGTTCATTGACGTGTTCGCTTTGCTTCAGCACTTGAGCGAGGAGTAGCTCAGGCCCATTGGCCCGTTCTGGAGTTCCGTCCTCAAATTCGATTGTCATGTCCATGGATCACGTCTAGCAGGGGGGGCGCAAAATGCTACTACGCGCGTGCACGGATGGATATGCGCTACCGTACATAGCCCAAGTAAACCTAACCAATCTGCAGGCAAACGCCGAAGGCGAGGGCCTAGTGGGGCAGTTCCGATGCGGCGTGCCTAGCCGCGGGCTTTCGGATGCCGAGTGGTATCTCCGAAATAATGGTCCGTACTGCCGTGCCGAGCTCTGCCGCTAGGGCCGATTCGGACTTACCCGAAAAGGGTGGAACCGATGCGGCGTGAAGCGCAATGAGTCTCACGGCAGAAATGGATTGGGCCGAACGATAATCGAGACCTGGGGATCCTTGCTGCAACGCCGCCATAAATCCCTGGGACCAGCGCATTGCGGCGTCGGCGCCTGCGGACCCGGCAACCGAGTCGTGAAGTGCAGGGACGAACGATAGCGGAGCGGTGTTGAGGACACGGGTGAGATGCTGTCGGTATCCGAGAATCAAGCGAAGAAATCTATCGTAAGAAGCCGGTGCTTCGATTTTCGCCGCGACTTTCCAGCCGCGGATACCCCAAATCGCGGGCAGCCAGGCGCCGGGAGAAACATTGACCGGCCAGACAATCATGCCAACCAGATATCCTTCGATCGCGACAATATTCATGGTGTCGCGAGGCCAATCGGCCTCGTTGAGCCATGCGCTCAAACTCGATCGATCGCTCGAGAGGAAATCCACGGAGCCGAACTTTCCGATATCGGGCGGAACGAGCGACGGCGGCGGCTCCTTGAATCGGCGCCACTTAGTTCTTCTTGATAACAAAACCGCTCCCGTTTGAGAACCCGACACTGTAGCCTAATTTGAACTTGCGCGTGCGGGCCTTATCAGAAGTCGGGCCCATTCCTTCTTGAGCACGGCGTAACACTCGCAGGCGCGGGTCTCGAGCCCCGATCGCTCCAGAACCGAGATATGGCCGCGGCGATAACCGATGAAGCCAGCGAGCCGCAATTGTCCCGCAGCCTCCGTAATGCCTTCCCGCCGTACGCCGAGCAAGCTGGCAATCAGTTCTTGCGTTATGACCAGTTGGCCCGTGGGGATCCGATCGAGCGTGCCGAGCAGCCAGCGGCACAGCTGCTGCTCCACGAGGTGATGTCGGTTGCAAGCGGCGTTTTGTGCCACTTGTGCGATCAGCGCTTGTGTGTAGCGAAGCAACAAGCGGCAGGTTGGACCGCCAAGATCAAATTCCTGCTTCAGCTGAGCCCGTCTTAAGCGATATGCGTATCCGGCCGTGTAGACCACCGCCGAGGTGGTCGTGGTGTTTCCGCCTAAAAACAGCGAGACCCCAATGACGCCTTCATTGCCGACCCCGGCGACTTCGGCAGATTGGCCTGATTTGACGACGTAATGCAACGAGACGATGGCAGTGGTGGGGAAGTAAACATGCTGCATCTGGTCGCCTGACTCATAGAGTACTTCCCCCAGAAGCAAGGGCACCGGTTCCAAGATCTCCTTCAGCCGCGCGAATTCCGCCCCCGGCAACGCGGCGAGTAGATGGTTTTGTTGGGGTCCCGGCGTAGGCATCATCGCTGCTATTTCTTCGCCATCAACTCCGCGCCGACGCCGCGGTAACCGATGAGGCGGCAGCCGCTGTTGAACATGGGTTCACCGCTCACGCGAAAACTACGCTGTGATCCGTCGGCATCTCTGCGCGTCAAGATGTAGTCCAGGAAGGGCTGTCTGGCAGCGATCCTGGCATTGAGTGCCTCCCGCTCCGCCTCATTCCAGCCATCGGAGTAGCCAATGGTGTCGTTTCCAGTGAGGGAAGGAACCTTAAGTCCCAGCATCTCCAGCACGGGACCGGACAATCTGGTGAAGGCGCCGTTTTCGTCCTGTTCCCAATACCAATCCGATGCCAACTCGGTAATACTGCGATAGCGGGCCTCGCTTTCACGCAGCTCGGCGGTCCGTTCCTCGACCCGCTGCTCCAGCTCCTTGCTGTAATTCTCGAGCTTTTTATACAGCAAGCGGACCTCGAGCATGTTGTGGATGCGTGTCTTCACCTCAACCAGATCGAACGGTTTCCCGATGAAATCCTTCGCGCCCGCCTGCAATGCGCGAAGCTTGTGCCCTGGCTGTGCCGTGATCACGAGAACCGGCAGGTAAGCATCGGCGGGATTGGTCTTGAGGCTTTCGATGACCTGAAAACCATCCATCTGAGGCATCTGCAAATCGAGAAGGATCAAATCGTAGCGGTGCTGACGATGCAGACCACATACATCCACCGGTTGTGTTGTCGAATCGACACCGGTATAGCCCGCTTCAGCCAGCATTGCCTCGAGCAGTGCGACATTGGCCTCCTGATCATCCACGATGAGAATTTTCGCGCTATAGATGTCCGACTCGACAATGGTCATGCGAGATCCTTCGGCTCGGCCGCGCGTGCTGCCTTGGAAAACGCCAGGGCATTGTCCAGGGCTTGCAAGAACTCGCCGACCTTGAGTGGTTTCGTTAGATAGTTGGAGAAGCCGGCCTCGAGACCCTTCTTGATGTCGCGAGGCATGGCATTGGCACTCAGCGCAATGATGGGAATGCTCGCGGTGGCGGGGTCTGCGCGCAGAATCCTGGTGGCTTCGAGGCCGCTGATGCCCGGCAGATTGATATCCATCACGATTACCCGTGGCTGGTGGGTGCGCGCAAATTCGACGCCCAAATTGCCGTCCGCTGCGCTTAATAGTCTCAAGTCCGGCCGGCGCGCGATGATTTGCTCGACCAGCTCCAGATTCGCAGGATTATCTTCGACGTGGAGGATGAGATCGCGGTCCGCGCCGGCGCTTGCCAGCGTTGAGGCCGCAGTAGGCCGCGCGTTTTCTGCAATTGCCAATATTGGCGGCGTGGTTAGCGCCAATTCGATCCAAAACACGCTTCCTGTTCCCACGACGCTATCAGCGCCTATGCTGCCTTCCATCATATCCATGAGGCGCTTGCTCACGACGAGGCCTATACCCGTGCCTTCCTCTACGCTGGCTTCCTTGCCTAAACGGTTGAACGGCTGGAAGAGTTGCGCAAGCTGGTCCGCGGCAAGACCCTCACCGGTGTCCCGAATACTGATGCGAATTGTCTTCGAAGCATGCACCGTACACTCGACGGTTACCGCGCCACGCGGCCGGTTGTATTTGATGGCGTTGAAGAGAAGGTTGATCAGAACCTGCTTGAGCCGGGTCCTGTCGGCGGTCACAAAGTGGGGAATCTCGAATTGGGGAAAGGACATCACGATGCCGCGCAGCTTCGCTTGCGGCTCGATCATGGCGCGACACTCGAGCATGATCTCGACCAGCGACACCGGCTCCCGTGACAGCGTCAATTTGCCCGACTCGATCAGGGCAAGATCGAGAATCTCGTTGATCAGGTCAAGGAGGTACCAACCGGCTTTGAGTATCTGGTCGATGCTTCGCTTCTGAGACGGCGTCGGCATTGGCGAGCCGGACTCCATGACTTGCGCGAAGCCCAATATGGCGTTCAGCGGAGTTCGCAGCTCGTGACTCATTCCGGAGAGGAAGTCCGTCTTGGCGCGATTGGCGTTTTCGGCTACCTCCATGGCCAGCGTCAGCTCCGACTCGACTCGCTTGCGCACGGAGTTATCGGTGCCGATCAGCAAGTATCCGACGAGCTCGCCGTAGTCATCGCGCAGTGCCGTGATGGAGACGATGGCTGGAAAACGGCTGCCATCCTTGCGGATGTAGGTCAATTCGTAGATATCTTCGATTTCGCGCGAGGCCTTGAACGCCAGCGCCTCAAATCCAGGGGCGATGGTCGTGCCAAGCTCGAGGCTCAAGGACTGGGCGCGCGCCATTACTTCTTGTGGATCGTGAATGTCGCTCGGATTGATGCGATTGACGACTTCTGCCGCCGTGTAGCCCAGCATCCGCTCGGCGCCGACATTGAATAGCTGGATGATCCCTTTTTCATCCGTGGCGATGATTGAGAAGTTTGCGCTGGTGAGGATGGCGGTCTGCAGCGCACCCGCTTTCACCAGCGCGCTGGCTTTCAGCAGCTCCTGTTGGCGCAACTCGACTATCTCGCCATCGAAGCGCTCGGCAACGGCCGCCGTCGAGGAAAGATTACTTGTGTCAGGCATCGCCGAAATCCCCCTTTTTCTGAAAAGCGCGACGATCCGCTTAAAGGGCTTAAGCTCAATTCGGCCGGGCCAAGCATGGTATGGCGAGGTACAGACCCCGCGGTGGCTGGCAAACAATCTAGAGTTTTGCCGGCGCCGTCGTCTGTACGGTGGCGTACATAAGCAGCGAATGAAGGGCGATGCGTACTCGGCGCGTCATCCAGTGATCGGCTCCGCGCACTTGTTGCAGCTTCAAAAGCGCGGCTTGCAATTGGTAGCGCGCGGCGCCGAATTGCCCCCGAGCGGCCAAACACTCGCCGTAAACAGCCTGCGCCTCCGCGTGCCGCCAACCGGCCGGCTCATCGTCGGCCGGACGCTGTGCGAGCGCTTGGCGTGCGAGGACGCATCCGCCGGCGACATCGTGATGCGCCAACTCGATGCTGGCCTTGGCAAGGTAGGCATCGGCCAGTTGCTGCGCATCGAGCGCCTTCATTGAGGTCAAGCCGGCGATTCCCGCATCGATCTCGAGGAGCGCATCTTGGTGGTCACCCGCGGCGGATTCGCTCAGCGCGTACTGAATTCGGCCCGCGGCCGCTTCGAAGGAAGGGATGCCGACCAGGCTCAGGCGCATGGTCTGCGCTTGCCGCTGATGAATGACGGCTTGATCCGCGTGACCCAAGAGGCGCAGTACGGTGCCGAGGTCATCGAGGCTCAAGGCCACCGCCCGATTTCTCTCCCCAAGCTGCTGCCGGCGTGAAGCCAGCACTTCACGGCTGAGCCGCTCGGCTTGCGCGAGGTCGCCCGATTCGCGCAGCGCAGTGGCCAAATGCGCCTTGGAAATGAGCGCGAAGGGATGCTCGGGCTTGCCCTGTGCGGCCCAGATCGCCATGGCTTCGCGGCTGTATTCGGCGCTACCGAGATAATCATCGAGATGCATGCGCAGCACGGCGAGATTGTTCAAGGTGGTCGCCAAGTCCGGATGCTGAGTACCCAATACCCGCCGTTGCATGGCCAACGCTTCTCGGTAGAGCGGATCGGCTTCCCGAAAACGCTTCAGGCGGTCGAACGCCCGCGCTTCATTTGCCAGGGCGAGGGCGAGCAACGGGTGATCGATTGGCAGCAGACGCCGATAGATGGAAATGGCTTGGTCGAACGCAGGTAGCGCCTGGGCGATATGTTCGGTCTGCATGCGAAAAACGCCGAGGTTGACCAGGTTCTCGGCGACATCCAAATGGTCTTCGCCATACAGGGCGCGGAACATCGACAGGGCCTGCTCGGTCAGTTCGGTGGCCTGCTCGATGCGCCCCATGTCCCCGTACAGCGCGGCCAGCTGGTTGAGCTGCGTTGCGATCTGCTGATGTGGTGCCCGGAGCGCCGCGCGTGACATCGCGAGCGCCTTCGCAAGCAGGAGCTCGCCCGCGGCGAATTCTCCTTGGCGGCGCGCGATTTCGCCCTGCAACGCCAGATCTTGCGCGACCAGCGCGTTGGGTTGGGCGACTCCGGTCTCATGTTCATGCTGTGCCTGCGCCGAGCTGATTCTCGAGGCCGCATAGTCGCCCTTTTCATACTGAGCGCGCGCGAGAAGCGCGAGCGTGTCGGCATGAGAGATATCATTGCGCTCGGCGGAGGGCAGCAAGATCAAGGAGCGTTGCAACAAGGCCACGGCGCGCTCGTTCTCACCCAGGTTCTGATAAATCGTCCCCAGCACCGCTGAAAATGATGCCTCGAGCTGCGGCTGATCGCTCAACTGCTGCTGCATCCTTTTCGCGCCCACATCCAGGACTTCGCGAGCGCTGAGCTTGAGGCCGCCGGGGACACCCTTGGGGTCGGCGACGCGAAACACATCGACAAGATAGTGCGTCACGGCTTGGGCACGCGCGGCGTGTACACGAGCGTTATGTGCTTGCGTCAGTGCAAGTGTGGTCGTGGCCAGCAGCCCCACCAGGCCGGCGACGCCCAAAGCGACGCCCAGGCGATGGCGCGCAATGAATTTTCCGGTGCGATAGTGCAGCGTATCGCGGCGCGCGGAAACGGGTTGACCGCCCAAGTAGCGGCGCAAGTCTTCAGCGAGCGCTTCGATGGTGGGATAGCGCCGCTCCGGCTCAGCTTTAAGCGCCTTGAGGATGATGTTGTCGAGATCACCGCGCAGTCGGCGCGCGGAAATGTCCGCGATGTTGCGCGAATCGCCTAACCTCTGGCTCGGCATCGGCGGATTGCCCTGCGACAGCGCCCGGCGCGCGTCTTCTTGATTGGCTCCATTCGCAAGTCCGCTGGCGCGCTGGCCCGTCATGAGCTCATACAGCAGGCATCCCACTCCATACACATCGGTTGCGGTGCTCACGGGCTCGCCGAGCAATTGTTCGGGAGCGGCATAGCCGGGTGTCAGGGGCCGTTGCAAGTGCGCGTGCGTTTGCATGGCAGGTTCCGTGAGCGCCCCGCCGAGCAGCTTCGCGATCCCAAAATCAAGCAGCTTCACCTCGCCGTGTTGGGTGACGATGACATTGGACGGCTTGATATCCAGATGCACCACCAGTTGCCGGTGGGCAAATTGCAGCGCTGCGCAGATTTGCAGGACGCACTCGAGCCGCGCTCGAAGGCTCAAGGATTGCGCTTCGCAGTAGGCCAAGATCGGTGCGCCTTCTACGTACTCCAAGACGAAATAGGGACGGCCATCGATCGACAGTCCACCATCGAGCAGGCGCGCGATGTTCGGGTGCGACAGGCGCGCCAGGATCTGACGCTCACGCAAGAAGCGCGCCAGCACGGCCTCGCTGTCCATGCCGCGCTTGATCAGCTTCAGCGCGACGCGCTGCTCGAACTGGCCATCGATTCGTTCCGCCAGCATGACCACGGCCATGCCGCCGCGGCCCAACTCGCGCAGCACATGCCAACAGCCGATGATGCTTCCGGCGGGGGAAGCCTCGTCGTGATGCGCCCAATCCGCGGCTACGGCGCTGCGCAGCTGGGGCACGCGCTGATCGAGGAGGCCGCCGGCCGCATCCGCGTCGAGCAGCGACTGCACCTCGCGGCGCAATTCCTCATCGCTGCCGCAGCTCGCGTGCAGCAAGGCTACTCGCTGAGGCTCAGGGGCCTCCAAGACCGCATCGAACACCGCGCTGATGCGACGCCAGCGCGCGGCGTCCATTACTGCTGCGCAACCCTGTTGGTCAACCCTAGGCGCTGCACCAGGAAGGCACGCGCGCGCCGCCAATCCCGGTAAGCCGTGCGGACCGCAATGCCTTGCAATTCGGCGATCTCTTCGAGACGCATGCCGCCGAAGACGTGCCACTCCACCACTTGCGCGGCCCGGGCGTCGAGCTCGGTCAACTCAATGAGACTTTGATCCAACGCCAGCATGTCCGCCATGTCTCCAGCGGCATCATCCTGATGGTTCTCATTGACTTCCGTGAACAGGAATTCACCGCCGCGCTTAAGACACACACGGCTGCGCGAGTGGTCGATCAAAACCTGGCGCATGGCTCGGGCGGTGAGCGCGAGAAAATGTGCGCGCTCGAGCCTTTGCGATTGCGGCGAGAGCTTGAGGTAGACCTCATGGACCAGGGCCGTGGTACTCAGTGTGGCCAAGGCACCGATGCGTTGCCGTTGCTGGTGCGCAATGCGGTGCAATTCTCGGTATGCCAATTCGAACAGCTGCTGCGTTGATTCCACAGCCACGGGTGAATGCGCGGGAGCTTCGGTCGCCATAGGAATAGCACTTCCAGATTCGTGTCACTGTCGCCTGATTCGAGCGCAACTGCAAGCACCGCGAGCGTTTGAAGAAAAAGTCCCTATGGCATGTCAAAGATCACCCTGGATTACGTTTCCCTATCGAACGGTGCGTCTTTTAACCAAAAAGGGGAATCAGATGAGGATCAACGCAAATAGAGTCGGGCGAGGGGCGGTTTTCGCCTGCGTCGCCACACTCGTGGTGGGAATTAGCGTCGGCGTTTCTCAGGCCGAGGACGAAGGCGGCGGCGATCATTCGCTGGTCCGCATTGGGTACGCGGCGGCGCCGGTGCCGCTCAATACCCGGGGAAAGAACAAAGAACTCGTCGGGCTGGGCAGCTACATCGTCAACGTCGCGTCCGATTGCAACGGCTGCCACAGCGTTCCGCAGTTAACTTATGCTCCAGGTGGAAATCCCTACTTCAAGGGAAATCAGCCCAAAGTTGTCAACCAAGCGGTGTACCTGGCCGGAGGGCAGGACTTCGGTCAGCTGATCCCGGGCACGCCGAACATTATTTCGCGCAACTTGACCCCGGACAAGACCGGAATGCCGGCCGGCGGCCGGACATGGCCGGAATTTCGCGAGATCCTAAAGACGGGTGCGGATCTGGACCATCTTCATCCCAACTGCTCGGCCACGGTCACGAGTAACTGTTTTCCAAACATGCAGCCATTTAACGGGGATTTGCTGCAGATCATGCCTTGGCCCGCGTTTCAGAACATGACCGACCATGAGATGCGTGCGGTTTATGAATACCTGAGTGCCATCCCGTGCATTTCAGGGCCGGCCACCGGCGTGTTGCACAACGATTGCGTCTAGCTGTTTCTCGCGTCGACTTCGGTCTCACGAGGCAAGAGGTCCGCAATCGCGGACTTCTTGCGCTCTGTCAGTAAATCCCGCCGCACCCCGTATTACTAGCTAAGCGATGTCATTCCATCGCCTTAGACGAAAAGACGGGGCGCCATATGAGCAACATATCGTTTGTCAGGAGTGCCGGAGGCGTATTCGTTACGCGCGCCATGGCGTTGGGCTTACTAACCCTGACTTGCCTGGTAGCCTGCGGGAAGGCACCCGGTGATGCGGCGCGTTCCGCAGCCCCGCTCCTAACCAAAGAGGAAGTCGGAGCGATACTGGGGAATACGGTGACCTCGGTCGAGGGCGCAGCCACCGACATGGATTACAAGACCGCCGTCGTCGGCATCGAAGTCACCATCGGCATCGAAAGAGAGAATGACTCGCAGCTCGCCATGAGCGGCGCGCGTAAAGCCACCGGCATGCTCGGTGGTGCGCCTGAAGATGTGCCTAATCTGGGTGAAGAGGCGTTCTTCGGTGCGATGTCAGTGCTCTATGTTCGCCGTGGCGACCTGGTGATTACGATCACGCCGCCCAATCTGCAGTTGGCGGCCGGTTATGCGGCGTACGACAAGATCACGGAAGCCAAGTTGGGTTCCCCGGAGCAATTGCAGGCATTGAAGGAACTGCAGGCAGTCGAGAAGACCGATCCGCTCATGGTGGGCCTCAAGCCGCCCGATGATGTGCAGGGCGCGATGGCGGTGATCAATGCGTCCAGCAAGAAGCAGGGCACCGGCTATGAAACCCAGGCGCGTGCCATCGGTATCGCGCTGGCCACCAAAGTACTCTCAAAGCTATGAACAGAAGCTCATGGCTGGCAAGCGTATTCGCGGTTCTCTTCTGCGTTGCGGTTGCAGCCGGCCCCGCCACGTCGGTCCCGCTCATTAAAGGACTGACCCTCATCAGCGCCGTCGATGAGCGCCAAGGCGACTATGAGTCGACCATGACGATTGAAGGGATCGACGAGGAGGGTGCGACGCATCTGACCACCAGCGCGGATCTGCCCGATCCGGCCGGCGGCAAACCGACGCCGGTCAGTTTCAATCGCAACGTGCTTGCCGAGGACTTAAATTCAGCCCGAACCTACAAGTATCTGTTCTCGAGCGGCGAGCAAGAGTTCGCGGGCACCACCGCCATGGGCACGTCTGCGACCGTGATTGCGGACCTGCGTTCCAAGGGAAAAGCCACGGTGACGCTTGATGGCCGGGCGGGAGGACTGGGAGGTTTATTGAGCGGGGTGTTGGGATTGCTGCCGGGAAACGATGAGAAGGGTGCTGCTGGGGGTTACTTGAGCGCAACCGGCAGCATCGAAGCGGTGGAAGCCAAGCCCATCCCGTACCCGATGATCGTCAACAATTCCTTGGTGTCGCTGTCTGCCTGGCATGTGAAAGGCAATTTCGTTCAGGAGGGCGGCTCCGTGCCGGTGGAGTGGTACATCCTGGATGATCCGAAGAATGCGCTGACGCTGCGTTGGACATTCGGCAAGGACAAACTCGAAATCGTGCGCATCGAGTTTCCGGCCCCCGATGCCGCAAGGACGCTTGAAAGCGAATTGAACGCCGAGCGGCGCGCCGTCATCTATGGCCTCTATTTCGACTTCAACAGCGCCACCATCAAGCCGACATCCAACGCGCTACTGGACACGATCGCGGCGGTCATGAACAGCCATCCCGAGTGGGTGCTGAACGTGGAAGGCCACACCGACAATATCGGCGGCGACGCTCGGAACCAAGATCTCTCCGCGCGGCGCGCCGCGGCCGTGCGCACGGCGCTCGTGGAGCGCGGAATTGCCGAAAAGCGACTGACCACGGCGGGCCACGGCGCTGCGTCGCCGCGGGACACCAACGCGACGCTGGCCGGCCGTGCCCACAATCGGCGTGTCGAGCTGACGCGGCAATGACCATCCCTACTTCGATACACCCAAGGAATATCATGAAGCCTATCCTCTCGCTGAGTATCTGCATCCTGGCTTGTGCTGCCGCGACCACCGGCCATGCCGACGATCTGACCGTCATCTCGAACGTCACTACCAACGGCAAGCCCGCCGGAATCGAAACGAATTACATCTCGGGCGACCACATCCGCACTTCGCACGCGGGTGGAACCGACATCATCATCAATCTGAAGACCGGCGTGATGACCAACATCGACGACAAAAAGAAAACCTATTACGAGGTGACCAAGCAAGATATGGAAGCCATGCAAGCGAAGATGGCCGAGAAAATGAACGACCCCAAGGTGAAGCAGGCCATGGCGATGATGCAAGGCATGAGCCAGTCCATGGCCACCTCGACCGAAGTCAAGAAAACCGGCGTGTCGCGCAAAGTGGCCGGCTTCGCCTGTGAGGAGTGGAGCATCAGCATGGGCGGGATGATGACCATGACCGAATGCGTCACCAACGAACTTAAATTTCCGGTGCAGAGCTGGGCGGCGCTCGGTGAGTTCAAGGAGTCGATGCGCAAGTCGATGAGCGGCTTCGGACCCACGGCGAAGGCGGGCGCGGATTTCGCTGAAAAGATGAAAAGTATCCCGGGCTTTCCGGTGGCGAGTTCCTCCACGGTTGATACCGGCATGTCGAAAATGACGACTGGCAGCGAAGTCACTGAAGTTCGCCACACGGCCATTCCCGCATCCACGTGGGACGTGCCCGCCGGCTTTGCCAAAGTCGAAAACCCGATGATGAGGGCTTTCCAGGAACACGGCCGCTAGACCATGCAGGTTCCTAAATTGTTGCCGTGGATCGGCGTCGCCGCGCTGGTTTGCGCGGGACTTTCGGGCGGGTGCAAGCGCTCAGCGCAATCGACCGATGGTGCTGCGAAAACCGCGGGTTCGCAACAGAACTTGAGCCAAGCCGAGCGGCTCTACGGCGTATCTCCCACGTTGAACAAGGAAGTGGAATATCAGCCCGACGTGATCGTCATGGAGCACGGCGCCGAGGCGATACGCGCGCAGAGTTCCGATGGATTCACGTGGACCATCGACGCCGCGGCGCAAGGGGCCTCGCAAATTGCAGTGGATAAGATTTTGTTCGCCACCGGGCGCGTGGTGGGGCGCGTGCTCAAAGTCGAGCGCAAAGGCAGCGAACTTGACGTGACCCTCGGGCCGATGGAACTCACCGATGTGATCAAGGAGGCGCATATAAATTATAGCGGCACGCTGGATCCGGCCAATATGCTGGTGTACGTCGCGCCGCCTGATTACCCGGGCACGTACCTCGATCGCGACGCACCCGATAGTAAGGAAGCGAACATCCCGCATCCAGGCCATTTCGAAAAGGCCAGAATAAAAGTGTATGCCCTATCCCGCGACGGTGAGCTGCGGCCGCTGGGGACAGAGCAGCGCCACACGGCGCCCTGCGTTGCTCCGGCGGCGGACGGCATGCCAGCGCAGCGATATGCAATGATCAAAACGGCTTACTTCGATGCTCGCCCGGTGTCCGACACCAACGAGAGCGGCTGCGGCGGCTCGGGCTTTACCCGTGACTTTCGCTACGTGAACACAGGCGCCAATAGCAGCACCGCCGCCGACATCGCCGCCGTGCTGCTTGGGGGCTTTTCAATTGTCCCTGACGTGAGAAACGGGTTAGGTGCCAACATCCACTATCCGCTGACCAATGGAATGCGCTTCGATGCCCATGCCAGGCTGCGGCTGGACAACCCCAGATTCCGCTTTCGCCTCGATATCACCCGCGGCGGGGTCAACACCGCAACCGTTGAACTGCAGGGAGTCGGGGGTCTCGATGTGGGGATAGAGGGCGGGACCAGCGGCGATTTTAAAAATGTCGATCGAGTGTTCGCCATCCCCGTCGACATATCGTTTCCGCTTGCGGCGGTCTTGCCATTCTCCGCGACGTTTCATCAAAGCGCCCTCGTGCAGACCCTCTTTGCCGCCAAGCAGGCGGTGATCAGAGCGAACGGCGAATACAAGATCGGCGGCACTGTCATGGGCGGCATCGTCAACGGAAAGGCGACCGGCGAGGCGCCCCTGGTTATCGAGGTCAGCCAAAATCTGGCAAATTCCTTGAGCGGCGTATCGCTCGGCGTGAATGGCCTCGTTCTCGGCTACGGCGGGAAACTCATCGTCGGCCTCGGCGGGCTGGGACTGGTCGTAGGGCCGTACGCCAGCATCAACACCAGCGTGGGAATCACGCGAGGCTCCGATGCGCAGACCAGCCTCGTCGGCTACACCTGCCGCTCGGCGATTTTCGATCTGTCGCTGAAGTACGGGCTCGGCTGGGCCATTCCCACCTGGTCCGCCAACATCGTGAGTGCCTTTTTCAGTATTTTTCACGCCAAGCCGATCAAGGCGGACTATGGCATCGAGCTGGGGACCATCCCGATCAAGTCGCAAAAGGATTCGGTGCCGCCGAGCTGCGAGGACAAGCCGGCATGAGCTTAGTG
>JAXDQK010000039.1:0-4175 GCA_034667905.1 Gammaproteobacteria bacterium | reverse complement strand
TGTTCTCATCGAGGTCGGCCCGCCAGATCAGAAGCTATTGCGCGCGTATTAATTCATTGGGCATTCAACACGACGGCACGCGATGCGCGTTCGATGACCGAGGATGAGCGGCAGGCGTATAGGTGGGCCGAGTCTCATACTCCAAACGTAACAGCCTTGAATGAACCGGCACTCTTACGCGCCGTATTGGACGGAGTCGCAATCAAACTGGATGGCACGCCTCGATCTCCGAGCGTCGTGATGCGTTGGCGAAAGACGTTCAATACGGCGCTCGAATATGCGGTCGAGCGAAGGCTGCTGACGGCCAATCCGCTCAAGGGAATTAAATGGTCAGCGACTCGCACTGTTCGTATAATTGATCGCCGAACCGTCGCAAATCCTACTCAGGCTCGCACGATCTTCAATTCACTAAGGGATTTCGAGAATGGACAACGCTTACTCGCATTCTTTGGTTGCCTCTACTTTGCGGCCATGCGATCCGAGGAAGCCGCAGCATTGCGGAACGAGAACCTGGACATACCTCGGACGGGGTGGGGCTTGATCCACCTGGAGCGAGCTCGTCCGTTCGCGGGTAGGGCCTGGACCAACACCGGTGAATCACGCGACGAGCGTCCTCTCAAGCACCGCGAGAACGGCGAGACCCGTCCAGTGCCCTGCCCGCCTGAGTTGACCCGCCTCCTGCAGGAACATATCGAGCGGTACGGCGTCGCTGCCGATGGACGTCTGTTCGTTGGCTCTCGGACTCGTGAGCACCTACCGACTCGCACCGTAACGCTGGCCTGGGCGCGGGCCCGGGGAGCGGCGCTGACGCCCGAAGCAGCCAGCTCGCCGTTGGCGAGGACGCCGTACGACCTGAGACACGCCGCCGTCTCCACGTGGCTCGCTGCCGGCGTGCCCGCCACGCAAGTGGCGGAGTGGGCCCGCCACTCAGTCGAGGTGCTGTTCAAGATCTACGCCAAGTGCCTCGACGGCGAGGAAACCCGAACCCGCGCTCGTGTCATGGCCGCCCTCGGAGGCCCGGTGACCGACGTCCGACAGAGGAGTCAGTGAACCCCAGGCCGGACGATGAACTCGTAGACCGGGCAATCACCGTGAAGAGCTGCATCGGCCAACCAGTCTATTTCGCCTCACAAGACACCTAGGTCGCATTGCGAGCCACGGCAGCTGATCAACCAGGATGGGGTCACGCCAGGGCCGCTGGCTCGCCTCCGGCAGCTCCGCCGACGGCGACTGACGTTGTAGCGAACTGTCTGAACTTGATTTATCCCGCGGCGGCGGCCGGGTTCACGACGAGAATCTCTGAATCGATCGTCGCAACGTGTGGAGATCGTAGGTTGACCACTGGCGCGACAAATTCTTGTGCGTCGGCCCCGGCGGCCGCGCGCAGGTATAGACCGAGCATAGATCCGTAGATCAGATGGCCGAGCAAACTGAGCAGTAGCGTGGTCGGGGTGAGGCGGAACAACATTTCCTGGCCTCGAGCCGGAAGCGCCACCGTTGCCATCAATCCGCCCCAGATGAATATGCCGTAGCCGACGGAAAATAGAATTGGACGCTGAGTTACGAGTTGGGGGCGCAAGGTCATTAGGGTGCCGCAGAAGAGGAAGAATGACATGCCAATTCCAGCTCCGTCGCCCAGGTAACGCCAGGTATACCCGACGAGAGCGTTGTGGTTTTGGACGCCTGTGACCCAGCCACCCATGCGCGGGATGAAATCTGGCCAGATGTTGCTCCATACCAGTGGCATGCGGACGGCGTCATAAGCGAACACGGCGGCCAGCCCCGCGACGATACCGCGTTTGGCCCATTGGGCTTCTGGCGATCCCTGCCAGATGAGCAGCGCGGTAGCGAGCGTTAGCGGTATGACCACGAACATCGCCGCATAAGTCATCGGCAGCCATCCGAGGATGCACAACGGAATGGAACCGACAGGCGCTGCCCCGGCCAGCATCAAGATAATCATTCTCACCGCCGTCGGGATGGCGCGATGTCGGAGTTGCAGAGCGTTCGGGATTGCAGCGCGGTCCGTCAACGGCGGTGTCTGAACGATGGGATGAGAAAACATACCGCGTCACCCTCTTGGGAACTCGCTTGTCCCATCGATAACCGCGCACAGCGATTTCGATGTTTGATAAGAGAGATCTTCATATCGCGGTCGAGAATTAGATAGGGTCCGGCGACCTTGGGCGGACCAAAGTTTCGTTAACACTGAATGACAAGAACGTGACGACCTTCGACGTGCCGTGGCCACCTGCTCAGCGACCACATCGGCAGACGCCGGATAGGCGTGCTCTTGCCGATTCAATGCAGCCCGACTGGCGGGACTCCGTGAAGTGATCCAGGTGGGGTCATGCCAGCTGGGCTGAGGGCACCGCCTAAACCCGGATGCACCGAAGTGAATTGCGGCTGAGTCTTGTTGATCTTGGGCTGGGCGTTTGTGCGGGCGTGTGTGAGCTGCCGGTCTCCCCGGCGTTTCCACGTGATCGTCTGGTTGGGGCCGGTGGGCCGGTGGTCAGGTAGCGGCCGGTCTGGGTGGCGCGAGGGTGGCGGAGAACAGGTCGAGCCAGGCCTCGGCCCAGGGCCAGTTCGTCGGTAGCCGGAGATGGATGCGGCGGGCGGAGCGGGCCGGGCGCGCGGGCGGGGACGTTGATCAGGTGTCGGCGGATCGTGGCCGTGGTCGCTCGGGCGTGGAACAGTGAGGCCAGCGCGCCGGCGGCTCGGATGAGGTTGAACGCCATCGCGGCCATGACCAGCCAGGCGCCGTTGGCGTTGAACCGCCCCGACGGCAGATGCGCCAGCGGACCGCCCTTGAGGTCGGCGATGATTTGCTCAACGATGGCGTGTCGACGGTGATCGGCCTCAGCTTGCAGCATCACCAGGGGCGAGTCGGTGAACACGGCGTGGTGGCGCCACGCCGGGACCGTTCGCCCTGGTCGTCGGCCACGAGGTGGTCGGGGTTCTGGTTGCGGACGCGGCGCACGATCAACCGGGCGGTGACGGCGTGCTTGCGGCCGCGGGAGGCGAACGCGGTGAATGGCACCTCAGCGACCTCGGCGTCGCTGACCCACTGGCCGAGCTGCTCGTCGAACACGGCGTGTGGGTAGCGGATCGTCGTCCACGCATCCTCACTGATGGAGGCGATCGCCCGCTTCACGGCGACGTCCTGGCGGGCGGTGATGGAGAACCGGGCCTTCGCGCGGCCGATCGCGGCGATCACGTCGCGGCCGTAGAACGCCGAGTCCGCACGGATCACCAGCAACCCGCTCGCCCCGCCGGCCCGGCTCGTTTTCAGGGCGTCGGCGACCAGACGGGCAGCGCCGCGCGCGGAGTTCGCCGAGCCCGTGCGCAGCCGGGTCGCCACGATCACCGGCGCCGCGCCCGGCGTGGACAGCGCTGCGATCAGCGCGGTCAGGCCCTTGACACCGGAGTAGCCGTAGCCCGCGCCTTGCTTGGCGTAGCCGTAGGTCGCGCGGATCGTGTCATCGACATCGAGGTCGGCGATCTGCCCGGCGTCGGGCAGCAACGGCGTCCGCGCCGCGAGATCGGCGACGAACCGGGCGGCGACGGCGCCGAGCTGGCGCACGTGCCCGAACGCGAAGCTGCGCAGGAACGAGCCCAGCGTCGAGGGTGCGTAGATGCCGGTGAACAGCGGGGCCATCCCACCGTGGCGCAGCAGGTCCATGTCCTCGATGCTGTCCGCCCCGGCGACCATCCCCGCGACCAGCGCGGCGACCTTCGACCCGGCATGCGCGCCCTTATCCGTCGGCACCGTCAGGTGCTCCTGGGCCAGTACCTGCAGACCCGCCCGCTGCGCCAACCCCAGCACCGGAACCAGCCCGCCGGCCGGCCGACACGAGACTCGCCTCGTCGAAGCGCGCGGACAGCGACGATGACCTATGAGAAAATTGCATCTACGAGGTGCCCTTCGCGGCGGTGAGATTTGGACCTTCGACAAGTCGAATCTTCCTGCCACGCAAAGGGCATTCTCGCTCTACGGCACGCTCACACCGCCATGATCATCGGTGGATCGAGGCTAACGGAACTCGAAGTCGGCCTGGAGATGTGGCACGGCGTCGCGCTGAGTGGATTGGAAGCAGAGTTGTCAACGGCCAGTTTGAGGTCCCCGGTGGTGGCCAAGTAAAAGTCCCCACCCCATGGGGTTGTTCAGTGTGTTT
>JAXDQK010000038.1:0-2542 GCA_034667905.1 Gammaproteobacteria bacterium | reverse complement strand
GCCCGGACGTAGTCCGCATCGTAGTACATGGCTTCCTCATCGCCTGCGTCCTTGCGCAAGACCTGATCTTTGAAGCGTTGCGCTTGGTCTTCTGCGTCATTGAGTTCTGAAAAACCATTCGCGAGCTCGCGGCCGCCGATGAAAAACTCGAACCGATCGGTGATGAAGGGATCCTTGTCATTGCGCCGTGACAAAGGAGACACCTCCGCAGGATAGCCATAAGCAAAGGTGGGCTGGATGAGGGTATGTTCTCCGGTCCTTTCGAAGATTTCAATTTGCAGCTTGCCGGGGCCGTCACCCGCTTTATACGGAATTTTCATCTGGTCACACACGCGGCGCAGATAGGCAACATCCCGCAGGGACATCGGGTCCAAGTCCGGGTTGTTCGCCAGAATGATGTCCTCAATGCTCATTCTGGCAAAGGGCTTGGAGAGATCGAACTCGACCCCCTGATAAATCAACTTGCGCGAACCTAAGAGGCTGTCGGCGAGGCCTTGGAATAAGGTTTCGATCAACTCCATCAGGTCGGTGTAGTCGGCGTAAGCCTGATACAGCTCGAGCATGGTGAATTCCGGATTGTGCTGCGTCGATACGCCCTCATTGCGGAAATTCCGGTTGATCTCATAGACGCGTTCGAAGCCCCCGACCGTCAATCGCTTCAAGTACAGCTCCGGGGCGATGCGCAAATACATCTCGGAATCCAGCGCATTGTGATGCGTCTTGAAGGGCCGCGCCGCCGCACCGCCCGGAATGGGATGCAGCATGGGGGTTTCCACTTCGAGAAAACAGCGCGAGTCCAAAAAGGCTCGCAGGTAGCGCACGATCGCCGAACGCATCTCGAACACGCGCCGGCTTTCCTCGTTCATGATGAGATCGACATAGCGGCGCCGATAGCGCATTTCCGTATCGGCAATTCCATGCCATTTGTCCGGCAGCGGGCGCAGCGACTTGGTCAGCAGCACGATCCGCTCCGCCCGTACCGACAGCTCGTTGGTCTTGGTTCGAAACAATACCCCCTCGGCCCCGATCACATCGCCGACATCCCATCCCTTGAACTCATCGTAGGCCGCTCCAAGCGCGCTGTGCTGGAGGAACAGCTGGATCGCGCCGGTGCCGTCCTCCAGCTTGGCAAAGCTCGCCTTGCCCATGACACGTTTGGCGCGCATCCGGCCCGCGACGATCACCCGTACCGGACTCGCATCGAGCGCCTCGGCGGACTTGCCGCCGTACGCGTTCGTGAGGTCTCCCGCTAGCGCGTTGCGGCGGAAATCATTCGGGAAGGCGATGCCGCGCTCGCGTAATTTCGCAAGCTTTGCCCTGCGCTCGCCGATCAAATGATTTTCATCGTCCTCGCTCATGGTGTTTAGATTACAGGCCCTGTTTCAAGCTGGCTTGCATGAATTCATCCAGCGCTCCGTCGAGGACCGCGGTCGTGTTGCCGATCTCGACGCCGGTGCGCAGATCCTTGATGCGTGACTGGTCGAGCACGTAGCTTCGAATCTGGTTGCCCCAACTGACATCCGACTTCGCGTCCTCCAGCACTTTGGCGGCGGCGTTGCGCTTGTTGAACTCCAGTTCGTACAGCTTGGCCTTGAGCATCTTCATCGCGGTCGAGCGGTTCTTGTGCTGGCTGCGCTCGCCCTGGCAGGCCACCACGATGCCGCTGGGCATATGCGTTATGCGCACCGCGGATTCGGTCTTATTCACGTGCTGCCCGCCCGCGCCGCTCGAGCGGTACACATCGGTGCGCAGGTCGGCCGGATTGATTTCGATATCGATGTCATCGTCCACTTCCGGAGACACGAATACGGATGCAAAAGAGGTATGCCGCCGGTTGCCCGAGTCGAACGGTGATTTTCGGACCAGCCGATGAACCCCGGTCTCGGTGCGCAGCCAGCCGTAGGCGTAATCGCCGATCATATTGATGGTCGCGCCCTTGATACCCGCGACTTCGCCGTCGCTCTGATCGATGATTTCATGCTTGATGCCATGCGCGTCAGCCCACTTCAAGTACATACGCAGCAGCATGGCGGCCCAGTCCTGCGCCTCGGTGCCGCCCGCCCCGGCTTGAATATCCACAAAGGCGTTGTGCGAGTCCATCTTTCCAGGAAACATGCGCTGGAACTCAAGCCTTTCGACCTCGGCGGCGGATCGATTGGCGTCAGCTTCGATGCCGGCAGCGGCCGAGGTATCCGACTCCTCTGCGGCGAGGTCGATCAGCTCGGACGCATCGGTGAGGCTGCCTTTGAGGCGGTCCAGGCTCTCGACCACTTGTTCGAGTTTCGCCCGCTCCTTACCGAGTTCCTGCGCGCGGTCCGGCGTATCCCAGATGCCGGGCTGCTCCAACTCGCGTGTTACTTCTTGAAGGCGCTCGTGCTTGGTGTCGTAATCAAAGATACCTCCTCAAGGAATCGGTGCGTTCCTCGAGATCTTTGATGTACCGTTTGAGTTGATTGATTTCCATAGCCGATTACTTTAGCACACACGGTCATGCTGCTAGACGCGCCGAAGATGCTGGCAATTGAGCTGCACGCGGTCGGCG
>JAXDQK010000037.1:0-37543 GCA_034667905.1 Gammaproteobacteria bacterium | reverse complement strand
CCATTCAGCGGTGTCCAAGCCACAGGCCGCGCCGATGGAACGGCATTCTACAAGGCTGCACGGATAGACTTGGTGCGCATGGACGCTGCGCTTGGGCCCGGCGCGGATGCCATTTTTCCAGACATGGGCGCCGATCCGGACAATCCAAAGAGCTACAACTTCGGCCCGACGGATCGGATGATCGGCTCGATCAAAACCGCGGGCGCTGAGCCGTTGTTGCGCATGGCTCAGCCTTCCGTCGCCGATACGTCTTTGGATCTTGAGAAATACGCGCAAATTGCACGCCACATGGCGCTGCATTACGACAAAGGTTGGGCCAAGGGCTTCAAGTATGCGATCCGCTATTGGGAGATCGGGAATGAGCCGGACTCGAAGCGCTCTGGAAGCGGCACACCGCAGGATTATTATGCGTTCTACGACAAAATAACGCGCGCCATCGAGTCGGCCGATGGTGCGGCTCTTGTCGGAGGACCGGCGCTCGCGAAACCATTGCTGGCCGGTGCCTACCGGGAGAATTTCATCGATATCGTGCGCAACAATCGCACGGCGCTGGATTTCTTTTCCTGGCATTGTTTTGCGGTGGATTCGAATGACCCGTTCGTTTTCGTCGCGATTGCGCGCGAGCTTCGACGGGTTCTCGATGCGCATGGTTTCGGCTCGACCAAGAACATCTTGGATGATTGGAGCGCGGATCCCGCTGACGAGGACATGTCGAAGGCCGCCCGCGCTGCTTTTACAGCCAGCGCGCTCATCTACATGCTCGGTGGGCCGATCGATTCGCAAACGATGGACGCAGCAGCAATGCCGGACGAAGTGGCTCATGCGCTGAGCGCGTTCGGCTCATTGAAAAACACTCCCATACTGATAAAAACGGCCGGCGGTGATGATTCAGGATTCGCCTTGGTGGCGGGCCGCTCGCCGGACCGGCGCCTGATGCAAATATTGATCAGCAATTATCAGATCGCGCCAAAATATTTGCAGCCGCGCGGCAATTGGGACACCAGCCTTCCTGAGCGGCGCGCCCTGGAGTACCACGACAATGCGGGCTATGACGCCGCCATCAATCTGCCCTCATCCGGCAAGTACCGGGTAAAACGTTACCGAATCGATGATCGGTCAAATTTCACGCTGGTCGAACAGAGCACCCAAACGGGACCCAGCCTGCATTTGCAGGCAGCGCTCGCGCCGCCTGGCGTCGAATTGATCGTCATCGGCGCGAACTAAAGGGGATTTAAACCCAAACGCAGAAGATCGGCGATTTCCGCGGCGATCTGCGCCTTGCGCTGCTCATCGCCTCGCACCAATCCCTTGGCGAGCCAGTTGCCGGCGCCGCGCAGGAAGAGCAACAGGCAATCGCGGTTCACATCACGCATGGAGCGCTCGTTATGTGCCTCCCTGCAAAGCGCACGGTACGCCTGAACTACCACTCTGCCGCGCTCGTTGGCGAGAATCTTTTCCTCCTCGCTCAAGGAGTCGTAGCCGGTGGAGGAGCGCAGCGGCTCGATATCGTCACGTTGATGCGATATCGAGTTGGCACGGAGCACGGCGATCAGCGTTTCGGCGGCCGTGCCGCCCTGCGCCGCCGCTTGCTCGCGTATGAACGAAAAGATTCGGGAAGTGCGCGCGTAGCATGCTGAGAGAATGGTTTGTTTGTCGCCCACATAGTGATAGAGCGTGCGCTTGGTTGCGCCCACGGCGGAAGCGATGTCGTCCAGGGAAGTCGTATCGACGCCTCGCCGGTTAAAGAGCTGCGAGGCTGTCGCGAGTATCTTCTCGCGCTTGGCGTCGAACTGCGCGCCGCGGTCGAAAAGGCCGCCGGGCTGAGTGAGCAGCGGCGCGAAATCGATGGGTGCAGGATTCACCGCTCTGAGGCGATCAGCCGCCCAGCCACGTGCCAACATGTCCTGCGCTGCCGCAATAATGTCACGCCGGCTGACTCGCAGCGCGAGGGCCAAGGCAGAGTTCAGCGGGATCGAGTGAACAATGCTGATGATGGTGCGCGCGACGATGGCAAAATCGCAGCAACGGATGTGGCCCGCTCGGGCACCAGTCTCCAGGAGACTGGCAAGGCGTGCGACGACGGCTTCGAACACGCCGAGCACGGTTTCCCGCGCCGCTTGATCCAGAAGTCCAATTTCGCTCAAGGCCGCGAGCTCCGGTTCCGCCGGATCCAAGGTAAGGGAGATGAAGTTCCCAACGACCTGCAGGACGCTGTCGGCGGATTGCGCCGCCTCGCCCAGCCGGCGCGCCATGATCTCGGAGGAGCGCAAGTAAACCTGAAACATCAGGTCCTCGCGATCCTCCACGTAGTAGTACAGCGAAGCACGGGAAAATCCCAGCTTGTCAGCCACGTCGGTCAAGGAGGTCATGGATATGCCCTTGGAGTTCAACTCCCGGGCGGCTTGATCAAGCAATTGTTCGCGTCGTGACTTTGCGCCGGCGTCCATGCGCCGTGCAGCTGCTGCGTTTTTTCCGGCCGGTGTCATCTTTCAGTATTCGATCGCGCAGCCCTGGGCTTTAGTTTCCGGTTTCCCGACGCGACGGCCGGCAAGCAGATCAGCCAGCGCAGATTTCATGTATTCGTTGCCGGTGTCCTGATCGCCGAAGACCTGATCGTCCATCGCGCCTTCGTAGGCAAGCCTGCCGCTGCGATCGACGACGAAAAAGCTGGGCGTTGTCTTGGCCCCGTAGCTGCGCGCGACGCTGCCGTCGGGATCGAAGAGGAAGGCCGTAACCATCGCCCCAGTCTGCGCTACGCGCGCACGCGCGGCAACGGCGCTCAAGTATCCGGCTTTATCGGGCGCGGCTGTGTCGATGGAAAGCCACACGATGTCGTGCTCGGCAGCGTAGCGTTGCAAGGCTTGCATTGCGCCGTTCTTGTATTTTATCGCGGTGAACGGGCATACCGGGTTGGTCCATTCCAGGACGACAATCTTGCCGGCATAGTCGCGCAAGCGGTGAAGTCTTCCATCAGCACCCTTTGCGCTGAAGGCCGGCGAGCGTGCGCCGATACTCACGCGGCCAAGGCTTTCGGCGCGCGCGCCGCAGGCACCAACTCCCAAGGCCAGAATGAAAGCGAGCGAGGCGGCCGAGTATCCCTTCAGAAAATCAAAGGAAAGCACGGGGCCGCCACGAAAGTTACTGACCGCCTCCGGTTTTTTCTCCTTGTCCTTGCTGCGCCTGCTGGCGCCGCTTCTGCGCGGCTGCCTGAGCCGCCGCCAATTCGTTCGGCTCGACGAAGCCGTCATGGTCGGTATCGATTTTGGCGAAGCCTGCCGCAAATTCCTTGCCGATTGGACCGGTCATTTCGGACGGATCAAGCTTGCCGTTCATCTTCGTGTCAAGCATGCCGAACAGGCGGTTGTCGTTCATCTCTTTATCGTAGGCTTTGTATTGGTCCATCTTGTCCGAGGTTTCTCCGACCCATTCGTAATGGAATGCGGTATAGAGCATCTCATCGAAGGACTGATCGCCCCAGGGTACGACGCGGTTGTGATCCGGATTGGCCGGATTTCTCACGGAGTTGTCATAGGTGTAAACCGCCAGCAGTTTCGATCCTGCCGGAACCTTGACCGGCTGAACAAAATTATATTCGCGCTGCCAGTTGAAATCATAGTGGGGCAGGGATACCAGCAAGGTTTTCTTGCCGTCCGGCTCGACCACCCAAAACTGCGAGGATGCGCCGCGATAATGGGCGTGCGGGAACGCACCGTACAGCATCATGTCCTTCGGGACATCGATGTATGCCTGTAGCTCGGTGCTTTCCGTGTTCGCCGGAATGACGATGTTCGCGTTCAACACGACCGAGTTTCGCATCACGAACTTCGGCTTCTCCTTGTGGAAATACAGCGCGATTTGCGAATGCTCGGTTACTTGCTGGCCGTACGGGGTGTAGTGAACTTGGAAACCGATGGCACCGCCGGGCGGTATGTACGCGCCGGTGTTGGCCGGCTCTTCGAAGGATTCGGCGCCAACCGCATAGCCTCCCAATGATGTTCCCCACTTGCTCTCGTTGGCCACTTGGCCCGGTCCGGGCACTTCGGCCAAGTAGCCGGTGAGAATGTGATGCACCGTCTGGCGATTTACAACCTTGATGGTCGAGGCGCGCAGCCACTTGCCTTCCTTCAGAGGATTGATGATGTAGGGGCGCTGATAATCAACGATGCCGTTGGCCGGTATCGTGTACGCGGGAATATCCAGCACCAAGTCCGGCTTGCCCAGCGGCCATTCCGGCGCGGTAAAAGTTTTGGCGGCTAACGGATCAGGACCCGTGCCGCGCGGCGCACCCGCTTCGACCCAATGCACCAATGTCTTGATCTGCGTGGCCGACAGGCTTCGGTCCCCGAGGAAATGCCCAATGCTCGGGTCCGCGCGCCATGGGGGCATGCGTTGCGTGCGGATCATCTCGCGAATCATCGGTGCAAACGGCGCGATCTCTTCAAACTTCGTGAACGGCATGGGTCCAATGCCGCCGGGCTCGTGGCACGACACGCACTTGCCTTCGAACATGGGGGCAATGTCTTTGACGTAGGTGATCTTGCTGGCGGCCAGCTTGGCACGCTCCGGAAAATCTACGAGGCAACCGACGGCTTCTTGCCGAGCAACGGCGACCGGCTTGCCGGCCAGTTGCGCGTCGAGCGCGTCTTTGGCCCAATTGTGCTCGGCCGCAGCCTTCTGACGCTCATAGGTAACTTTGTCATCAACCGGACCGCGATAAACAATTTTCCAAGTTTTCGGATCGATGACGATGGCTTCCGCCGTGCGCGTCACGCCGAGCTGTTCTCCAACCAACTGATTCGTGTCCAGCAAAATCGGCAGGTTGTAGCCGTAGGCTTTTGCTTCGGCGATGATCGCCTCACGCTTATCCGTCGGCGTGGAATTCAACATGAAGAACTCGACGCCTTTGGAGGCGTACTGATCCTGCAGCGCTTTCACGGCCGCACTGGTGTTGCGGCTGACAGGACAGCTATTCGCCTGCGTGATCAGCACGACGGCACTGGCGTCCCCGAGCTGACGCAACGCATGCGAATGCAAATTTTGGTCGGACAGACGAAAGTCATCGACCGTGACGGGCAACGCAACCTCGAGCGGAACTTTGGCTGCAAGATTTGGCGTGGCGCCGCTCAAGCTTATGTATCCTAGGCTTGCCACTGCGACCAACGCTGCAGCAACAACCGAATCCCTAGTCTTCATCATAGTCGTTAACCTTCCCCTATGGTTCGCCATGGTTTTTTGCCGCGTGCCGGCGCGGAATCTACGTTTCGGTGCAATTATGCCACCATATGTGGGGGCTGTCGCGTGAACGGTTGCGTTTCGTGCGTTAATGACACATGGCTGGCCGATTGCTGCGTCGCGGGTTGAAATGGGCCGGATGGGGGGTTCTCACCCTCATGGGTATCGGGCTCCTGCTCGCCGCGGCTTTGGATGCAGGATATCTTTCAGGACCATTCGTCGAATTTCTTGCCGCAAACACTCAGCGCGAGATCCGGGTCGATGGGCCGCTGCGGCTGAACATATTTTCGCTGCAACCGCGGCTGGTCGCGG
Organism: Gammaproteobacteria bacterium; assembly: GCA_034667905.1. Lineage (GTDB taxonomy): Bacteria > Pseudomonadota > Gammaproteobacteria > Steroidobacterales > Steroidobacteraceae > Bog-1198. The sequence continues at coordinate 31,999 of JAXDQK010000037.1, read as the reverse complement.
AGCGGGTGACGATCGGCAGTCCGCCCTGGGCGCCCGCCGGTATGGCCGCGGAGATCGGCAAGGTTACGGTGGTGTTTACCGCGCCCTGGCGCGCCTGGACCTTGAGCATTGAGAGCCTGGAGATGGATTCGGCTACGCTGCATTTCTTTTGCGATTCCACGGGCCATGCCAATTGGCAGCTTAAGAATCCAGACCAGAGTCCACCTCAAGGCCTGCCGGTCATTCGCTCGCTGTCAGTGCCGGGCGCCCAAGTGCATCTCGATGATGAGTTACGCCAACGGCAGTTCGATGGGACGATATCGGCTCAAGACGTCAAAGGGCCCGGCGCCGGCGGGGCATTACGAATCGAGGGGAAAGGGCAACTCAACGGCCGGCCCATGAGCCTGGAAATCACCGGCGACCCGCTTCGCACCGTGAGCGCTGACAAGCCCTATGGCTTTATATTTAGCGAGCGCTCTAGCGGGTCGCATCTTTCCGGGAAGGGAACCCTCTGGGAACCATTCGATCTGGGTAATTTGGATGCAACTTTTGAAGCGAGCGGCGCCGATCTCAAGGACTTTTACTACCTCACGGGCGCAAAATTTATCGACACGGGCAGCTATCGCCTGTCAGGCAAGATGGTCCGGCGCGGGTCCACATCGACGTACAGTAATCTGATCGTCGCTTCCGGACAAAGCGACCTACGAGGCACGGTCTCCGTCAGATCGTCGAAAGGGCGTTCGGATATCAATGCCGACGTGAGCTCTCAATCGCTGCGCTTGGCGGATCTTGGCGCGCGCGCCGCCGGCCGCGATCCCGAGGTGGGATCGGCCGAGCCCAGGGTGCTGTCCAATGCGTCCTTCAAACCAAGCGCACTGCGAAGATCCGACGCAACGATCAAATACCGTGCGCGACGCATCGAGGCCAGTCGATTGGTTCTGACTTCGGTCGCCGCCAAGGCGACGATAGATCGAGGCGTGCTTTCGGTCACTGAGTGGTTGGCGGAGATAGCCGGCGGCAAGCTCAATGCACAGCTCAAGATCGACGCACGGAAGGAGATGCCTGCCATTCGATTAGACCTTAAAATCGCGGGTTTACAATTGGCGCAATATGCTCGCAGACAAGGCGGCCCGCCCGCCCTCGATGGGCCGCTCGCGCTTCAATCCGGGCTTACCGGTCGGGGAAAATCCTTGCACGAATTCGTCGCGAGCGCCGACGGGACGGTCTTGGCAACCCTACGCGGCGGCACCGTCCGCGACTCGCTGGCGGAACTGACGGGTATCGATCTTAGGGGGCTAGGCTTGTTGCTCTCCAAGAGCCAAAAGGAGGTCCCGGTCCGTTGCGGTATCGCCAACTTTGAGGCCCGTGACGGCACCTTTACGGCAAAGGAACTGGTTCTCGATACGGAATCTGTTTTGATTGCCGGCGAAGGCTCGATTCACATGGACACTGAGACCCTTGATTTGGCATTGCGCGGCTATCCTAAGAGCACACGTTTCTTACAACTGCGCGCGCCCATCGTGATCGGCGCAACGCTTGCTAAACCGTCGGTGGGTATTCAGGCGCGCGATTCAAAGCTGGTGCTGGTCGACCGCGGCCACGCCAAGGATGCCGACTGCGAGTCATTGATCCCATGAATCTCGTCGTCCCGGTGGGAAAAAGCGATCATTGGCGGGGTCCGGAAAGCGCCCCGGTAACGCTGCTCGAGTACGGTGACTATCAATGTCCGTACTGTGCCGACGTGCATCCGATGATCCAGTCGATAGCGAGGGCCATGGGCGTTCAATTGCGCTTTGTTTTTCGCCACATGCCGCTCAACGAGGTGCATCCTTTCGCGCAATATGCCGCCGAAGCAGTCGAGGCGGCGGGCGCGCAGGGCAAGTTTTGGGAAATGCACAAGGGAATTTATGAGCGGCAGCCCGACCTGGGATCTGATTTGCTTCATCAGCTCGCAAGCGCCCTGATGCTCGATATTCCGCGTTTCCAGGCTGATCTCGACGCACGGCGCTTCCGCCCGCGGGTGAAGCGTGACTTCATGAGCGGCATGCGCAGCGGTGTGGCCGGAACACCGACGTTTTTCATCAACGGCAAGCGTTACGAGGGCGCGCTTGACGGCGGCTCACTCTTGTCGGCGGTGGGACGAGCGTAGGAGCCTAGTCTCTTCGGAACTGCAGCAATCGGTTATTCGCGGGCAGGTCGTGATCGGCCAGCAAACGCAAACCGCACTCGGCACCCAACGCCGTGACTTGTTCTACATCGCGCAGCCCCGAGAGAGGGTCGCGCTCCTGCAGCATGGAGTCGAAGTCTCGATTGCTCGTCGATGTGTAACGGCCGCCGTAGCGAAACGGCCCGTACACGCACACGATGCCGCCTGCCGATAACACGCCATCCAAGCCCCGGAACAGTGCGGTCACCTCGCTCCAAGCCATGATGTGAAAAGTATTGGCGGTGAAGACTGCGTCGGCGCGGCGTAGCGGCCATACCGCTTGATTGACGTCCAGCACCGTAGCTTGGCGCAGATTCGGGGTGCCCTCGAGTTTCACGCGCGCATTCAAGTCATTGAGAAACGCCAGCTGTTCGGTGGGATACCACGTCAAATGAGAAAGATGCGCCGCAAAATGCACCGCGTGCTGGCCGGTGCCGCTGCCGATCTCCAGCACCTGAATGCGATCGGCAAAGGCGCTGCGCAGCACGGCGAGAATGGGAGCCTTGTTTCTCTCACAAGCTTCGGAAAAGGGCAGCATACAGGGGAGGGATTTTAGCGCACTCCTGACTTCGCTATTCAAACAAGCGATCTTTGGCTACAGTAGCGCCCCGTTTCAAGTCCTCCAGGAGATAATGCGATGGCGACCTTGTATGATTTTTCCATTCCGGCATTGACGCGCGGATTGACCAACATGTCGGCGATTCTGGATAAAGCGGCCGCTCATGCGACGGCAAAAAAACTGGACGCCACCGTGCTCGCACAGACGCGTTTATACCCCGACATGCATCCCTTGAGTCGCCAAGTGCAAATCGCCTGCGATACGGCCAAAGGGGCCGCAGGAAGGCTGGCTGGGGTGGAAATACCGAAGCACGAAGATACTGAAACGACTTTGCCGGAACTCAAGGCTCGCATTGCAAAGACTTTGGACTTTCTGAAAACCATTACCGCGGATAAAGTGCCGAGCGACGAAAGCCGTGCCATCGAGATCAAATTTCCGAATGGCTCGTGGAAATTTACCGCCTCAAGTTACATCATCGATTTCGTACTGCCGAATTTTTACTTCCATGACAGCATGGTCTACGCGTTGTTGCGCAAGAGCGGCGTTGAATTGGGTAAAGGGGATTTTCTGGGCGCTATCCAGTAACCGCGTGGGTCACGCGAGTTGATCGACGAGTTGCTCGACGCGAGTAAATAACGCCTCCTCGGTACGCGCGATGTGAGCGAAGCGCAGTTTGAGCGGTCCGTCCAGACGGTATTCCTTGGCCTTGCCCTGGACGAGCTTGAGCACGCGTTTCGGATCGATCTTGTGGTGCTCCTCAAAGAGGATGTAGCCGTTGCTGGCGCCGGCATCGATCTTGCGAATGCCAAGTGATGCGGCCCGAAGCTTGAGGTAAGTCGCGCGGAACAAGGACTGGGCATAGGGCGGTATCGGGCCGAAGCGGTCGATCATCTCGACTTTCAGCTCGTCGAGCTCTTCGGACGAGGGGGTGCTCGCGATGCGCTTGTACAGCATCAGCCGCAAATGCACGTCCGGCACATAGTCCTCCGGAATGAGAACGGGGACATGCAGCTCGACTTCGGGACCCGCGTCCATTGGCCGTTCCAGATCCGCTTGTTTGCCGGCCTTGAGCGCCGTGACCGCACGCTCCAACAGTTCCATGTAGAGGTTGTAGCCGATCTCTTGGATCTGCCCGCTCTGCTCGTCGCCTAATAATTCGCCGGCGCCGCGGATCTCCAGATCGTGCGTGGCGAGCGTGAAGCCGGCGCCAAGCTCTTCCAGGGATTCGAGCGCCTCGAGGCGCTTGATGGCATCTGCCGTCATGGCCTTGCGCGGCGGGGTGATGAGATAGGCGTAGGCACGGTGATGCGAGCGTCCGACTCGGCCCCTTAACTGATGAATCTGCGCCAACCCAAATCGGTCCGCGCGATCGATGACGATGGTGTTCGCCGTCGGGACATCGATGCCGCTCTCGATGATGGTCGTGCAGACCAGCACATTGAAGCGCCGATGATAAAAATCCAGCATCAGCTGTTCCAGTTCGCGTTCGCGCATCTGGCCGTGACCCACGGCGACGGTCGCCTCCGGCACGAGCTCGCGAATGGCTTGCGCCGTTTTTTCAATGGTCTCGATGGTGTTGTGCACGTAGTAAATTTGGCCGCCGCGGCGAATTTCGCGCAGCGCCGCCTCGCGTACCACCGTCTCATTCCACTCCAGCACAAAGGTCTTCACCGCCAGGCGTTCGGCAGGAGGCGTGGTAATCAAGGATAAATCGCGCAAACCGCCCATCGCCATATTGAGCGTCCGAGGGATGGGAGTCGCAGTGAGGGTGAGCACGTCCACTTCGGTTCGCAGAGCCTTTAATTTCTCCTTGTCACGCACGCCGAAGCGATGTTCCTCATCGATTACCACCAATCCGAGGTCTTTGAAGCGCACCTTTCCCTGCAGCAGCTTTTGCGTCGCAATGACGATATCCACTGTGCCTGCCGCGACGCCGTTGATTACCGTGGCGGCTTCTTTGTTAGTGCGAAAGCGCGACAGGCTTTCGATGCGAACCGGCCAGTCCGCAAACCGGTCCACGAACGTCGTGTAATGCTGTTGGGCAAGCAAAGTCGTGGGCACCAAAACAGCTGCTTGCTTGCCCGCCTGCACGGCGATGAACGCGGCACGAAGCGCCACCTCGGTTTTGCCGAAACCCACATCGCCGCAGATCACCCGATCCATCGGCTTGTCGGATTTCAGGTCCGCGATGACTTGTTCAATTGCCGCGGCTTGATCGGCGGTTTCCTCGAAGGGGAATCCTGCCTGAAATGCGCGATATTCGGCTTCCCCTGCCAGCATGCGCGCGCCTTGCCTGGCGGCGCGGCGCGAGTACAAATCCAGCAGTTCGGCTGCGACATCGCGAATGCGCTGAGCCGCCTTGCGGCGCGCCTTTTGCCACTGCTCGCCGCCGAGCTTATGCAGCGGCGCGGTCTCCGCCGGAGCCCCCGTATAGCGGGAAACCAGGTGCAGTGATTGCACCGGCACATAAAGCTTGTCGCCATCCGCGTATTCAAGGACGAGAAATTCGCCGGTGTAACCGGCAATATCCATGGTCTGCAACCCAACGTAACGCCCGACGCCGTAGGTTTCGTGCACCACGGGCGCACCGACCCGCAGGTCCGCGAGTTCTTTGAGAATTTTTGCCGGATCGCGCTCGGTTCGGCGGCGCCGCCGCTCTTGGCGGGCACGGTCGCCGAATAGTTGCGATTCGGTGAGAATCTCCAACGGCGGAGATTCGAGCGTCAGGCCGGACGCGGTCGCCGACACGGTAATGCCGAGCTTGAGCCCGCTCGCGAGGAATGCGGCGAAGCTGTCGAAGATCTTCGGCAGGACGTCGCGGCTGCGCAGCAAGTCTAAAATGAGTTCGCGGCGGCCCGCCGATTCGGCCGCGAGCAAGATTCTGGCGCTGCTCGCGCCGATATGTGACACCAGTTCCGCGGCCGGTTGCTCGGCTCGCGCATCGATGCGCACCGACGCCGGAGCGGCGGTGGGGAAATTTTGGAAGGGCGGGGCGGTCTCGGGAGGCCATTCGAATGTGTGAAGCTGGACTTTCGGCCAGGGTGCATAGAGTTGCGCGAATTCAGCCGGAGTAACATAGACCTCCGCGGGATCCAAGATGGGGCGGTAGCGGTCGTGCCGCAACTGCTCGTGTCGTCCGACTATCCCGGTCCACAGGCCCTCGACCGCGCTGCTCGCGTCGTTGATGTCGATGACAGTGCTGTTGGGCGGCAGATACTCGAACAGATGCGAGGTGCGCTCGAAGAACAGCGGCAGGAAAAATTCCACGCCCCCCGGCGCGAGCCCATTGCTGACGTCCCGATAGACCGCCTGCTCGGTCAGATCTCCGGTAAAGCGCAGGCGATAACGGCGCCTGAACTCGCGCACCGCTTCTGGGTTAAGCGGAGTCTCGCGGGCCGGCAGCAAATTAATGCGGTCCAGCTTGCCGAGGGATCGCTGCGTGTCGGGATCGAATCGTCGGATACTATCGACGTCGCGGTCCAAGAGGTCGATTCGGTAGGGCGTATCGGAACCCATGGGAAACACATCGATGAGCGAGCCGCGCACCGCAAACTCGCCGTGTGCCACCACCTGCGTGACGCTGGCATAGCCGGCCAAAGCCAGCTGAACGCGCAAGGCCTCGAGGTCGAGCGTCTCGTTCACCTGCACCTTGAGGGAATAACCCTCGATATAACTGCGCGGTGCCAATCGCTGCAACAGCGTATCGATTGCGACCAGCCAAACCCCGTGGCGGGCGCGGGGTAGTTCCGCCAGGGTGGCGAGCCGCGCAGAGGTGATATCGGGATGTGCGGAAAAGCTGTCGTAGGGCAATGTTTCCAAATCGGGAAACACCCTGACGCTCAAAGCGGGACCGGCGAAGAATCGAACCTCTTCGCTCAAGGTTTCCGCTTCGCGGGAATTCTGGGCAATGACGATGAGCGGGCCCGAGGCCTTCGGCGCGGCCTCTGCGATCGCCAACGCCTGGGCGGAGCCGTAAAGCTTGCCCCATTTGATCAGGCGCTCATCATTGCTGGGAAGGATCGGTTCGAGTAGGGACATGCACGTGTAAAAAAGAAAAAACGCCCGCCGCGAAACAAAGTCGCGGTGGGTCCATAAGGGGAGATGTTACGCGAACCTAAGCGAGGCTACGCGTCATTGATGCTCAAGAATTTACGACCACACTGTGAATCACATGGTCGTGTTCGAAATAGACGATGAATCCCGGGTATTCCCAGCGAGAGATGGGCGGCTGTCCGACCGCAGGTGTCTTGGCGGCCGGCGCCCCGAACTTACCCGCCACCTGGTCCATGGTCATGCCGCGGGTGGGCGTGGGAACGTCGGATTGCTTGACGGCGATGCCACTGTCGACCGCAATGACCTCGGCTCCGGCGAGGCCGCTCGCGAGCACCGCGCCCAGCAGCAGAATTCGATACTTCATGGCGTACCTCATATGTTACCGATATCCTATGATTACTTTGGGAATTTCCATTTAAGATGAAAAGGGCCCCTGAAACTATACCACCGCCTCCACGGACCAATACTTGACTCAATTAACACTCTGATCGCAATGCCATTTACGGGCCCGTTTAAAGGTTAATCGCCGCGCATGTTCCAACCCCTGCCTGTCTTCGTGGGCCTGCGCTACTCGCTGGCCCGCGAACATAGCTTTTTCGTGTCCTTTATTACGTGGGTCTCGCTGCTCGGCGTAGCCGTGGGCGTCGCGGCCCTGATTACCGTCCTTTCAGTGATGAACGGGTTCGAGGCCGAACTGCGCGGCCGCCTGCTGAGCTTATCCGCTCACGCGACCTTAAGCCTGGGGGGCGCGCCTATCACCGACTGGCAAGCCCAAATAAGCCGCCTGCGGGGTTCGGCGGGTCTTCAGGGTGCGGCACCGTTCCTGGATACTGACGCCATGCTCAGCCGCCAGTCATCGATGAGCGGGGCGATTGTGCGCGGCATCGATCCGGAATGGGAACCCAAGGTGTCGTCCATCGCCGATGCCATGCGCGAGGGCCGCTTAAGCGACCTAACGCCCGGTTCGAACCGAATCATTTTAGGCCGAATGCTCGCCTACCAGTTGCAAGTCGGCGCCGGCGACACGGTCGTCGTCATGATTCCCGGCGTGAGTTCGGGCGGTGCAGTTTTCGCACCCCGGTTGCAGGAATTCGAGGTTGTCGGCGTGTTCGAAGTCGGTTTGCAGGAGCATGACGGTGTCCTGGCCTTGATCAATTTGAGCGACGCAGAAGCGCTGCGGGGCCTTCGGGGACCGACCGGGATCCGCCTGAAATTCGACGACGTGCTTGACGCGCCCGATTTATCGCGCGTTGCGGCTGCGCGGTTGGACCATAAGCTTCAGGTGCGCGACTGGACCCAGGAGAACGAGGCTTATTTTCGAGCAATCCGCATCGAGAAGACGATGATGGGTTTGATCCTCATGCTGATTGTCGCCGTGGCAGTTTTCAACATTGTGGCTACGTTGGTGATGGTCGTGAACGACAAGCGTACCGACATCGCGATTCTGCGCACCCTGGGCCTGAGCCCGCGCGGAGTGCTGGCGGTATTCATGACTCAAGGTGTGCTCATTGGATGGATCGGCACGGCGCTCGGGGTGGCTCTGGGAGTTGCGCTTGCGTTGAACGTCGATGTCGTCGTGCCGTTTCTGGAAACGAACCTCGGCTTTCACATCATGGACCCGGACGTCTATTACATCTCGGGCATCCCAAGCGAGTTGCATCCTCCTGATGTCGTCAGGATTGCATTGGCTGCCTTGATCCTTACTTTCACGGCAACCATTTATCCGGCTTTCCAAGCGGCGCGGACCCAGCCTGCCGAGGCGTTGCGGTACGAATGAAAGCTTATTGGTACGAAGGCTTTTTGGGGGTTCGATATTTGCGAGCATCGCGTCGGCGCGGCTTCGTATCGTTGATAGCCGGCATCGCCATCGTCGGTTTGGCGCTGGGCGTTGCGGTGCTGATAGTAGTTCTCTCGGTGATGAACGGCTTCGAGGAAGTGCTGCGTACCAGGATTTTGAGTTTGACGGCGCATGCGACCATTTCGGGTGTGGAGGGGAGCATCGTCAATTGGCGCGCCGATCTTGACAAGCTCAAGGATTTTCCCGGCATCATCGGAACCGCGCCATATATTGAAGAACAAGGCTTGATTACCCACGCCGACAAGTCATCGGGCGTGCTGTTGCGCGGTATCGTGCCTGAATCGGAAGCGCGAGTCGTCGATTTGGATCCGCATCTTCTGAGCGGACGCTTAAGTGTTCTAACGCCCGGCAGCTACCGGATAATCCTCGGCAAGGCACTCGCCGAGGAACTGGGCGTCAAAGTCGGCGATCGCGTCGTGCTGATCGTCGCGCTCGGCGATGTCACGCCGCTCGGGGTGATCCCGCGCATGCGCGCATTCGAAGTGGCGGGGATAATTTCCGTCGGCATGTATGAGTACGACCGGCGAATCGCTCTCGTAGCGATGCAGGACGCGGCGAGATTGCTGCGCATGGGCGATGAGGTCACGGGAATCCGGCTGAAATTGGCCGATATGTACGCCGCCCCGCGCATTTCGCACGCCGCGGCGATGGCGATCGGCGGCGGGGTTCAGATCCAAGACTGGACCAATGAGCACGTGAATTTCTTTCGTTCCATTGCGATCACCAAGCGCATCCTGTTCGTGATCCTGTCATTGATGGTCGGGGTTGCGGCTTTCAACATCGTATCGACCATGGTCATGGTGGTGAAGGAGAAGCGGCGCGACATCGCCATTTTGCGCACCTTTGGTTCCTCGCCGGCCAGCATCTTGTCCGTCTTCGTGGTGCAAGGCAGCTTGATCGGAATGCTCGGCATTGCCGTGGGCGTGGCCGTTGGCGTGGCGCTCGCCATGAATCTTCAGGATATGGTGCATGGGCTGGAGGCTATCGTCGGGTTCAAATTCCTCGATGCGCGCGTGTACTTCATGAGCGACCTGCCGGCGCACGTTCGCGCTACCGATGTGCTTCGCATCTGCGGGTTCGCATTCATTCTTGCATGCGTCTCGACGGTGTATCCGGCAGTACGCGCCGCGCGTCTGCTTCCCGCTGAATCTTTGCGAAATGATTGAGGGCAGGACGATGTCGACTTCAAACGAAACGGTGCTCGAGGGCGTGGACCTGGCGAAAGAGTTCGTTCAGGGCGGTGCGACGCTGCAGGTGCTGCGCGGAGCGAGCATTCGCGTGCAAAGCGGCGAGCGCATCGCCATCGTCGGGGCATCAGGGTCCGGCAAGACGACGTTGCTGCAGTTGCTGGGAGGGCTGGACTTGCCGACGCGCGGCACGGTGCACATTGCCGGATCAGCGATGAATGAGTTGAACGATACGGAGCGCGGGCACCTGCGCAATCACGCGGTGGGCTTTGTTTACCAGTTTCACCATTTACTGCCGGAGTTCACGGCCCTCGAGAATGTGGCCATGCCCTTGCTGGTGCGGCGGATGAGTCCCGGCGATGCGAAACGCGAGGCCGCCGCGCTGCTGGCGCGCGTGGGCTTGGCGGAACGCTTGGAGCATCGTCCATCGCAGCTCTCCGGCGGGGAACGCCAGCGCGCGGCCGTGGCACGCGCATTGGTGACGCGGCCTAAATTAGTATTGGCGGATGAGCCGACTGGAAATTTGGACGGTAAGAATGCGGCTCAAGTTTTTGAACTGATGCTGGAACTGAATCGTGAGCTCGGCACCAGTTTGGTCATCGTGACGCACGATGAAAGGCTCGCCGCCCGTCTTGATCGCGTACTGACTTTGGCTGACGGAGTCCTAGCCGAGCGCGGCGCCGCGGCCGCTTAAGCGTGCCCGCCGCCGTCGCAGCTGGTACATGACTCGGGCTCGCCATACGACTTGTGCAAGCACATAGCCTGCCGTGGCGGCGATCAAACCAAGCACCAGGGCACCCAGCAGCAGAGGCGGCCAGAGCACGTTCATGTCAGCCCAGAAAGTCCGGTGGGTGATGGCATGTAGGAATGGCATCAGATCCAGCCCCAAGAGCTTCGCGCCGACCCAGAGGGAGCCCGCCACTTGGGGCAGCCAAGTAAAAGGATTGCTGACGAACACAGTCGTGAACAGGATCGGTAGATTCAACCGCAGACATATCCCCAGCAGCGCGCAAGTCACGAGATGCACGGGCAGCAGGGGTGTCGGGGGGATGAAGGCGATAAACAATCCCAATGCGAATGAACGGGTAACGCTAGAGCGATTAAATATCCAGCAGCGGCGATCGAGCATCACGGCGGCAAAATGTTTCAGACACCAGTGTTTCTCCAGCGTCAGTCGATCTGGTGTAATGCGTTTTAGCCAGCGCCGCATAGTTTTACGCCCCCCCGAAGCAGCATTATGCCGTTTTCGTGATGCATGCACTGGACTGGTTTGCAGTTCGGTAAATCAAGGGTTTGGAGCATGTGCCGAAAGCACTGTCTGAACAGTCGGCGCTCAAGTATCATGCCTCCAGTTTTGTATTTGACTTAAACGAGGACGCAATGTGGGAGATCATCCACGCTGGCGGCGGCTTCATGTGGCCGATCATCTTATGTTCCATCGCAGCGGTTGCCATTATATTGGAGCGGCTCTGGACTCTACAGAGCAACCGTGTCATCCCACGTGACCTGGCTCAAAAAGTGTGGAACTGGATCGAGGCGGATCAACTAAGCGACAAGCTGGTCGTCGCGCTGGAACAGAATTCGCCTCTGGGCAAGCTGCTGGCCGTCGGATTGGCCAATCGCAATAAGCCGCGGGAGCTGATGGTGGAGCGCCTCGAAGACGGCGGTCGTCACGTAATCCACGATTTGGAGCGTTTCCTCAATACTTTGGGCACGATTGCAGCCGTGGCGCCCTTGCTGGGGCTGCTGGGGACGGTCGCCGGCATCATTCACGCGTTCAATGCCATTACCGCGACCGGGCTGGGCGATCCCCGCACCCTGTCGGGCGGTATCGGCGAGGCGCTCATCACGACTGCGGCGGGGCTGACGGTGGCCATCCCTTCACTCATCGCGTATCGATTCCTGCGGGGTAAGGTTGAGCGGCTGGTGATTCGAATGGAAAAGGAAGCAATGAAGTTGGTCGATGCGCTGGACGAGCGCGGCGGTTTCGTCAAGCGATGAACCTGCGTCCTCGCCACCGAGAAGATCCCGAAATCAATTTGATTTCGATGATCGACGTGCTGCTCGTGCTGCTGATTTTCTTCATGGTCTCCACGACGTTCAACCAGGAAGGGCGGGTCAAGGTTCAGTTGCCGCAATCGAGCGATACACCGATACCGCGGGGTTCGCACGAGGCATTGGTCATCACCGTCACCGCCGAAGGCAACTATCGCGTCAACGAACGCACATTGATCAACTCAAGCCCCGATACTTTGCGTGCCGCCCTGCTCAAGGAAGCCGGCACGGACCGCGGTCCGATCACAATTCGCGCAGATGCCAGAACCACGCACCAAGCGGTGGTCACCGCCATGGATGTGGCGGGAAAGCTGGGATTTGCGCAGCTCAATATTGCGACAGTGCACGAGGATTCGACCCCTTGAACGGGGTTCCTGCGGTTGTCAAACCCACCGTTGACGGCTGGGATATTTATCGACGTTTGATCAGGTACGCGAGGCCGCACGCAGGGATGTTTTTTATCGGCGTGCTCGGCGCGATCTTGTTCGCCGTTTCCAATGCATCGTTGGCGTACCTGGTGAAGCAATTCATGAAGGGCACGTTTGTGATGCGCGATCCGAACACCATTTGGCAGGTGCCGATCGGCGTGGTGGTGCTCTTCACGCTGCGCGGTGTGGGCGACTACATCGCCAATTACTTTCCGACCTATGTGGGGCGACAAGTCATCAAGGGCCTGCGCCACGATTTATTTCAGCACTATATGCGACTCCCAATCGCCTATTCGGATCAGCAACAATCCGGCCATCTGTTATCCAAATTGACCAACAACATTGAGCTGGTCGCAGCGGCGGCGACTACCGCGGCGATTTCGCTCATCAGCGATACCTTGAGCATCGTGATCCTGGTGGGATATCTGTTCTATTTGAACTGGCACCTGGCGGCATTTTGCATTGCCGCCGCCCCGGTCATTGCGTGGCTGATGCAAATCGCGAACCGCAGCTTTCGCCGCTACAGCGAACGCATTCAGAACTCGATGGGCGATATCACGCGCGTGGCGAAGGAAGCCCTCGATGCCTTGCGCTTGATCAAGATCTTCAACGCCGAGGACCATCAAACGCAGCGCTTCGAGCTGGTGAACGAACACAACCGCGCATCGAACATGAAAATGGTGCGGGCCAAATCCATCAGCAATCCGGTGGTGCAGTGCATAGCTGCCATTGCGTTGGGCAGCGTCCTGTTCGTGTCCATTCACCAGGTGCAAGCCGGCGATCTGACGCTGGATAGCTTCTTCGGCTTCTTGACGGCGCTGTTCCTCATTCCATCGCCGTTGCGCAGTCTGGTGAATATGAGCGGTCCGTTGCAGCAGGGCATCGCGGCCGGCCAGAGCGTGTTCGAAGTGCTGGATCAGCCCACCGAGGGCAGCGGCGGTACGCGCGCCATCACCCGCGCCCGCGGCGAGATCGAATTTCGAAACGTGTCGTTCGGTTACGCCGAGGACAAGGGCGACGTGCTCAAGGATGTGAGTTTTCATGTGCGCCCTGGGGAAACGGTCGCCATAGTCGGCCGTTCCGGCAGCGGCAAGACGACGCTGGTCGGTCTCGTGCCGCGTTTCTTCGATGTACAACAAGGGTCGGTGCTCGTGGACGGCGTCGATGTCCGAGAGTACCGATTGACCGATCTGCGTTCACAGGTGAGCCTCGTCAGCCAGGATGTGGTCCTGTTCAACGACACGATCAGGAACAACATTGCCTTCAATGCGGTGGGTAAGACCGAAGCGCAGGTCGCGGAAGCCGCGCGCGCCGCCAATGTGATGGAGTTTGTGAACCAGCAGCCGCAGGGGTTCGAAACTTTGCTCACCGATCGCGGCCAGAATTTCTCCGGCGGGCAGCGGCAACGCATATCCATTGCGCGGGCGTTGCTCAAGGACTCACCGGTGCTCATTCTCGACGAAGCCACGGCGGCGCTCGACAATGAATCGGAGCGTCGCGTGCAGCAAGAGCTGGCCGTTCTGATGCAGGGGCGAACCACGCTGGTCATCGCCCATCGGCTGTCGACGGTCGAAAATGCCGATCGGATCATCGTCCTCGATCAAGGCCGCATCGTCGAGATGGGCAATCACCAAGAACTGCTGGCGCGTGGAGGCCTGTATGCCGCGCTGCACGGCATGCAGTTCAACGCGTGAGCGTCAGCCGCGCCATGCGGGTGCAATCATGGCTCGAAAGAATTTGGTATCAGGGTGCGCGGCCGCCGTGGTGGCTGACACCGCTCAGTGCCGCGTATGGTCTCGTTTCTCAAGTGCGCCGCATTGCCTATGCCAAGCAATGGCGCCGTTCCACCCCGCTGCCATGCCCGGTGCTCGTCGTCGGGAATTTGACCGTCGGGGGAACCGGCAAAACGCCGTTGGTGTGCTGGGTAGCCGTTCAATTGACGGAACGCGGTTTCAGGCCCGGCGTGGTGACGCGCGGTTACGGGGGTTCGTCGCGGCAGGCGCGATTGATCCAAGGATCGGACGATCCTCAGACGGCCGGGGATGAAGCCATACTGCTGGCGCGCAAATCACGGGTGCCGGTCGCCGTCGGGCGGGATCGACCGGCGGCGGCGCAATTGCTGTTCAATGCCGGATGCAACATCATCGTGAGCGACGACGGTCTGCAGCATTATGCTTTGGCGCGCGATTGCGAGATCGTGGTCATCGATGGCGAACGGCAGTTCGGCAATGGACGCTTATTGCCGGCCGGGCCGCTTCGCGAAGTGCCCGATCGCTTGAAGAGCGCCGATGTGATCGTCGTTAATGGCGGGCCCGCGGTCATTGGGAATCATGCGCTACTCGCCGGCGCGCTTCGCATGCGGCTGGAAGCCACGAATGCAATAGCGCTGCGATACGGCACCATTAAACCCTTGAGCGAATTTTCCGGCCGTTCGGTACATGCGGTCGCCGCAATCGGCAATCCGCAGCGTTTTTTCCGCATGCTGCAAGCACTGGGTATCCAGGTCGTCGCCCACGCCTTGCCGGATCACGCGCGTCTTCAAATCGAGGATATTTCATTCGCCGACGATCTTCCGGTGCTTATGACCGAGAAAGATGCCGTAAAATGCGGCGAAATAGCCGGGCCGCATCACTGGTATGTGCCGGTGAGCGTAGTCTTCGACGAAGGGGATTCCGAGGCACTGGAAAGCGTGGTGGCCAGATCTATCGAACGGCGCGCCGCTCGCGCGTGAGGAAGTATGGATAAGCGATTGCTCGAATTGCTGGTTTGCCCAATCTGCAAGGGCCCGCTGCACAGCGCCGGCGCGGGCGAGTCCCTTGAACTGGTTTGCCGCGCGGATCGGCTCGCGTATGCGGTACGCGACGGCATACCGTTGATGCTGCCGGAAGAGGCACGCGCGCTGCTGCCGGACGATCCACTGCTGGAGTCCTAGCCGCTAACCAATATGTTCCATGTGATCATACCGGCGCGCTTCGGCTCGACCCGGCTGCCGGGCAAACCGCTTCTTATGATCGGCGATCGGCCTCTCATTCAGTGGGTTTGGCAGAGTGCCCGCGACAGCGGCGCCGCCTCCGTGGTGGTGGCGACCGACGATGAACGGATTCGGGCCGCCGCAATGAAGTTCGGTGCCGAATGCCTCATGACATCGCCGCGGCATGCTTCGGGGACTGATCGAATCGCGGAAGTTTCGCGGGCCCGGCAATGGGCTGACGACGATATCGTGGTCAACCTCCAGGGCGATGAGCCTGGCATGCCGGGGGAAGTCATCGCTCGGGTGGCTAGCGCCCTGCAAGACGATGAGAGCAGCGATATTGCCACCGCGGTAGCACCCATCCAATCCCTGCGCGAATTTCTGGATCCGAATTGCGTCAAGGCGCTGCGCTCCGAGGATGGGCAGGCGCTGTATTTCAGCCGTGCTCCCGTCCCCTGGCCGCGAGACAGCGTCGCGGCTGGACAACCCACGTCGTTCGCAGGTGCGTGGCGCCATATCGGGCTGTATGCGTATCGTGTGCGCAGCTTGCTGCAATTTGCGGCATGGCCGCCGACGCCGCTCGAGAGCACGGAGAAGCTCGAGCAATTGCGGGCCCTGGAACATGGCATGCGCATTCATTTGGTGAGACTGACAGAATCGCCGCCCGCCGGCGTGGACACAGCGGCGGATCTGGAGCGGGTTAGGGCGACGCTGCCGCTGCGCTAGCGCGGCCCATAACCTCCCGCTCATGATCTATGCAAAAAAAGCGGTCTTTATCAGCTACGCCTCGGAGGACGGGGACGCCGCTCGGCGAATAAGCGAGACCTTGAACGCAGCCGGCATTGAGGTTTGGTTCGATCAAAGCGCCCTAAAGAGCGGCGACGCCTGGGATCAGATGATCCGGCACAAGATCCGTGAATCGGCATTGCTGATACCGATCATCTCGGCGCACACCAATGCGCGCACAGAGGGATATTTCAGGCGCGAATGGAAACTCGCGGTCGATCGCACCATTGACATGGCAGACGACGCCCCCTTCCTGCTGCCGGTGGTGATTGACGATTTGCAGGAGTCCATCGCTCGAGTACCGGACAAATTTCGTGCGGTGCATTGGTCTCGCTTGCGTGGGGGCGAACCATCGCAGGCGTTCGTGGACCGCGTTCTGTCCCTGCTGGCAGGTGATGAGCGCGGCGAAGCCCACAGCATGCAAATCGAGGCCTCATCGAAGTCCAATGCGGCGCCGGCCGCAAAGTCCGGACGCAGCCGCTCTCCAGCGTGGGCCCGCGTGGGATGGGGGCTGCTCGTCATTCTATTTATCGCAGCGGGGTACGCTGCAATTCAATCCGTCTCAAGGACGCATCAGGACCCGCCCAGCGCGGCCACGCCGCAGATCGACCCTGCGGTCATTGCTGAGCGTGAGAAATCGATCGCCGTTCTGCCGTACGTGGATATGAGTCCCCTAAAGGACCAGGAGTACTTTGCTGACGGGATGGCGGAGGAGGTGCTTGATCTGCTCGCCAAAAATCCGAAGATCCGAGTTACCAGCCGTACCTCATCTTTTCAATTTAAAGGAGGCAAGGAGGATCTGCGCTCCATCGGCAAAAGGCTCAATGTCGCCTACGTCGTGGAGGGTACGGTGCTGAGGGTCGGCTCGCGAATTCGTGTGACCTCGCAGCTCATTGAAACTGGGTCGGGAGTGCACCTTTGGGCGGACAGCCAGGACCGCGATTTCGGCGATGTTCTCAAGATTCAGCAGCAAATCGCGACTGGGGTTGCGCGTGCCTTGCAGGTGGTCGTCGCCGCGAACGACGATCGGCGCTCGGGTCACCTGACAAACACCGAGGCGTATACCGAATATCTTAAGGGCCTGCATGCGCTCGATTCGTTTCACCAAGCGTCATTGTTCGAAGCCCAAAGCAGTTTTGAACATGCGCTGGCGCTAGATCCGTCCTTCGTGCGTGCCGCGGAGGCGCTGGCGCACACCCATGTGACTCTGGCATTGGACGAAAGCATGTCGCCGCTCCTCGCGTGGCAGGAAGCGCGCAAGGCCGCCAACGCGGCGCTGGCGCTCGACCCGAATTCATCGTCCGCGCATGCGGTGCTTGGTATCGTCTACGGGTTCAATGATTTCAAATGGGAAGAGGCGGAAAGGGAGATCGCAATAGCGATCGCCTTGAAACCGCGCGACTCGATCACGTTGAACTATGCGGCGCGAATTGCCCACGCGCAGGCGCGCGAGGACGAAGCCTTGCGTCGCATCAACGCTGCCATTTCGGTCGACCCTTTCGATCCCTACGCGCAGATGACCCTTGGGCAGATGCTTTATTCCATTGGAGATCTCGACGGCGCCGAGGTTCCGTTTCGACGCAGTCTTGAGATAAGCCCGCTGTTCGATGGCAGTCACTTTTACCTAGGTATGATTCAATTACTTCGCGGTGATCGTGCTGCGGCGCACGCCGAGATCCCAGCTGAGGTTGCGGAGAACGCGAGAAATGCCGGCCTCACGATGGATTTCTTTGCGCACGGCCGCAAAGCCGAATCGGATGCTGCTCTTGCGCGGCTCATCCTGTCGTCGAGCAATCGATGGCCTTTTGGCATTGCGCAGGCTTATGCGTTCCGGCACGAATGGGATCAGACCTTCCAGTGGTTGGACCGCTCTTTCGAACTTCGGGATCCAGATCTGGCGTTGAATGTGCGAGGGGACCCTCTATTGGTGGCCGTGCAAACCGACCGCCGCTACAAAAAGCTGCTGCAAAGATTGAATATGCTGCAGTGAATGTACGCCGTGCCCAAGTCACTCTGCAAAGTGCTGTTTGTGTGCCTCGGCAATATTTGCCGCAGTCCCACGGCCGAAGGGGTGTTGCGCAAATTGGCGGCTCAAGAAGCACCGCGCTTAGACCTTGAAATCGATTCTGCGGGGACAGCCGGCTATCACGTCGGTGCTGCGCCGGATCCGCGCAGCCAGAGAGCAGCGCTTAGGCGAGGCATCGACATCAGCGGCTTGCGGGCGCGCCAGGTATCGAAAGATGACTTTGCGCGCTACGATCTCATCCTCGCGATGGATCGCAGCAACTTAGCAGAACTCAAGGACATCAAGCCCGGCAACTCGCAGGCTGCGCTCAAGCTCTTCTTGGAATACGCGCCTGAACTGAATTTGCGCGATGTGCCCGATCCTTATTACCGTGATGCAAGCGCCTTCGACGAGGTCCTGGAGCTGACCATGGCCGCCGCGCGCGGTCTGCTCGTCGCTTTACAGGAAGGTGCGTAGCAACCAGTACAGGCCGCCGGCCAGCGCAATGGAGATCGGCAGGGTGAGAATCCAAGCCATCAGTAAGTTGCGCACCGTCGCCCATTGCAATCCTGAGCCGTTGGCCACCATGGTGCCGGCGACTCCCGAGGAGAGCACGTGCGTGGTACTCACCGGCAGCCCGTACAGCTCGGCAGCGCCGATCGTGGCCATCGCGACGAGTTCCGCCGACGCGCCCTGCGCATAGGTTAAATGCGTCTTGCCGATTCGCTCGCCCACCGTGACGACGATCCTCTTCCATCCGATCATCGTGCCGAGTCCCAACGCGATCGCTACCGCAACTTTGACCCAAGTCGGGATAAATTTCGTGGAGTGATCCAGCTGCTTTTTATATGCATCCAGCGATTTCTTATCGTCGGCCGACACATTCAACGATTTGGCCTTGCTCATGAAGCGCAGGCCCTCGCTCACCAGATACATGTCGTTACGAATGTTGACCATCGACTCCGCCGGCACCTTGTCCAGCGAGTGGTACTGGCCGACTTCGCCGGCGACTTTGCCGGTCAATGCCGCAATCGACGCTATCCCCTCGGGAGTTGCCTTGCGGTTGCGCACGAGTTCCAAAGCACCCGCATGTGGATCGGCCGGCGCAACGCCGACGGCATAGTGCGACAGCGCAGTTCGGGCCTGCGCGGAGGCTGCCAAGAACGTGTTCACGTCTTGCTCGTGCATGGTGCGATTGAGCGCATAAGCAGTCGGCACCGTGCCGATGAGGATCAACATGATGAGTCCCATGCCTTTTTGACCATCATTTCCGCCGTGAAAGAAGCTCACGCCGGTGCAGGTCAGTATCAGCAACCCGCGAATCCAGGCGGGAGGCGGCTTGTTGCCCTCGGGCTCCTTGTACAGCGACGGGATTTTGATGGTCGCTTTGAGTATGCTCAGCAGCAAGTAAGCTCCGCTGAAGCCGATCAACGGCGACACCAGCAGGGTCTGACCAATCTTGGTCGCTTGGCCCCAATCCACACCGCTGGTGCCGGAGCCGCTCGCCGCCATCAGCTGATTCATGAGCCCGACCCCAATGATGGAGCCGATCAGCGTATGCGAACTGGATGAGGGTAGCCCGAAATACCACGTGCCCAAATTCCATAGAATGGCTGCAATCAACAACGCAAATACCATCGCAAATCCGGCGCCGCTGCTAACCTGCAGTATCAATTCCACCGGCAGCAGGGAAACGATGCTGAACGCCACCGCGCCGGTGGAGACTAAAACTCCCAAGAAATTGAAAGTGCCGGACCAAACGACCGCCAGATTTGGCGACATCGAATTGGTGTAGATGACCGTGGCCACCGCGTTGGCGGTGTCATGAAATCCGTTGACGAACTCGAAGCCCAGCGCGATCGCGAGGGCAAGCCCGAGGAGGATGAAAGGATAGGCGCGCGTATCGTGGACCACCGATAAGTCGTCCGCTAAGTGATAGCCGGCGTATATGATTCCAAAAATGACTACGACGATGGCGAGGACATTGAACCAGGGGCTGGGCTTGTGCGTGACGAGCCGCGAGGAGGCCGGTTTATCGATTGCAACGGCTGCCGGATCGATCGCGGATGTGTTGGCCATTGCTTTTCCAGTTATTGCTGAGCACCGCCTACAAGTTATAGATCTAGTATGTGAACATTGGATGACACGCTGAGCGCACATGCCTTTCACCATTTCCCACACCGCCGTCATTTTGCCCTTTTCCCGTCTGCTGGCACGTTGGCGGCTGCTTTCCGCCGCGGTAATTGGCGCCATGGTTCCTGATTTTCGGATTTTTTTTCCGGGTATGCCCCGCGTAGAAACCCACAGTGCGGTCGCGCTGTTGACGTTTTGCCTGCCGGTGGGCCTGCTCACCTACTGGGTTTTTCAACGCTTGATGAAAACCCCGGTCTTGGAGGTGCTGCCCGATGGGCCTTATGCGCGTTGGCACGACTTTGCCGCGGAGGCCCCACTGCGCTCGCTTCGTCAGTGGCTGCTGGCCGTCTGCGGGATACTGGGTGGGGCCCTCACCCATTTGGTATGGGATGGCTTCACCCACGAGAATGGGCGAGGTGTACGCATGTTTCCGCTACTCGACGATTCCATTATCGATATCGGCCGGCGGCACGTGCCTGCCGTTTACGTGATGCAGGACCTAGGTTCCCTCGTGGGTCTTGCCCTCGTGATCGCTATGGCGTGCTACGGCCTGCGTTCGGGGCGGCAAGCACCCATTGCCAATCGGCTGGTACCGCGCACCGAACGAATCGAGTGGGCGATGACCTATTGCATGGCCGCCGTGGCGTTAACCTTGACCTTTTACGGCTGGGGCCGTTTGGGGCACCCGCCGCATACCATGGTCGGTCGGGTATCAGACATTGCCATCGCCAGCCTACGCGGCCTTGCGGCCGCGTTGCTGTGCGTTAGTCTCGCCTTGCAGGTAAGACTGCGTTCGTTGCGCTACCTGTCCTCGGGTCCTGAGCGCTGAACATCGCTCGGGGCTGAGGACCACACAACGTATTTGTTGTCCGATCCAGCGCCGCTGCCGCTGGGCGGCGCCGACTCGGCGCTGCGTACCGGGGGTGGCGCTGCCGGTGCCGCAACCGGCTCGCGCTGCCCCTGCGGCTCGGACTCGAAAGAAGGCGCGGCTGGCGCGCGTTCGCCGCCCATATTCGCTTCGCTTTGACCTGCGCCGCTGCCCGCGCCTGCATTTGAACTTGAACTTGGATTGGCGACGGTGCCATTCGCATTGTTTTCGCCGCTGTCCCGCCCACGCCCCCGCCCACGCCGGCGACGGCTCCTTCCTCCGCGCTCACTGCGCTCGCCGCGATCATTCGTCGACCGCTCGCCTTCGTTGCGGGGTTGATCCCCGCGCGCCGGCTGATCGGACCGCGGTGCTTGGTCTGGACGAGGCGTTGAATCTTGCCGCGGCGACTGATCCTGGCGAGACGCCTGATCTTGCCGAGCGGGTTGATCTTGCCGAGCGGGTTGATCTTGCCGCAGCCCGGGATCTGGCCTAGGGGCATCGCTCCGAGGGCCGTCGCCCCGAGGGCCACGCTCTGGCCCACTGCGATTGTCAGTACGCTGACTATCGCCGCGTGGGCGGCCGTCGCGACGCGGCGCATCGCGTGAACCATCGCGACGTACGTCGCGATTGCGGTCGCCACGGTCGCGGTTGCGGTCACGATCTCCGCCACTACGATAGCGATCATGACGCACGTCGCGCTGTTGCGGCCTGTCGCGTTGAGGTTCCGCCGGCGCGGCAGCGGCTTTAACCGCTGCTCGGCCCGCAGCATCGCCGAACAGCCAACGCCAAAGCCTTACCAAGGCGCCCATTTGTACGGTCGGCGCAGGCACCTTCTCGACAACAGGCGCCGGCGCCGGCATCGGAATGATGGGCGCGGTCGACGCGGGCAGGATGCTCGGAACCAGCGGCACTTCGCCCGGCGGTTTCTTATCCCGATTTCCGATGTTGGAATCCTCGACAATGGGCTGGTCTGCGAGTTGGTAGCTGACCGTCGTATTTTCGGGCAGCTCCTTTTCATCATCGCGGACTCGCCGCAATGTGTAGGCGGGCGTGTGCATATGCGGATTGGGCACGATCACCAGCGAGACTTTATCCCTGGATTCGATTTGATTGAGCTGTTCGCGTTTCTCGTTCATGAGGTAGGTCGCTACGTCGACCGGCACCTGTGCGATGACGCGGCCGGTGCGCTCCTTGCGAGCTTCCTCGCCGATCAGCCGCAGCAACGCCAGCGACATCGATTCGACGCCGCGGATGGTCCCCATGCCGCTGCAACGCGGGCAGTTGATGTGCGTGGTTTCGCTCAGCGCGGGCCGCAGGCGCTGGCGCGACAATTCGAGCAAGCCGAAGCGCGACAGCCGTCCGAGTTGGATGCGGGCGCGGTCCATTTTGACCGAGTCGCGCAGCATGTCCTCGACCGCCCGCTGGTTGGTTTGCGATTCCATGTCGATGAAATCGATGACGATCAGTCCGCCGATATCGCGCAGCCGCAATTGCCTGGCGATTTCTTCGGCCGCTTCCAAATTGGTATTGCGCGCCGTGGCTTCGATGTCGCCGCCACGGGTGCTGCGGGCGGAGTTGATGTCGATCGACACCAGCGCCTCGGTATGATCGATCACCAAGCTGCCGCCCGAAGGCAACGTGACCTTGTGGGCGTAGGCCGACTCGATCTGGCTCTCGATTTGATACCGCGTGAACAATGGCACGGGGTCTTGATAGAGCTTGAGCTTGCGCTGCGCGTCGGGCGGCATGAAGCGCTGCATGTATTCCTGCGCCTTTTGAAAGGCCTCAGGCTGGTCGATGAGGCACTCGCCGACGTCATCCGAGAAGTAATCGCGCAGACCGCGCGTCACCGCATCGCTTTCTTGAAAAATGAGGAATGGGGCGGGCCTGCCGTCATTCGCAGCGACAATGGCATCCCAGGCGGACTTGAGATTGTTCAAATCCCATTGCAATTCTTCGGTGCTGCGGCCGACGCCGGCGGTGCGCACAATGGCGCCCATGCCGTCGGGGATCACGAGTCCGTTCATCGCGTCGCGCATCTGTTCACGATCCTCGCCCTCGATACGGCGAGACACACCGCCTGCGCGCGGATTGTTCGGCATCAGAACCAGGAATCGCCCGGCAAGGCTGATGAACGTGGTGAGCGCCGCGCCTTTGTTGCCGCGTTCCTCTTTTTCCACTTGAACGATCAGTTCTTGGCCTTCTTGCAGAAGGTCCTTGATGTTGAGCCGGGCGCCGTTCGCAGGCTGCGTCCGGAAGTACTCCTTGGAGACTTCCTTCAGCGGCAGAAACCCATGGCGTTGTGCGCCATATTCGATGAACGCCGCTTCGAGACTAGGCTCTACGCGGGTAATCCGGCCTTTATAGATATTGGATTTTTTCTGTTCCCGAGACGGGATCTCAATCGATAAGTCGTATAATTTTTGACCGTCGACTAGTGCAACTCGCAGTTCTTCTTCTTGAACTGCGTTGACGAGCATTCTTTTCATGTGCCCCAACTAAAGTGGTAGGGGCCGAGGAGGAGAGCTTGAGAATAGAAGCCGGGATCGTAATGCTGACTGCGGCAAGCAATAGAGAAGTGCCGAACGCGAAATACGCGACCGGAATCAATTCCATCACTTTAAGCCAAAACGTATACTGCAAGCCCGGGGCCTTGTTCTCGGTTAACCGCTTGTCAGCCGCCTAAGCTTAAGATTTAAGCCGTCGCGCGTCTGTCTCATCGGCCGAGCGATGGTCTGGAGTTCCAGAACCAACTAATATGCGGCTCCCCATCGGATGGGGGGCCACTGGAAACCGGTGTCTTTGCGTTACCTGGATACGGCGAAAGCCCTTATAAAGGTTATCGCGCCTGACACGGTTTTGAGACACTATCACGACAGCGCGTCAGGGTCAATGTAATCAATACCTTAGAACGACGCTCAAACAAGTTAAGCGAAATATGAACAGTCCTAGCATCGATTTGGTACCTGCCCCAGCTAATACTTTAGGGCCCAAGAGTCCGCTGACCATGCGCACCGTCAGCGCGGAGGAGGCCGGGCAGAGAATCGATAATTTTCTCATGCGTCATTTCAAGACCGTGCCGCGCAGCCGGGTATATCGGCTGTTGCGGAAGGGCGAAGTGCGGGTGAACCGCAAACGAGTCGACGCGGAATATCGCATTCAGGCCGGCGACGAGCTGCGTCTACCCCCGGTACGGATCGATGCCGACGCAGAGCCCGGGCGCCCCTCCAGCAGTCTGCTGGAGCTGCTCGAGCGGTCCGTCATATTTCAGGACCGGCATCTGTTGGTAATCGACAAGCCCGCGGGAGTCGCGGTGCATGGCGGCAGCGGCATGAGTTTCGGCGTGATCGAGGCGCTGCGCGCGTCGCGGCCGCGGGAAACACTCGAGTTGGTGCATCGGCTCGATCGAGACACCAGCGGCTGTCTGCTCATCGCGCGAGACCGCGGCACTCTTACGGCGCTTCATAGCTTGATTCGCAACGGCGGCATGCACAAAACTTATTTGGCGCTCGTCGCAGGCAACTGGCAGCTGGGCACCAAGCGCATTGACGCTCCGCTCGCGACCGACAACCGACAGCATGGCGAGCGTCATGTGCGCGTAGCCGCTGCGGGCAAGGATTCGGTGAGTGTTTTCAAACCCGTGCAACCGTTCGGCTCGTTGGCCACCTTGATGGAAGTCGATATTCCAACCGGGCGTACGCATCAGATTCGCGTGCATGCTTCTTTCGCCGGACATCCGTTGTTGGGAGATGACAAATACGGCGATCGTGAGCGAAACGCCGAATTGAAATCCAACGGATTGAAGCGCACTTTCCTGCACGCTCAATCGGTGGCGTTTGAATGGCCGGGTTCGGGCGTGCCCTTCCACGTCAGTGCGCCGCTGCCGGCTGAACTGGCCGGCGTGCTCGATGCCATTACGCCGATGAAGCGCAAGGCGTCGCCGCGAGATGCGGGGCGCAATAAGTCCGGCGCTAAGGGAGCTCGAAGCCCGCGCAGCGCAACGCCGCGCTCAACCGGATCAACGGCAGGCCGATCAAGGCGCTAGGGTCGGAGGTGTCGATCGATTCGCACAGCGTGATGCCCAGCCCTTCGCTTTTGAACCCGCCGGCACAATCCAGGGGCCGCTCCGCGGCCACATAGCGCTCGATAGCCGCTCGCTCCAGGACGCGAAAGTTCACCCGCGTGGTATCGATGAATTCGAACACGCCGTTACCTTCCAGGCGCATGACCGTCACCGCAGTCAGGTACACGATGCTGCGACCGGAGCAGCTTTCAAGCTGCTGGATGCAACGCGCTTCAGTCCCTGGCTTACCCAGGGTGGATTCCGCACCGGCTTCATCGACGCGCACGGCCGTTTGGTCGGAGCCTATCACCCATGAGTGAGGCTCGAGTGCCGCGACAGCGGAAGCTTTGGCCCTCGCCAGGCGCGCAACGAGCGCCAGGGGCCGCTCCTGGGGGAGGGGAGTCTCGTCCGCGCCGGGAGCGAGGCAGGAAAAGGGCAGCTTGAGCCTGCCCAGCAGTTCCTTTCGATAGCGAGAAGTCGAGGCCAAAATTAGCGGAGGCGGGGACTTCAAAAACAAAGACTTGCACCTGATTCATTTTGACAGGGGTGGGGCCGCACCCTATTATACGCGGCCCATGGCATCGGCCTCGACTGACCGAGTAGATTGCGTGCGCCTGGCGGAGGACGCGGCGGTATTGGAGCGCGTCTACCCCTTGAGCGAGTTGCCGCGATTGCAGGATTTGTTGGCGGATGCACGCGGGTCGCTGCGGGCACGATTCGCTTTTTCGAAATTGGCGGACGGTCGGGCCGGCGCGGCAGTTGCAGTTGAAGCGACCCCGCGGCTGGTTTGCCAACGATGCCTCCAGGGGTTCGAATTGCCCCTGGTCAGCGATAGTGAGATTGAGTTCGCGACGGATGATGCGGCCGCTCCTGTGGAGTCCGCGCGCGAGATTTATCTGATGGATGAGGGCTCGGTGTCGCTGCGCGAATTGGCGGAGGAAGAATTGCTTTTGGCCTTGCCCGTCGTCACGGCATGCATGACGCCGGAAGCATGTGGCCAAGCTCCTTTGCAGGAAGAGCGAACGCGGCCATTTGCCGTTTTGCAGGATTTGTTGAAGAAAACTTGATAGGACAGACAACTCATGGCAGTTCAAAAAAGTAGAAAGACTCCGTCGAAGCGCGGCATGCACCGCTCCCACTCGGCGCTCGCCGCACCGGCAGTGTCGATCGACGCCAAAAGCGGTGAAACTCATTCGCGGCATCGCATTTCCCGCGATGGCTTTTACCGCGGAAAGAAAGTCTTGCAAACCAAGGCAGATGCGGCAGCAGACGAAGAATAGGCCGTCGATCTAGCCTACGAGAATTGCGCACCGTGCCTGCGCCGCTCCATATTGCCATCGACGCCATGAGCGGCGATCGCGGTCCATCCGTGTCCGTGCCGGCGGCGCTCGCGGCGGCACGCGAATTTCCCGAAGTGCGATTCACGTTGACGGGCAAGCAAGCAGATCTGGAAAGGGAGCTGGCGGCAGAACGGCCGCCGAATGTCTTCTGCCTATTCGCGACCGAAGTGGTCGAAATGAGCGACCATCCGCGCGAGGCGTTGCGGCGCAAGAAGGACTCATCCATGCGTCGGGCAATTGACTTGGTCAAGGCCCACGAAGCGCACGCTTGCGTCAGCGCCGGCAACACCGGGGCGTTGATGGCGACCGCTCACTTCGTGTTGAAAATGCTGCCGGGAGTCGAGCGCCCCGCAATCGTCTCCATGATTCCTTCGCGCGGCGGCCACACCTATATGTTGGATCTTGGGGCGAATGCGTCCTGCACGCCGGTGCAACTGTGCCAATTCGCAGTGATGGGATCCGTGCTCGCTGCGGACCTCGAGGGTGCTCACGAACGGCCTCGTGTCGGGCTCCTCAACATCGGCGAAGAGGAAGTGAAGGGGAACGAAATCGTCCAGGCGGCGCACAATCTCATGGCCGCCGCGGACATCAACTACGTGGGTTTCGTCGAAGGCCACGACATCTTTTCGGATAAAGTGGACGTCGTGGTTACGGACGGATTTACGGGCAATATCGCTTTGAAAGTCATGGAGGGCGCATCGCGCCTCATTGCCAATGCCATGCGCGAAGAATTCGAGAGCTCTGTCTTTCGCAAGCTGGGCTATCTCGCCGCGCGGCCGGCACTCAATGCTTTGCGCGCACGCATAGATCCGCGCCGCTATAATGGAGCCGCGATGGTCGGTTTGAACGGCATCGTCATCAAGAGTCATGGAGGCACCGACCTGTTTGGATTTCAACGCGCTATCGAGGTTGCGGTATCGGAAGCGCGCAGCGACGTCCCGGCTCGAATCGCGCAACGCTTGCTGGACGCCTGAATGACTGTGAAGTACTCCAGAATAGCGGGCACAGGCAGCTTTTTGCCTGCAAAAATATTGACCAACGCCGATCTTGAAAAGCTCGTCGACACAAGCGACGAATGGATTCGCACGCGCACGGGTATCTCGCAACGCCACGTTGCCGCGGAAGGCGAGACCACGACCGATCTTGCGGAGCATGCGGCGCGACGCGCCATCGAAGCGGCGGGGCTCAGCGCCGCAGATATCGATTTGATCTGCGTCGGTACGACGACTCCTGACTTGGTGTTTCCGAATGTCGGCACGCTGCTGCAGGACCGATTAGGGATACACGGTTGTCCCGCATTCAGCATGGAGGCTGCTTGCACCGGCTTCGTGTACGCATTGAGCGTCGCGGATAAATTCGTCCGGCTTGGCGAGTCGAAATGTGCGCTGGTCGTGGGCGCGGAAACCCTGACGAGAATCATCGACTGGAACGATCGAGGCACATGCGTGTTGTTCGCGGACGGGGCGGGGGCTGTCATTCTGCAACCTTCGGCAGAACCGGGGATCATCAGCACGCGCCTGCATTCCGACGGCAAGTACAAGGACTTGCTCAGCTACCCGGACGGGGTATCCAAGGGCTTCAAATTGATGCGTGAGGGTAAAGCCAGCGTACAAATGAGAGGCAATGAAGTTTATAAGGTGGCGGTCAATACCCTGGGCCAGCTGGTGACCGAGACCTTGAACGCCAACAACATCTCGAAGACGGAGCTGGACTGGCTGATCCCGCACCAGGCGAATATTCGAATAATCGAAGCGATTGCGAAACGGCTTGATCTGCCGATGGAGAAGGTTATCGTCACCATCGACACGCATGGCAATACTTCCGCCGCCTCCGTGCCGTTGGCGCTCGACACCGGCATACGCGACGGCCGGGTGCAGCGCGGCCAACTGCTGTTGCTGGAGGCTTTTGGGGGCGGCTTCACTTGGGGCTCCGCGCTGATTCGCTATTGACGGCGGTTCGATCGGCAGAAAGAAAAACGCCGCGGGGTTACCGCGGCGCTTAAAGGCAGAAACGAACTAATCGTTTTTACTTGGAAACGGACTTCTTGAACATGCGATCGATCTTCTCATTGATCGCTTCGATAGCCGTTGAGTTCGCCTGCGCGGTCGACAAAGCCTGGTTCGCCGTGCTCTGCGCGCCCGAGGCGGCCGATTGAGCACTGGCAGCCGCAGCCTTCGCAGCAGCCGCATCGCTCGCAGCCCTCTGTGTATCGCCCTGCAACTTGCTGACCTGTGACTTAAGGTCATCCAGCTGCGCCTGGATCGGCTTGAGGTCCGTGCACCCCGCGAATGCGATAACGCAAGCCGCGGCGAGAGAGACCTTGAGTGTGGTTGTCAGATTCATAGAAATATTCCCCTAGGGTTAATTCATTCGTGTCGGAAAACTCCGATGTGTTGCCACAGAAGGACGGTCACGCCAATCGCGCCGGCCCGCGTCGCAGCACAGTCCTACATAAAGCCAAATTCGCGACCCGATTGCAACTGAAAATATCGATTTGTCGGTTCTGCGAGGCGCTTTTCGCCGTAGTTCATTTCTGACAAGATCGCGACCATTAAGAATGCGACATCTAATGCAGAATTTGGAACCGTCGGCTAGATGCGGCGGGCTCAAGCGCATTTAAGTCGAGCGCAACAGCTCTGTAACGGCTCGGTAGCCTTGCTCAATTGCCGAATCGGTGTACGCGGCGCGGCCGGCATCGGAGTTTGCAATGGTGATAGACCCAAATTGGGCACGGCCCAGCACATGGGGTTGTTGCGGCTCGGGCAGCTCGGCATCGAACAACGGATTGTATTCAGGGGCATAGCCGTGAGGCCAGCGGTTCACGGTGATGGCAGTGATGTCATTTGCGGCGTCGAAGCCGCCGCTTGAAAAAATACGATTCAATTGCTCGCGAATGTTGCGCTCGAAGGTTTCAAAAGAGGTGCTCAACAACTCGGCGCGACCCGCACGATTTTGGTCATGCTCGGGCAGGCCCGCTTTACAGGGCGTACGTGTCATGTGCAGCAGAATGGGACTGTCTGGGGATTCGGTGCTCCGATAAGCACCGATATTCACGTGAGGATTCAAGCGCAACGAAGTGTGGTATCCCCCCGGGGCATACACCTTATGAACCTTTAATCGGTCGAACGCCTGCCAATGGCGCAGCGCCACCGTCGTATAGACCAGCGGTTCTTTCACCAAGCTGTGTAGAGCTTGCTTTTGGCTCTCGGGCAGTTCCGGACACAGATAGGGGATCATCCCGTTGTAACAGGCGAGGACGGCGCCTCGCGCCCGCGCGGTAAACGCACTGCCTGCGCGCACGTAGGTGACTTGCACGCGCCCGCGAGGATCCCGTTCGCTCTCATGACGAACCCGCACAGCGGTGCTGTTCAAGCGAAGGTTTACCGGATTTTCCGGTCGATCGAGCCGGGCGTAGTCGACTCGTGCGGTGACAATGTCTTCGACACCCTGGCCTGGCAAGGCAGCCGGTAACAGGTCTCTCACCAGCAAACGCGCGATGGTGGCGTTGCCGTCAGGAAAATGTAGGCGCAACGAACCACCGGTGTCTTCGTATCCTGCCGGTGTATAGCCCATGCGAGGGATCGAGCCCTTCGCCAAGTGCATGCCTTGAAATCCCGGAAATCCAAATCCCCAGCAGTCCAGTGCCGATACCGCATCGGTCCCGACTGTCCATTCACCCATGGTGCGCGCGTGATAAAAGCGCAGCACCGCAGGTTCAACTTTGACGAGGTCGCGCAAGAATGCCTCATAGCTGATGCGTGATAGGCGCTGTTTTTTCTCATCCGAACTTAAGTTGGGCAGATAATCCGTTTGCCCTTCTTCTATCTGAATGATTTGTTCGCGGGCGCGCTCGGAAAGCGGAGCTGAGGCCAGCAATTGCCGATAGGGAATCTGTCCTGCGCCTACAATCAGTCGGTCCGCGCCGAAAGTTTCTTGGTCGAAGAATAAGCCCGATTGCAATCCACGCTGTTCATAGAATGTCGAATGCTGGGTGGTTTTGGCGAGGGCGGAAACATCGACGCCCAATGTCTTCAAAAGGCCTGCTGGGATCGGGCCGTAAGGCTTGGGGCTGTCGATTTCCAATGTGCCGCCATTCATCAAATGCAGCTTGCCGTCCAAGTGAAATTCATTGCGTTTGGCGTGACCGCCGAAATCATCGTGGTTGTCGAGGATGAGAATGCGGCTTTGCGGCGATGTTTGAGTCCGGTAAAAATGCGCGGCGGCTAGGCCGCTGATCCCGGCACCGACAATGATCAAGTCGTAGTCCTCGATAGCCCCGGCAGCCGGCCAGGTTTTCCCCTCTCGCAGTGCATGCGCATCCTCAAACGAGCCGGGATGGCTGCCGCGCAGCCCGGTGAGGAGCGGCGGGTAGTAGCCGGGCATGTCGGGGGATCTCGCCAGGGTGGGAAGCGGCAGCGCTGCGGTTACGCATAGGGCCATGCCATTGAGGAAATCGCGGCGATTTATGGGCCGATTCATGCCTAGAAGGCGATCGCGATCTGCGGACTTGCTGCTCATAACTTGCCAATGCCTTTAGACTGTATATAATACCAGTCACTGTCTACATATACAGGTGATGCATGTCGGACCTTACGCCCCGTCAAACTCAAATCCTCAGGCTAATTCAGAGCGCTATTTCCGAAAGTGGCATGCCGCCTACCCGCGCGGAAATAGCCCGCACGCTGGGATTCAAATCTCCGAATGCCGCTGAGGAACACTTGCGTGCCCTGCAACGCAAAGGCGTGATCGATCTTATTCCGGGCGCTTCTCGCGGCATTCAACTCAAAGATATTTTACGTGAACAATTGGGTCTGCCGCTCATCGGCCGCGTCGCTGCCGGCCGCCCGATTTTGGCTGAAGAGCATATTGAAAAACGTTATCAAATTGATCCGCAATTATTTCAGCCGCAGCCGCATTATCTACTGAAAGTGCAGGGCATGAGTATGAAGAATGCGGGCATTCTGGATGGGGATTTAGTTGCCGTGCATCGCACGCCTGAAGTGCGCAATCGTCAAATCGTGGTCGCGCGTTTGGAAAACGAGGTCACGGTTAAGCGTTATCGCCAAGAAGGAACAATCGTCTGGCTGATGCCTGAAAACGCCGACTTCGAACCCATTCGCATCGATCTCAAAGAACAACCCATGATTATCGAAGGGGTGGTGGTCGGTGTCCTGCGTCGCGGTAAAGACGTGGATGCCGCGTGAGGTATCGTCGCTCGCCGATATTTTGGCCGATGCGCGTGTCTGGAAGTTAAAAGACGCCTCGGCTGCCCCCGCTCGTCCGGTTTGGTCCACTGGTTTAAGCTCGCTGGATGCCCGCTTGCCGGGGGGTGGGTGGCCGACGGCGTCGCTCATCGAGGTGTTGCTGGATGAGACCGGTCTTGGCGAAGTGCAGCTCTTTTTGCCGGCGCTGGTGGCATGCCAGCGCCGTACACAAGACAGCCGTGAAGCGTCATGGCTGGTCTGGATTGCCCCTCCTCACGAACCTTATGCGCCTGCCTTGGCGCAG
>JAXDQK010000036.1:0-14229 GCA_034667905.1 Gammaproteobacteria bacterium | reverse complement strand
CTATTTCTCGCTCTCCCAGATTAAGTGTATAAAAGCGGTACCACCGAATTGGGAGCTTTGGTAAACACCGCGTTTAGTCGACGTATTTACTTCGACGTGGATTGACTCGCAGCCGCACTTGCTTGCGCCGCCGCGGCAATCGCGTCCGCGGCTGTCGTCGCAGACTAGCCTGCGGGCAATTCGGGCTGCAGATCAACGACGTGTCTTAACGTGTGTTAGTCGCGGTGAGCCAGAAGGAACGTGATGCAAAATCCTACATCGGATTGCGCCATTGACGGCTGATTCGCACCGCCGCCCTAGCTAGCCTATGCGCCCCGGTCGCTCGCGGCCGAATCAGCACACCCCATTAGATACGGAGAACGATCATGCCAACCAGTACTAAGAAAGCCGCCAGCAACACTCAAGGGCAGGACGCGATTGCCATGCTCGTGGCCGATCACAAAAATGTGAAGAAGCTGTTTTCGGACTTTGACGAGCTCAAAGAAAAAGGTAGCGATGAGGACAAGGCCGCATTGGTCGAACAGATTTGCAACGAGCTAAAAATTCACACGGAGCTCGAAGAGGAGATTTTCTATCCGGCAGTGCGCAAAGCCATCGAAGACGCGGACCTCATGGATGAGGCTCTCGTCGAACATGCTGGGGCTAAGGAGTTGATTGCCCAACTTGAAGCTGCGAGCCCGGATGATGATCTGTACGACGCCAAAGTGACCGTGCTGGGCGAGCAAATCGATCATCACGTGAAGGAGGAAGAGGGGCAAATGTTTCCAAAGGCCAAGAAGGCCAAAGTCGACACCGAGTCGCTCGGCGTCACGATGTTCAAGCGCAAAACGGCGTTGAAGGAAGCAATGGGCTTGAACGAGGAAGCAAACACAAACGACGACGCTAAGCGCAGGTCAACGGGCGCAGCCGAACGTTAAATGAATGCCAAAGGTCCGGCCGGCCAGGGGCCGGACCTATCAGGGCGAGATGATGGGCATTTCGCGGCGAACCTCGCGGCGAGCCGACGCATCGGATCGATAGCGCCATGCCAGTCGTACGAGACCACGGGACGAATGAATTGGCGGGCCGCATAAAGATCTCGCTGGATGAGCTGCGCATGCAAGTATTGGGCGCGCAAGTGCTGCTGGGGTTTCAATTCCAAAGCTTGTTCCAACCAGGATTCCAGCAAGCGGAAGGCCCCGCCCGCGTCGCGGCCGGCATTGGATTTCTCGCGATAGTGTCATCCCTCGCCGGATTGATTGCTCCGCCTGCACAGCACCGATTGGTCGAGCGAGGCGATGCGAGTTCGCGGATTTTGCGGCTCGCCAACCGGTGCGCTGAAGTGTCACTGGGGCTGCTGGCGCTGGCGCTCGGCAGCGATGTTTACGTAGTCGTATGCCTGCAAGGTGTTTCCCATCCCCTCGGGTTCGCCGTCGCTGCAGCGGGCTTGGCAGTCGGCATGTGGTTCGGGGTGGGCCTCGGATGGAGTCAGTCTAAGATGAGAGCCGGTAAAACCATGAGGACGCGCTCAGAAGCGGATTTGCACACCAAGATCGAACAGATGCTCACCGAGGCGCGGGTCATTCTTCCCGGCGCCCAGGCCATGTTGGGATTTCAGCTCATCGTCACGATGGGCCATGCATTCAGTGAAATGCCGGCGGGTGTGACATTCGCGCATTTTGCAGCGTTAGGCGCGATGATTCTGAGTGTTGTTCTGCTGATTACTCCCGCTGCGGTGCATCGTTTGAGCTTTGCGGGCAGGGACGAACCAAAGTTTCATCGAATAGGTTCGGGGTTGATCACGATGGCGCTGGTGCCGCTGGCGGCGGGTATCGCCTTGGATTGCGCCGTCGCCGCTTGGCGCTTAACGATGAGCAGCGGCGCGGCCATGTTGAGCGGAATCGGCATTTTTTTTCTGCTGGTGGGCGTTTGGTATGTCTGGCCTCTGTCCCTGCGGGGAAAACAGATTCGGCACATGCCGCGCTAGTGCTGGAAGGGAGCTCACCGATGAGGCCTATGCATCTAATTCAGATCCTGCTACCTCTGTACAAGAAAAGCGGCGCACGAGTATCGCGTGCGTTATTGCGCTCGACTGCCAAACAGCTCGCGAAGGAATTGGGTGGCGTAACAGCCTGCACCCGGGCGCCGGCTCAAGGATTGTGGCGGCGAAGCGGCGCGAAGCTCGATCGGGAAGATATTGTCGTGTACGAAGTCATGGCGCCCACGGTGGATCCGAAGTTTTGGAACGCGCGGCGACGCGTGTTGGAAAAGGATTTCATGCAGGATGAAATCATGGTGCGTGCCGTACGGACTATGTGGCTATGAAGCGGGGACCTCGATCAGATGCTGCATACGATGTGGTGATTGTGGGGGCGGGACCTGCCGGCTTGAGCGCCGCCTTAATCTTGGGACGCTGCGCGCGCCGAGTACTCATCTGTGACGATGGCACTCCCCGGAGTTGGGCGGCACATCATGTGCACGGATTTCTGACGCGCGACGGAGACGGACAGGACGAATTTAGGGCGCTCGGGCGTCATCAACTGCGACGCTATCGCAATGTCGAATTTCGCGCGGAGCAAGTTTCTAAGATCAGCCCGGCTGCAGCGCGATTCGCTATCAGAATGATCGGAACGACGGTGATCAGCGCCCGCAAGGTACTTCTGGCGACAGGAGTTTTTGACAATCTGCCCTCCATACCCGGAATCGAAGCCTACTTCGGCAAAACAGCCTTGCCATGCCCCTATTGCGATGGTTGGGAGATGCGCGGGAAGGCGATCTCGGTGTATGGCAGGGGCGCGCGCGGCTTCGAAATGGCGCGGGCGATGACGGCTTGGTCTTCTGAGGTAAC
Source organism: Gammaproteobacteria bacterium (assembly GCA_034667905.1). Taxonomy (GTDB): domain Bacteria; phylum Pseudomonadota; class Gammaproteobacteria; order Steroidobacterales; family Steroidobacteraceae; genus Bog-1198. Next base: position 11,402 of record JAXDQK010000036.1, on the reverse strand, counting down.
TCTCTGCACGAGCGGCCCTCCAGGGTTGACTGCGAGTCAGCTCAAGATGCTCGAGGCCAATGGCATCGGAGTTCGGATTGGCAAAATCGCGCGGCTTTCAGGACCCAATGGGCGCCTGACGCGAATACTTTTTACAGATGGTTCAAGCCTCTCAAGCGATGCACTGTTCTTCGATACTCCCTGCCGGCAACAATCGGACCTTGCTAAACAGGCGGGGTGTCGATTGACGCGGGATGGCAGGGTACGGTGTGACGGATATACAGCAACGAGCATTCCGGGCATTTTCGCGGCCGGCAATATCCTAAAAGGCGTCCAGCTTTCGATTGTGGCGGCGGGTGATGGCGCGAGGGCGGCTTTTGCCATCAACCGCGAATTGACGCGCGAGGACTTCTCCTGCAGAGCGCAGGGTCGACGGTCCGCGTCGAAGGCCCGACGATCACCTTAGGGAACAGCGGAACGCAATTGTTCGGCTCCCGGCGGCACCCGCGACGCGGACAAGGAACATACGAATATTGGAATTGGCATGCTAGCCGGACAAATTCACATTAGTCGGGTCGGTCATTTCTCACGCCGGCAATCAAGACTGGCAGGTTGAGTTAGTCAGATACCAATCTGAACAAGACCAAAGATTGCGGCGTAACACCGTAGACATCGCCGCTTGCCGCCTGGTGCGTAGCAATTGTCACGTTGGTGTCGAGTTCAAGACTCCATCTCTCTCCCCCTGCGCATTCTGGCAAGGTAAATTCCACCAGATCATGATGAGCGTTCAACACTAACAGCATGGTCGCTTCCGTGCCGCGTTGGCGCAATCCCGTGGGACGGGCACGACCGTCGATAAGCATCCCAAAGCAGCGCATGCCCTCATCGCTCCAATCTTGGGGTCTCATTTCGACGCCAGATGCGTTGATCCAGGTGACGTCCTTGACCTGCAGCTCCTCATCGAAATCACCGGTCAAGAAACGGTTGCGATGAAAAATCGGATACTTGTGGCGTAAGGCGCAAACGGTTTGCACAAACTGGATGAGGGACTTACCCTTTTCCTGAAGGTCCCAGTTCAGCCAGCTGATCTCATTATCCTGGCAATAGGCATTATTATTGCCCATCTGAGTGCGAGCGAATTCATCGCCCGCGAGGAGCATGGGCGTGCCCTGCGAAAGCAACAGCGTCGCCAAAAGGTTGCGCATCTGTCGGTCGCGAAGTGCTTTGATGGCCGGATCGTCTGTGGGGCCCTCCGCACCGCAGTTCCACGAGCGGTTATCACTGGTGCCGTCGCGATTCTCCTCGCCGTTGGCTTCATTGTGTTTGTCGTTGTAGCTCACGAGGTCATTGAGCGTGAATCCATCGTGTGCGCTCACGAAATTTACACAGGCCCAGGGACGTCGTCCCAGGTGATTAAATACATCCCCTGAGGCGCACAGGCGCGGGGCGATGTCTTTGGCCGCGGCGGAGCCTTTCCAGAAATCCCGCACCGTATCCCGATAGCGATCGTTCCATTCGGCCCATCCGGGGGGAAAGCGCCCCACTTGATAGCCGCCTGGGCCGCAATCCCAGGGCTCGGCGATGAGTTTCACGCCTCTTAGGATAGGATCCTGGTTGCAGGCCTTTAAAAAACCGCTTTCATTGTCGAATCCGTCCGGCTCCCTCGCCAAGATGGTGCCCAAATCAAACCGAAAACCATCAACGTGGAGTTCGTTGACCCAGTAACGAAGACTGTCCGTCACCATTTCCATCACATTGGGATGGGAAAGATTGACCGTGTTGCCAGTGCCGGTATCGTTGATGTAGAAGCGTTTGGCGTCGGGGAGCAGCCGATAGTAGGAGGCATTGTCGATGCCCTTGAAGGACAGGGTCGGGCCCAATTCGTTGCCTTCGGCAGTGTGGTTGTAAACCACATCCAGAATCACCTCGAGTCCGGCATCGTGGAATCTTGCCACCATTTCCTTAAATTCGCGCAAGCACTGCTCAGGCTCCGAGGCATAGCGCGGGTCGGGGGCAAAAAAACCAATGCTGTTGTAGCCCCAATAGTTGGTGAGGCCGCGCTCCAGGAGATGGCTGTCGTTGATGAAGGTATGGATCGGCAATAGTTCAACCGAGGTGACGCCCAAAGACTTGATGTACTCAATGACCTCGCCCTTTAGACCTGCGAACGTGCCGCGCTGCTTGACGCCAACGCCAGGATGCTGCTGCGTAAATCCTTTGACATGCATTTCGTAGACAATGGTGCGATCCCAGGGAATTCCCCGCGATCGCGGTTGTCCCCGCCAGTCGAAGTTCGGATCCACGATCACGCACTTCCGGACAAAGGGCGCGCTGTCGCGCTCATCGAAGCTAAGATCTGCATCCGGTGAGCCAATCGTGTAGCCAAAGCAGGCCGGGTCCCAAATCAGTTGCCCCGTATGCGCGCGCGCGTAAGGATCAAGCAGTAGTTTATTGGGATTGAAGCGGTGGCCTGCGTCGGGTTCATAGGGCCCATGGACGCGAAAGCCGTAGACGGTTTCGGGTCCGACACCAGGAATATAGCCGTGCCAAATCTGATCGGTGTATTCCGGGAGGGCCAGGCGTTCAAGCTCCTTTTCCCCGGCGTGATCGAATAAACACACCTCGACTTTGGTGGCGTGCGCCGAAAACAAGGTGAAGTTCGTACCTGTGCCGTCCCAAATAGCGCCGTGCGCCTCGGGGCTGCCTTCTCGAACTTTGCTTATCGCTGAAGCCACTTTGTCTGTCCCTGGGTGATCAATCTGGGCGGGGCGAAGGGGGTTCCTCGCGGCCGCATAGTAGGGCGCCCCCACGCCGTTGTCGCCCGCGCTTCGCCTGCCTATGTAGCCAGTTAATTCCTACAGTTTGTGACTAACCTTTGGATCTACGAAGCCGCGCTTGCGTCTGCATACTGCAGAGCGCTTGGGCGATGCGTTACCAAACGGGGGGCTCGATATGCGTAATGTTTCTAGTACGTGGGCGGTCGTCCTGGCTGGAGGCGACGGCAGCAGGCTGCGCGAAATCACCAGGACGGCGGCCGGTGAAGTGGTTCCGAAACAATTTTGCTCGCTGCTGAGAAGAACCTGCCTGCTCGAAGATGCGATCAGACGGGCTCAGGCGGTCGCGAGTGCTCAGCACATCTGTAGCGTCGTGGCCGAGCAGCACCGTCGCTGGTGGAGTGGCGCACTCGATAGCGTGCCGGAGCACAATATCTTCGCGCAGCCGAAGAATTGCGGCACGGCGCACGGCATACTATTGGCGCTTTTGCAGATCGAGAGGCGCGCACCGAATTCGGTCGTCGTGCTATTGCCGGCCGATCACTACTTGAGTGATGAGACCACGATGGCACGCTCGCTACGAACCGCCGCGAATCTTGCGGCCGATAATCAGGGTCTGATCTATTTGGTCGGTGTGGAACCCGACCATCCTGACCCGGAACTCGGTTACATCGTTCCGAGCGAACAACGCCGCGACGCCGCATCAAGCGTGCTGCGGTTTGCCGAAAAGCCGAGCGCGGAGCAAGGGCGCGAACTCATTAGGACTGGAGCTTTGTGGAACACATTCATATTCGCAGGCTCGGTGCGGGCCCTGTTAGGCCTGTTCGAAGGGCCATTCGCAGCGACAGTGACGGCCATGCGACAGGCGCTTGATTTAGCCCAGAGCGAGCGGATTGGACCTGCCGCCTTGGAGCTCCTTTATGCGGAATTGGAATCGCGTGACTTTTCTCGCGATGTCCTGCAGCGCCACGAGCATTTGTTACAGGTTCTGCGCATGCCGGGCTGCGGTTGGACTGATTTGGGAACTCCGAAGCGGGTCGCGGAAACGATACGCAGTCTTACCCACGTGCGATCACGCGTGACGCCGATGGATGCCGGGTCCCGGGCGCGCTACTTGGATTTGGCATCGAGCTCGAGGCCGATACGGTTGCCGCAGGCGTCATAGAGTAAGACTAAGGCATGCTAGGCAAATGAAATCTGTATCTCCGGAAAATCGCCAAGCGCACCTCGCCGCGACGCGCAACCTGAAAATGGCCAGCTCGCCGCATGCTTTCGTGCGAGGTAGTACGGCCCAATTTTACCAGTGGTTGGAAGAGGGAAGGGCACGGGAGATCTCAGAGGCTCCTGCGGTATGGATCTGTGGAGATTGTCACTCAGGCAATCTAGGTCCAATTGCCGATGCAAGAGGGCGCATAGAAATACAGATTCGTGATCTTGATCAAACCGTCATCGGCAATCCGAATCATGACCTTATTCGCCTCGCCCTCTCACTCGCATCGGCGGCTCGTGGATCGGCACTGTCCGGCGTCGCAACCGCCCAGATGCTTGAGCACATGATGGACGGATATGAAAACGGACTGAAAGTGGATCCGAACCGTTCCAAGGTCGACGAACCCAAACCGGACTGCATCAAAGTCGTGATGAAGAGGGCCTTGGGGCGCACCTGGAAGCATCTCGCACGCGAGCGCCTCGAGGATACGCGACCCGAGATCCCGCTCGGAAAGCGCTTTTGGCCCCTCGCACGCGAGGAGCGGCGCGAACTGACTGCACTCTTTGCGCTCAAGGAGATTCGAGACCTGGTGACCGCTTTAAAAGGGCGCGAAGCGAACTCGGACATTGAGGTGTTGGACGCTGCCTATTGGATGAAGGGATGCAGTTCCTTAGGTCGCCTGCGTTACGCGGTGCTCTTGGGAGTGGGAAGTAAGCGCGGGAAAAATGATGACTACTGCTTAATCGATATCAAGGAAGCGATACCCGCCGCGGCGCCGCGTACCACGGGCTGCAAGATGCCGAGAGACAATGCCAAACGAGTGGTCGAAGGAGCGCGCCAGCTTGCACCCGCACTCGGCGAGCGCATGAAAGCCGCGCGTTTGCTCGGAAAGTCTGTTTTTCTGCGGGAGTTGCTGCCGCAGGATCTGAAACTTGAGATTGACCAAATCTCGCACGAGGAAGCGGTGGGCGCAGCGACATTTCTGGCAGCAGTCCTGGGGAAGGCGCACGGCCGGCAGATGGACTTGAGTGCGCGCAAGGGCTTCATTCGAGCTCTCAAGCGCCGGTCTTCGAAGCGCTTGGATGCTCCATCGTGGCTGTGGTCGAGCGTGGTCGAGCTCGCGGGAATTCACGAGGTCGCTTATCTTGAGCACTGCCGGCAATACGCCCTGGCAGCGGTTGCGTCCAAAAAGTGAATGCGCAATTGAGGCGGTCTCTTCTAGAAACTCCGAGCATCCATCGTGAAACAAGTGTTTGCTCATGCGATACGCTGAATTAGTTGGTTGGGCCAGTTCGGCGATCCTTCTCGCCACCATTGCAAGGCAGGTTTACACACAGTGGAAGACCAGATCCACCACTGGGGTATCGCATTGGCTCTTCTTTGGGCAGCTAACGGCATCGGCCGAGACTGCAGTTGCGGTACGGGGTTGCGTCACTATCTCTACCGAGCAGTTGATAAGCACGGCAAGACCGTGGATTCTCTCCTTTGCACCGATCGCAGCGAGCCGGCTGCCCGAGCTTTCTTCAATAAGGCCATTACAACAAATCAGTATCGGCGGCCTAGAAAGATAAACTTCGACGGCAACGCGGCAACCCACCGGGCGCTACGACTCTTACGGCAGGAGAGTCCCGTGTGGCGCTCCTTGTCATGCGCTGCAGCCGCTACCTCAATAACATCGTTGAGCAGGACCATCGGGCGATCAAGCGACGCTGCGCCTCGATGTTATCCCTGAAGTCCTTTCGCACGGCCGCCGTTACTCTCGCCGGCGTGGAACTCGTGCATCGCATCCGCAAACGCCAATTCTCCTTTTGCCGTGGCACGCCGAGTCGGCGTTGCTCACTTAAGCATCTGTGGGCGCACGCATTGGCATGCCACGACGCCGCAATCAGTACGCCTAAAGTCACGCGTGTGAAGCTCAACCGCCACTGCACCAGAACTCAGGTGCTCGCATGCTGACCGAGAGCAGGGCGTGAAGTATCAAGCCACGGCGCGTTGCACGAAAGGTTTTCGATGGCGGGGGTCTGTACTTGCTGGTGACGCCGAAAGGAGGGCGATGCTGGCGATACGCCTATCGTTTTGCGGGCAAGCACAAGACTCTTTCTCTCGGAATGTACCCCGACGTTCCCCTTGATCGGGCTAGGTCCCGACACGGGTGTGCTCGTAACCTTCTCGCCCATGGAATCGATCCAGCGGCATTGAAAGCTGCAATCGGAAAGAGTCCGTTCATAGCGATACTGCGAGAGTGGGAGCGCTCACAAAGCGCCTCTCGTACGATTCTTGTTAGCAGTCAAGGGGTAGATCCTGCAGATTGTATCTCGACTCCTTCGAACTCTGATTCGCCTTGAACCAGTGGCCGATTGCAACCCGAGATCATGAAGTTATGTTTGCCTCGTTCCGCGTGCATAATGGTCACGTGACCGAAAAAAATGTTCCGACACTCTATGACTGGGCCGGCGGTATCGATCGGATACGAGCGCTTTTCCAGGTTTTCTATACTCGTGTGCCTGCTGATCCGCTGTTGGGGCCAGTATTCGCGCATATGCCCGCGGAACATTTCGAGACTGTGGCGCATTTCGTATCGGAAGTGCTGGGTGGTCCAAAGCTCTATTCCGGGGACGGTCTACGCGGCCATTCGACCATGGTCGGTGAGCATCTCAACAGGCATCTTACGCAGGAGCAGCGCCGACGTTGGATGAATTTACTGCTGGAAACAGCGGATGACCTTAAACTGCCGGACGATCCGGAGTTTCGATCTGCTCTAGTGGGATATCTGGAGTGGGGATCAAGACTTGCCGTTCAGAATTCGAACTCATTGGAAAACCCCATTGACCCGTCCGCGGCCATGCCCCGGTGGGGATGGGGTGAGGTCAAAGGGCCGTACACGCCGGACTGAGACTTTCAGGGACGGGACTTTTGTTCGAAATGGACTGTTCCTTTAAGTGCTGTACGAGACCGAACCATGACTGTCCCGCGCATTGCTTCGATACACGCCGGTAAGGTTGCACCGCTTGGGCCGGAGGGCGTACCGAGTGGCTTTGTCAAACACGTAGTCACTAAATCTGCGCATATAACACCGCTTGGTATTAAAGGCGACGAGCAGGCTGACCTGTCGGTTCACGGCGGAACGGAGAAAGCCGTGTACGGCTATGCGTTGGCGCACTACGAGGCGTGGCGGACCGAATATCCTCGTCATGCCGCGACCCTTGTGCCAGGAGGATTCGGCGAGAATCTCTGTATCGAGGGAATGCGCGAGGCGGATCTTTGCGTCGGTGACGTTCACCGCATAGGTAGCGCCCAACTTCAGGTTTGCCAACCGCGTCAACCGTGTTTCAAGCTTGCGTTGCGTTTCGAAGACAAAATGATGCCGAAAGCGATGATAAGGAGCGGCCGGGCCGGCTGGTATTACCGCGTGCTCGAGGTCGGCGACATTGCGCCGGGCGACGTCGTGCGCATGGAAGGGCGCCCTAACGCCGATTTTCCCTTTACACGACTCGTCGAACTCGGCTCGCACGACACCGCGACGCGCCAGGAGCTTGAGCGGATGCAAAATATGGAGGGACTCGCCTCCGATTGGAAAGATTGGGCACAAGATCGCTTGTCTCGATTGGGCTAATCTCGTCGGCTACGTGCTCGCGCCTTAAGCGAGAGAACAAATGTCGCGCCAGCGCGTATGATGCATCGGCGATTTATGCGCCTAAACTGGGGGCGAGGCCGAGCATCGATGGATCCCTTGCCATCAAATCCTGGCGGACTGCAGAGCGTCGCCAAAAATCGCAATCGCTTTGACCGAATGGAATGGGCGGGTGCGTTCGGTGATCTTGGCACCTTGATTCCATTTGTCGTGGCCTATATCGCGGTTCTTAAGATCGAACCCTTTGGGATTCTCTTTTCCTTCGGTGCCGCTATGCTGATCTGCGGCCTTTATTACAAGAGGCTTTCCCTGTTCAGCCGATGAAGGCCATTGGTTAGCGCTCCTCCTATCACCTCGCCGAATGCCACGTGCCCGTGAACGCTGATGTGCCTAGCATTGAGGTTCAATTTGTGGACATACCCGACCCTCATACGCCGATTGGCGCACACGGGATCGGCGAGATCGGCATCACCGGCGTGCCGCCGCCATTGCGAAGAACGGATTAATATTTTTCCGTATCGGAGATGTTATGCCTAAATCGAGAAAGCTGTTTAAACTATGAGTAGGAAACAAGAACGCGCAGGGAATTGCGCGAAATTGATAGGAGCGGTGAAACCATGCGAATAATATCGATAGTCTTTTGCCTCATTGCTCTCGCCGGAGCAGGCGCTGCCACGGCGCAGACGCAGGCTACCGCCGATACGCCAATAAGCCTCGCGAACGCCACCTTTACCCAGCCGATGGCATGGACAGCCAAAGGCGACCCGACGGCCATGGTACTGACGCCGCCCGAAAAGGACCTCGAGCTCACCTTCGTCGACGTGCCGAACGCCACCGGTGCGGACAGCGCCGTTGCTGCGGCGTGGAGCCGACAATATCCGGGCTTCGCGCGCGAACTCGAGGTCAGCGTGCCCGGGGCGGCTAGGGAAGGGTGGGAGGAGCAAAAGAGCTTCAAATATCGCACTTCACCCGCGGAACATCAGGAAGTGCGCGCGCTTGCTTTTCGCAAAGGATCTAAGTGGACGGTGCTGCTCATTCAAGGAAGCGTCGCCACCTTTGAAAAGCGAGGGGGCACCCTCGCCCTGGCGCTTGCAAGCCTGCGTCCTGCGGGCTACGCGCGCGAGAGCTTCGCAGGCCGGACGCCGCACCCGCTCGATGCGAAAAGCATTGAAGCCCTGAAGCAATTCCTATCTGCCTCGATGCAGCAACTCGATGTCGCGGGCGTGTCGTTCGCGCTCCTTGATCATGGGCACCTCGTATATGCGGGCGGTCTCGGCGTCAAAGAACTCGGCAAGCCCGACAAAGTGGACGGAGACACGCTCTTTCGCATCGCCTCGAACACCAAAGGGATGTCCACATTGATGTTGGCGAAGCTTGTCGACGAGGGCCGCTTCTCTTGGAACGACAAAGTGACGAAGGTTTATCCGTCTTTCCGCTTGGGCAGCGACACGACCACGGCATCGGTGGAAATGCGCCACTTGGTGTGCGCGTGCACCGGTCTGCCGCGCCGCGACTTCCCTGACATTTTATCGGGAACGTCCCTGACAACGCCTGCCTCCCTCACTTTCGAGCACCTCGCTCAGACTGAACCGACCAGCAAATTTGGCGAAACCTTCCAGTACAACAACTTGATGGCTGCCGCCGCCGGCTATATCGGCGGCCACATCGCCCATCCCGAGCTCGAAATCGGCGCGGCCTACGACAAGACGATGCAGGAAAAAGTGTTCACGCCGCTCGGCATGAAATCGACGACGCTTAGCCTGCACAAAGCGCTCGCCGGCAACCACGCCAGCGGACATGCGGCAGATATCGACGGCCATTTGTCGCTCGCGCTCGTGCAGGTCAACGACGCCTTCAACTTTGAAAGGCCGGCGGGTGCCGCTTGGTCGTCCGCGATGGATGTCATCAAGTATGTCGACAATGAATTACGTGAGGGCGTCTTACCCACTGGCGAGCGCTACATGACAGCGGCGAACTTGCTCGCCCGCCGACAGCCGAACGTGCCTTTGGGTGAGGACGGATTTTACGGCATGGGACTGATGGGCCAGAAGACGGCCGATGTGCAGTGGTACCACCATGGCGGTGACCTCATCGGTTATCACAGCGATCTCTATTTTATTCCCGGGGCCCAGGTCGGCGCGGTGCTGTTAACCAACACCGACAGCGGCGCTGCGATGCGTGGTCCGTTCATACGACGTCTGCTCGAGCTGCTCTACGACGGCAAGCCGGAAGCAGAAGAGACGGTGAAAGCGTCCGCAGCTGCGATCAAGGCCGCTGTTATCGCAGAGCGCAAGCAGCTCGTTTATCCAGCCGATCCCAAGATCGCATCCGGGCTTGCATCACGCTATACGAGCGAGGATCTCGGCTCGATGGGCTTTACGCGATCGCCCCGCGGCTTGAGCGGCAGCAACGGCGTCTGGAGCATCAACTTCGCCACCAAGGCCAATCCCGATGGCACGGTCTCTCTCGTCACGGCCAGCCCAGGACTCACGGGTTTGGAGTTTGTAGTTGCCAACGAAGGCGGCAAGCGAGCTTTGGTGGTGCGCGACGGCCAGCACGTTTATCGTTACACCGAAACTCCGTGATGCGCTTGAGAAATCCGGACGTGAGAACGAGTGCTGGGGCTGTTCCTACTGGGTGACTCCAGATTCGGATTCGGGGACAACGCCCAGGGCGTACCTGGATTTCATTTCGCGCGATGTAGATCGTCATAAGAAGGAGGTTCCCGTACCCCCACGGCGACTCAGTGACTCCTTCCGGCCCAACTCCGGCCGGTGTCGGTTCCGAAATGGCTGCTCCGAAGCAGCCGTTCCACCGATGCCAAGAGACCGCGTTTGCTAAACCTGGCGGCTTCAGCGACCATCATCGACTCGCGATTCGCAGGAAGAATAAATAAAGTGATAGAAGAGGGCGATTCTAGCGCGGCATCTCAAGTCCCCTTGCCCGATCTCGTGCCGACCGCCCACGAAACCATTGCGGGCCGAGTAGACGCATCACCTTCCGATCAGGACAATTCAACACCCATGCTCGACGTCCACGCTCCCCACGAAGCCGTTCACACCTGGAAAGACTTCTTCATCCATATCGCGACCATCGTCATCGGCTTGCTCATCGCTGTCGCGTTGGAACAGACCGTCGAGTTCTTCCATCATCGTCGCGAAGTCGCCGAAACTCGCGCGGCGTTGCACGAAGAAATGCAGAACAATATCGCGCTTTTCCATCAGAACGTCGAGGGGCACGTCATGACCATGGCGTATCTGCATAACAACCTACGCATCTTCGAGTACCTGCGCGACCATCCGGGAACACCGCAGGACAAACTCCCGGGGATTCTTTATTGGCCCATTTTCACGAGTCCGCCGCAGAAAGCGGCCTGGTCTACCGCGGAGCATACGGATGTTCTCTCACTTATGCCGCGCGCCGAAGTCAGAGAGACTACCGATCGCTATGCAAAGCTCGACTACGCGTGGGAGGCGTATCAGCCAGTCATCGCATCGCTCACGCAATGCACGACTTATTTTTCACAGACGCCCGACATTTCCACGCTGTCACCTGCCAGCGTTGCCGACGAAATTGAGATCATCAAGCAAACCATGGCGCGCGAAGCAGTTTACGGCATCACGCTGTCCGCCGTGGGACGGCAGCCCGGCTTCAGGCCCGTTCCCACCTGGTGGCAAATGCTGCCCTATTGGACCATGCAGGACTACTATCGATGGGCCCGACAGCATCCTGAGCTCAACATGCCGTCACAGATGGAAATCGACAAGGCGCGGGCCTTCGCGGGGTTGCCGGCGGAGACCCGTAACGC
>JAXDQK010000035.1:0-2581 GCA_034667905.1 Gammaproteobacteria bacterium | reverse complement strand
TAGGCGATCTAAATAATCCGCCCATTCCTGCATCATGAGTTTTCTCTGCGGTAGGTAATCGGCGTAGTTGTAGCAAGCGCGCACACCGTCGCGCTCTCCATGGGCTAACTGCCTTTCGATCCAATCCCGATTCTTGATTCTTCGTCTGGTCGAGCCGTTCGGGCATCGTGCCCTCGCTCGACACGGCGAGTTAGAGGCGTGACTCTAACTCGCCTCCCGGACTCTCCGTCGAAGCACGTTCGCGTCCGTTGCCACGTCCCTGTGGCAAATGCCACCGCCTGGCAACAATTGCATGTCGAGCGTCAATTGCTCTCCGCCCATAGCGACTCGCGAGGTTCTCAATTGATCCAGGTAGTCTGCCCATAGTTGCATCATCACTCTGCGCTGCGGTAAATAGTCTGCATAGTTGTACGAAGCGCGAACACCGTCGCGCTCGCCATGAGCGAGTTGCCGCTCGATCCAGTCGCGATTTTGTCCCATCTCGTTTAACAATGTGCTGGCCGTCGACCGGAAACCATGCACCGTCACCGTGCCCTGCTCATATCCCATCCGCCGCAGCGCCGCGAGCAACGCAACATTCGAGAGCGGTCGCGTCGCACTTCTCACGCTCGGAAATACGAATGGCCCACGACCCGTGAGAGGATAAATTTCCATCAAAATCTCTAATGCCTGCCGCGACAGCGGCACGATGTGCTTCTGCCGCGCCTTCATTTTGCGCTCCGGGATGTGCCATTCATTTTTATCCCAGTCGATCTCCGACCACTCCGCCTGGCGCAGCTCACCCGGTCGTACGAATACGTACGGCGCCAGCTTCAGCGCGAAACGCACCACGTTGCTTCCGCTGTACACGTCGATTGCACGCAGCAGCTCACCTACTTCTTTTGGGGTGGTGATGGCGGCAAGATGCCCTTCCCGATGTGGTGGCAACGCCCCACGCAAGTGCTCGGCCGGATTGCTATCCGCCCTCCCCGTTGCGATGGCATAGCGAAAGATACGACTGCAATTCTGCAATGCCCGCTTCGCCGTCTCGAGTTTCGCGCCCGCCTCAATCCGTCGCAGGCACGTCAAGACTTCCAACGCACTCAACTTCGCGATCGGCCGGCGCCCGATCCACGGGAATAGATAGAGTTCGAGGCGTCGAATGACTTTTTCCATGTGGCTGTCCGCCCAGGCCTTCGAGAACTTATCGAACCACTCCCTCGCCACCGCCTCAAACGTATCCCCGCTCGCATATCGTTCCGCTCTTCGTCGCGCCGCGGGATCGATGCCGGCAGCGCGCGCGTTGCGCATCTCATCACGCTTCTCCCGCGCCTGCTTTAAAGAAACATCCGGGTAAGTTCCCAATGACAGCGACTTCTCCCGACCATCAAAACGAAATCTGAATCGCCACCACTTGCTCCCCGTAGGCGTAACGATCAGATATAGACCGCGTTCATCGCGTAGCTTGTAAGCCTTGTCTCTTGGCTTCGCTGCTTTGATGGTGGTATTGGCGAGCATTGACAAAAATGTGCGCCCACGGAAAACGTTTTTGAGTCAGCTTTTGCCGAGAAAACCCGTCGGTGAACGCGAAGGTGGGGGTAACAGGTGTATCGCCACGGGTGTTACCCCCAACCTTACCCCTAGAGAAAAAGGGTCTGGTGGCCAGGGAGGGAATTGAACCCCCGACACGCGGATTTTCAGTCCGCTGCTCTACCAACTGAGCTACCTGGCCATTGCGAGCCGCGTATTAAACAGGCCCGTCGGCCAATCGTCAACTAGACCTTAAAAATCAACCAATTACTATGGCAATTTGGCTCATCGTATTAGTAAATCGCAAGCCCTCCTTCGTCGGCCGGCTGTTCGTGCTCCTGCACTCGCCCGGCGACGGCGGCCCAGAGGCGTGACTTCTGGTCCGTCTCCCGGATCTCGGTCGAGGCCGCCCTTCGATCCGTTGCAACTTCTTGTTGCAATCAAGAGTTCTCGATCTGCTTGACACAAGCATCGGCCGCGCCAGCGCCAAGCCGCTGTCAATATTCTCCGTCGGGCCGGGCCGTTCGGGCTCCCTGCCCTCGCTCGGCACGGGCGAATCGGGCGCGCGGGCCCGACCGCTACGCTTCCGCTCCTGCGTCGCTGCGGCCCTGCCACTACTTCCGTGTAGTGGCGTTCGGTGCGTGCACCTCACCCTCCCGGACTTCGTCTGTTGCAACATCCTGTCGCAATCAAGAATGCGCGACCTGATCACGTCAGCACCGGCCGCGCCAGCGCAAAGCCGCTGTCACGTCCGTTGCTTTGTCGCATTGAGCTTCAGTACTTTGTGGATTGCGAGTGTTTGTCGATTCCTTCGCGGACCCTGCGCGGTCCGGATTCTTTGTGACCGGACCGCTGGGGTCCGCTTTAAACAAAGGAATCTCAACATGTCACTCTTCACCCAATCACAGACCGAACAGCTCATCGCCAACTGCCAAGCGCAAATCGTCCGCATGGACAACCGGCAACCCGACATCGACTTCAAACCTGTCGTGAAGCTCTTCACGCCCGACGCGCAATGCACCTGGCTCCTCACGGAGCTCGGACTCGACGACATCGCCTTCGGCCTCTGCGA
>JAXDQK010000034.1:0-7448 GCA_034667905.1 Gammaproteobacteria bacterium | reverse complement strand
CGACTTTCGAGAAACCGAATTGCCGCGAATCGCCGTCGGCGATCGGGCGACGGTGTGGACCATGTCCGAGAGCAACAGTGCCTTTGCAGGGCGGGTGGAAAGCTTGGGCGCGGGCGTGCAATCGACTGATCAAGGCGGACCCGGTCTTCCCGTCGTCGGCCGCGACCTCAACTGGGTGGTGGTCGCGCAGCGATTTCCTGTCTGGATTCGGCTCGATAGTCCGCCCCCTTTTGCCATGCACGTGGGATTAACTGCATCCGTCAAAGTGCATCATGACGGCGCTCACTGAGTCGCGCCGATCCCGCCGCACGCTCCTTGAAGTGCTCGCCGCTGCCAGCATGCTCAGCGCTCATCTGGCGGTCGCGCAAGCGCCGCCGAGCCCCGGGCAACCTTGGGCGATTCCAGAATCGGCCATCAGCCGCGCCGCCGCCCTGGGCGACACGCGTTTTTCGGTTCCGAATAAGCAGTACGATCTGGCGGCGCTGGTCGATCTGGCAGAAAGAGAAAATCCAAAAACGCGGGAGGCTTGGGAAGTCGCGCGTGAAGCGGCCGCGGGTATCGGACTCGCAGAAAGCGCGTATCTCCCGCAGCTTTCCCTGCAAGCGATCGGCGGGTTTCAGCACACACCGTTGCCAATGCCCAAAAACCTGGTGCCGGCGGGCTATTTCGTCTCCGATACGCGGGAAGTCATTCCGGCGCTGGCTTTGAAATGGTTGCTCTTCGACTTCGGCCGTCGCGATGCCCAATTGCAAGGCGCGCGCGCAGACTCTTTTGTCGCCAACGTGGCCTTCACCGGCGCTCATCAGAAACTGGTATTTGATGTATCGCAAGCGTATTTTGACTTGGGCGCCGCGCGCGGGAAGCTCCATGCCGCGCAGAAAGCCTTGAGTACCGCTCTTACCACTCAGGATGCCGCCGTCGCCAAGCAGAATAACGGCCTCGCCACCGTGGTTGCGGTGGCGCAGGCGCAGCGACAAACGGCCCAAGCACGCTATACGCTGGCAGCAGCCGAAGGCGCCGAGAGAACCGCTCGCGCGAATCTCATCGCGGCCCTCGGAGTACCTGCTGCTACCGACATCGACGTGGTGGATAGCGCGGAGTTGCCGCTACCGCCCGCTCCGGCCGACGGCGTGTCCAAGGCGGTCGATCAAGCTCTCGCTCACCGGCCGGATGTCATCGCGGCGCTCGGCAAGGTGGATGCGGCCGAGGCAGCTCTCAAGGGCGAGCGGCGATCTTACTATCCCACGATTGAACTCTCGGGCCAGGCCTTTCAGAACATTGGTTCGTTGAACTCCGACGGCGGCCCTTATTCGCATATTAATCGGCCCGGACAAAGCATTCTCCTGTCGTTTAGCGTCCCCCTGTTTGACGGTGGCACGCGGCGAAATCGCATTTCCATGGCGGATTCCAAAGCGCGCGAGGCGCACGAACAACTGGCGGCCGCGCGCGACTCCGCCTCGCAACAAGTAGTGCGCGCCTATAACGGATTGTTGACGAGCCTGGCCGAGTATGATGCCGCCACAGTCTTGAGTCAGGCTGCGCACACGGCCTACGTGGCAGCGCTGCGTTCGTATCGCCAAGGGGTCGGGACCTATACCGATCTTGCCACCGAAGAGAACGCCGTCGTCCAAGGCGACACGCAGGTTGAGGATGCGCGTGCGAATGCACACACCGCCGCGGCGGCACTGGCGCTTTCCATGGGAGCGATTGACATCGCGGCAGTCCCGCCCTGATCGATCTTGGCCCTGATCGACCTTCGCACCTACGACTCTTGTCGATCGGCCACCGCGAGAAGGCTTCTATAGTCGCGCGCGAGCGCATCCGCCGTGAGCTGAAATGGCTGCGGACCCGAAATGGCCTTTCGCGCGTACCATAAACCGCCGAGCGCGAGTACACCCCAACCGCCACAAACCACCCACGCCACCGCGGTCCGATGCAGGCCATCCCATGCCGAGACAATCACCGCGACCGACAGGAAGCATGCAAAGATGAGGCCTGCGGCTGCGGAGATGCTCGCGCCCACGGACGCCTTGACGATCTCGTCGCGGAACTTGTGTAGATCATCTCTGGCGAGCGGACCGTAATGCGGCGCTCGCTCACGCAGAAACTGAAGTATTGACCTGACTTCGTGAACTCGGCGAAACATGTTTAACCCCGCATTGCTGAATCTAGTGATCTTCGATCGATTTTTGACACGCCGCGTCGATACCGCTCGCAGGGCTCGTCACCACAGCTACGATGGCGTCGGCGAGCGCTGCGATCTCTCGTTGATACCCTTCAACCATTCCTGCGTAGCCGGCCTGGATCTTTTCCTCGGCTTGGAATGTACAGGTCGTAGCCCGCGCCTCATTCGATCGCTGGCCCGTGGCAGATAAGGTTGCGCTCCAAGACGCCTCGAGCAGCGCGTACCGCCCGAGTTCAGCCTCGAGACGTTGCACGTCGATGTCGAGCGTGAGCTTGGTAAAGGCGGGGCGCAATCCGGACATGCGGCCCAGCCGGCGCTGCAGCTCGAGGCGCACCGCATCTTTGAATTCATCGTTCACCGGCGACGCCCACCGCTCATTCTCCAGAAGCGTCATCTCGAACGGCCCGGTGCGAACCATCAACTCGGAGCGCTTGAGTTGCGGCGGTGTATGGACGACTCGCACGTCGATCACGAAGGTTATCTGCGAAGTCGGCAAGGTTTTGTCGGGCGGCGCAGTCAAGGTGTAGTAACGAACCGGCGCCGACGTACAGCCGACGCTCAGGCTCACGAGCCATGCAAGCGCGAACCGTAGCCAGTGGCCGTTCACGGTTTGGCCTCCGAAGGTAACGCCGCCGCAGGCTTCTCCTGCATCTTCTGCGGCCGCCTCCCGCGCAAGAGCGCATCTGGATGACGATCGAGATAGTCGGCCAACTCACGCACGGCCTGCAAGGTGCTGCGGGCCTCCGTTAACGTCTCGGTGACACCGCGTTGCAAGGGCGATTCCACGTCCAAAGTCCGGTCGGCAGAATCAAGCGTGCTATGCAGGGCCGACAAAGTATCCACGGCGCTCGGCAGTACCCGGGTGCGGAGCTCGCTCAAGGTTTCGTGAAGATCCTTCAGGTCCGTATGCAGATCCGCCGCGATTTGCTTGAGCGGTAGATCATTCACCTTCTTCACCAGCCGCCCGATGCTTGCTTCCAGTTCTTGAAAAGTCCCATTCACCGTCGGCAGTTCGAGCGGCACAATCGACGCGTCAAAGTCGGCTCGAGGGCTGGCGGGCAGAAAATCGAGCGCGATATAGAGCTTACCGGTCAGCAGGCTTGCCGATCGCGGCTGAGCGCGCAGACCGCGGTTGACCAGGGTTCCCACGAACGCAGCGAGCGTCTCATCGCTCTCGGTCTTACCCTGCGCAGCGAGAACCGCATATGCCTGACCCATGCGGTGCGGATAGACTTTGGCGGTCACGACAACGGGAAATGATTTGTTTTGACGCTCGTAGCCTAAGTCTACGGCGACGACGGACCCGATGTTTACGCCAACAAATTCGACTGGTGCGCCTACCTCGAGACCGCGCAGCGCCTGAGCGAACCGCATCCGGATGTAGCGCGGGTCCCCATCAGGCGGCGCCATCGCCTCGGTCTCGTTTTTGTACAGGGTGAATTCACCCAGCATGCCCGCATCCGCAGGCACGACTTCGGTGAGCCCGTCGTCGAAGGCGAGGCCTCCGGCAAGCACCGCCGCCAACGATTCGGTTTGCACCTTCAATCCATCGGCGCCGAACCTGACATCGATCCCGCTCGCATTCCAGAAGCGCGTCACGGGCTTCACGAAGCCATCATAAGGCGCCTCAACAAACACGGTCACGCGGGTGCTGCCGTCGGGCAGCAGATTCTCATCGATCACGCGACCCACATGGAACTGCCGAAAATACACCGGCGCACCTATGCCCAGGGAACCGGCGCGTGCAGCGTGCAACTGAAGCTCGCGACCGCGCGGACCGTGCGAAAGAGCGGGCGGATTCTCCAAGCCGACAAACTGACGCTCACGGAGCGTGGCGGCACCGGTCTTCATGCCGATATACACCCCCGATAGCAAAGTATCGAGCCCGGATACCGACCCCACACCGATGCGCGGTCGCACGATCCAGAATTGGGTGTCCGCCTTCAGCAAGCTCGCTGCGTCTTTCGACAAATCGGCGCTCACCACGACTGTTTGGTGATCCTTGCTCAGCACGACGGCGGACACTCGCCCCACCGTGACATCCCGGTACTTGACCAGCGTCTTGCCCACTTGGACCCCTTCGCCGCCTAAGAAGCTGATCGTGATCCGCGGACCCGCGTTCTCCCAATCCCTGATGAGCAGTGAAATACCGATGAGGGCGGCGGCTATCGGCACGACCCACACCAATCGAGGAATCCAACGCCGGTTGTGGACCGCCGGCGTGGGAAGCTCGTCTTCGGAAGGTGGCGTGGGCGCCGCGCTCATGCCCGTCGATCCCAGATCAAGCGGGGGTCGAAGCTCAACGCCGACAACATGGTCACGACAACGACGCCACAAAAGAAGGCGATGCCGGCGCGCGGTTCGGCGGCGCCTAACACCTGAAACTGCATCAATGCCGAGGTCAATGCGACAACGATGACATCGAGCATCGACCAATAACCGATGAACTCCACGATCCGGTAGAGCGCGGTCCGCTGATATTGCCGCCATCGGCTGTTCTGGCGTACCGTGAGGAGCAGCAAACCGATGGCGATAAACTTCGTGAATGGCACCGCAATGCTGGCAGTGAATATCAACAGGGCGATATCCCAGTCCCCCGAGCGCCAGAACTCGAGGATTCCGCCGATAATGGTGCTGTCCGACTCGCCCATCAATCCGCTGGTGTGCATTACCGGCAGCAGATTCGCGGGAATGTAAAAGACGATTCCTGCAATCAGCCAGGCTAGCGTCAACTCGGTGCTGAAAGGCGTGCGATGTTCGACCCGACTTTGGCAGCGTGGACAGCGCCGATCTATCCTCAGAGATGCGCGGGACACCGCAAGACCACAGGTTCGGCAAAGAGCCAGCCCGAGTTCGAGTGATTGCTTCAACGGCGTCATGTCTTGACCGCGGGGGCGATCGACCACCAAGACGCCGGATCACAGCGCCCGAGTAGTGCAAGCACTATTGTTAAGGCCGCGATCGCCCAGATGCCGGCCCCCGCCGTGATGGGGACCCAATTTGCGAGTTTCACGATTGCGACCAAGGCGCCCAGCAAGAAGACCTCAGTCATGCTCCAGGGACGCATCCGGTGCAGCAGCCTCATAATCGGCGCAAAGGCGGGCGGCCGGTGCCCGACGCGCGCGAACAGCAGCACCCAGAAGAGGAGCGCGATTTGCACCGCCGGGATGAGAAAGGTGGTGAACGCGAGCCCCAAGGCAGCGACTGCAATCCAGCCCTGCTGCAGCGAGCGCACGGCAACCCAGATATTGGCTCGGGTCTCCATCCCAGCCATGTCGATGCTGAGGATCGGTGTGAGATTGGCGATGGCGAAAAAAATCGCCGCGGCGCAGACGAGTGCCAATCCACTCTCGACGTTCGCGCCAAAATAGCGTGCTAGAACCGCATCGCAGCGTCGGCAGAGGGCCACATCGCCCCGGCGCAAGTGAATCGCGCGATACGCGGTGTCGCAATCGCGACAAATGAGTATCGGGTTCACGGCCACGGCTCTTATTGCGCCCCTCGCTAAAGGTTCTCGCCGACCATTTCGAAAACTTCGCCCGCCTTTCCATGCATAACGGCCTTGATTGAATACATGGCCATCCCGTAAACGGATTCGAGTGCGGTGAACGGCGGCATGACGAGTTCCATCGGCTCGACCTTGACATTGAGCAGCGCGGGCCCGGGCTGCCCGAGCCACTCGGCCACGGCGCCTTCGAGTTCATCTGCCTTGCTGACGGTCCTGCCCCAAAGCCCCATGGCTTCTGCGACTTTGCCAAAATCCGGATTAGTAAGATTCGTATAGGTCGGGAGCAATCCTTCGCCCTTCTGCTCGAGCTCCACGAATCCCAATTTGCCGTTGTCGTACACGGCAATTTTGATTGGGAGATTCTCTTGTACGGTGGTGAGCACATCGCCGAGCAACATACTGAAACCGCCGTCGCCGGCCAAAGCGATGACTTGGCGACCCGGCTGGGCCTGCTGCAATCCGATGGCATTCCCGATCGAGGTCGCCATGGTTCCATGCAGGAGGCTGCCGAACATGCGCCGTTTACCGTTCGCCTCCACCATTCGCAACATCCACACGAGCGGCGTCCCGTCATCGGCTGCAAACAAAGCATCTTGCTTGGCGAGCCGATTGATAATCGACGTGAAATATTGGCCAGGTATTTTGCCGCGAGGGCCCGGCGCGGCTCTGCCCGCCTGCGCTTTGAGCGCCTTCTTGTGACGTTCCACATAGGTATTGAGGAATGTGGCATCTTCGCGCTGCGCAACGCGCGGCATCAGCGCCTGAAGCGTGTCCTTGATATTTCCCACCACGCCAAGGTTGACCGGATGGCGCCGGCCAATGTGGGTCGAGTCGATATCGACTTGGATGATCTTGGCGTGGTCCGGGTAGAATTGCCGCCACGCAAAATCGGTGCCGAGAAGCAGCAAGGTGTCACAGTTTAAGATGGCGTGATATCCGGACTCCGTCCCGATTACGCCCGTCATGCCCACGTTATTTGGATTGTCGTATTCGATTTGGTCCTTGCCGCGCGAGGTATGCGCGACCGGCGCTTTGAGGCGCTGCGCAAGCTCGACGACCTCGTCGTGGGCGTCCACGCAACCCGATCCCGCGTAAATCGTGATGTTCGTACCTTCCCCCAGCATGTCGGCGATCCGGTCCAAGTCTTCGTCACTCGGCCGTATGACGGGCCTATTGACATGGACGCTAAACGGCGGCTCGCTGGCCGCATCCGAATCCGCGATGTCGACGGGGACAATGAGAACGGCCACCCCCCGCTTGGAGATCGCGGCCTGACACGCCATGACTGTTTTGCGCAGCGCTTGCTCGGGCGTCAAGATCATTTCGCAAAATACGCAGCAGCCCCGAAAGACGTCTTGGAAATTCACTTCTTGAATGAAATCGAATCCAAGCTCGCTTCGCACCACTTGGCTCGCGATGAGGATCACCGGCGCCCGATTGCGGTTCGCCTCATACAATCCGTTGATGAAATGCAAGCTACCCGGTCCGCAGCTGCCGGCCACCGCGGTCAGGCGGTCCATCAGAAGCGCTTCGCCCTGCGCTGCAAAGGCACCCGCCTCCTCATGGCGCATGTGAATGAACTTGATATCACTGCGACTCAGAGACGCAGCAAAGGTATTCAGCGTGTCCCCCACGATGCCGTAGCAATTCTTCACACCGGCTGACTGCAAGGTCTCGACAATGACTTGCGCTACTTTTTTACTCATTGTGATCTCCGCCACGTTAGGAAAGGCGCCATTGGATAACCCGCGACCT
>JAXDQK010000033.1:0-3325 GCA_034667905.1 Gammaproteobacteria bacterium | reverse complement strand
ATCTTCGAGCGTTCTAAAACCTGCAGCACGCGTAAAGCGGTAAGAATGCCGTCGCCGGTGGTGGCATCGCCGTCCATGAAAAGGATGTGGCCGGACTGTTCGCCGCCAAGCGTAGCCCCGGTCTTCTGCATTTCTTCGAGTACGTACTTATCGCCGACGGCGGCACGCAGCATCGCTATCCCGGAACGCTTCAGGGCAGTTTCCAATCCCATGTTCGACATGGTGGTGGCAACAATTTTCGACCCAGGCAAAGCGCCACGCGACTGCATATCACGCGCCGCGAGCAGCAATATGGCGTCGCCGTTTACAACTCGCCCTTCGGCGTCGCTGAAAAGCGCACGGTCTGCGTCGCCGTCGAACGTTACTCCGAGATCGAATTCGCTTGGCGTCTTTTTAATTTCAGCCGCCAGAGTTTCGGGATGCAGGGCGCCGCAATGATGGTTGATATTTTTGCCATCGGGCTGGGCACTGAGGTATGTTGCGCGCACTCGGCACTCGCGAAACAGCTCAGGGGCTTCCGCGGTAGCCGCTCCGTTGGCGCAATCCACCAGCACTTTCAAACCACTCAGATCGATGTGGACTCCATTGGCAAGCCATTCGATATACGCGGAGCGCAGAGCAGATTCGCCCGGTAAACTCGAGGCGCCCTTGCCTTCGGCATGGAGAACTTTGCCCGAATTCAACAACGCAAAAATCTCCTGCTCGATCGCGAGCTCATGGCTGTCCGGCAGCTTATAACCGTCGCCTGAAAAAACTTTGATCCCATTGTCGGTCCAAGGATTGTGAGACGCAGAAATAACGATTCCGGCCGCATGCTTCCGCGATCGCGCGAGATAGGCGACACCGGGAGTCGTGATGATGCCCGCGCTGTGTACTTCAATCCCCGTGGACGCCAGCCCCGACGAGACTTGATCAGCGATCCATCCGCTCGACTCGCGCGTGTCCTGCCCGATCACCACGCTGGGTTTGCTATTTTCCGCACAGGACTTGGCCAAGTCGTGACCGATGGCGCGGCCAATCAAATATGTGCTCTCGAGATTGAGTGGAAATTCGCCCGCGATTCCGCGAATTCCATCGGTACCAAAAAGTTGTCGGAGAGAAGAAGACGTCATTCGGGCCCCGTAATTTAATTTCCGTTTTCCAGAGAGGGATGTGTCATCGGAACTCTTTATCATATCCGATGGAGATGAACTTACTCGGCCGTTCTGGCTTTGAAGGTCAGATGAATCTGATTTGGGACGATCTGCACGACTTCAAGGTTGCCAGGCTGATGCACCTGACGGGACGTGAGATCAAAAGTGTGGTCGCCAGCTTTTATCCCGTCGAGTTCCAGCTCCGTGCGAACATCGCCGGGCTGCAACCGGCGCAGCAGGCCTTTTGGACCGCGAAACGTAACTTTGGCATGCAATACGTTTTCGGAACTAATCTCCAAATTTTGAGGAATGCTGTGAAACTCAATCGGTACTTCGATCGCTTTCTCAGTAACCGGATCTTGCGCCACGGCGAGCCACAAACCCGTGGCTAGGGCCAGCGAAATCAATTTCGTGCCGAGATTATGACGCACGCCCCGAAGCAAAGACTGAATGGTCATCGTTCCGCCTCCGCATCGGCACGTACTTCGGCGGCACGGGCGGATACAATTCGCGTGCCTACCGTGCTGTCATCAAGCATTTCGTTTTCAGTACTGATGGGCGTGGGCAATGTGGACTGCGGCACGTAGCGGCGCAACAGCCCTCCCATGCGCTGACGCAATTCCTCAATTGATAGATTGCGCTCGATTTGACCTGCGAGGGCAAGGCTTATACTGCCGGTTTCTTCGGAGACGACTACGGCTATTGCATCGGTTTCTTCCGTCACTCCGATGGCCGCGCGATGCCGCGTCCCCAACTGCGTGGAGAGCACTGGATTCATGGACAATGGCAGAAAACAGGCAGCGGCTGCGATTCGGTCGCGCCGCACGATCACGGCGCCGTCGTGCAGCGGGGCACTCGGCCGAAATATCGTCGCCAGCAGATCGTAAGAAAGATGTGCATCTAATGGTACGCCGCTTTCAACGTAGGTGCGCAGTCCTATCTCACGTTCAATAACTATCAGGGCACCGGTCTGGTTTTGCGAGAAGAGGTTGGCCGCGAGAACGATGTCATCGTACGCATCCACCACAGAAGCTGACGTGCGCCTGAGCGCGAGCCTGCGGCCCAGCCTTACCAATGCCTGGCGAATTTCGGGAGCAAAAACAACAATGAGCGCGAAGCCGGCGTACGGAAGAATCGAACTGACAAGCCAGTTCAGCGTGGCGAGTTCAGCAAAGTGCGAAAAATAAACGATGACCGCCAGTACCCCAACTCCCACCAGCATGAGAGCGGCGCGTGTTCCCTTGATGAGCGCAAGCAATTCGTAAATGATGAGCGCAACTAGCAGAATGTCCAAGACGGACAGCGCGGACACGTGCGGCAATGGCGACAAGAATCTCATCACTCCCGAACCCTTTCAAAGCGCGAGCTTGCGGAAGCAGCGACTGAACCCATTGTAATGCAGGATTTTAGTGCCGGAATCGGCGGGAAAACTATTCTGAGCTGGTGCTCTTTACGGTCGCCAACATCGTGCCCTTGGCAAGCGTTGCCCAGACTTCATCGCCAGGAATGACCTGCCGTGCATCTTTCAACAGCTTTCCCGCGGAGTCGAAGATCAAGGCGTATCCGCGTTCGAGAATAGCCAGAGGCGAAAGCGCCGCGATCTGTCCTGACAATTGTTCGAGGCGCGATCTCTGTTGCAGTAAAGTCGAGCGAATGGCGGAGGTCATCGCACTGGTTCCAGTTGCTAATTCTCTCCGCATCCCGGAAAGTACCCGGCGCAGATCGTAGTGGCGGACCGTCGCCGATGCAGTCTCAAGTCGCCGCCGGTGCTGCTCAAGCATTTTGCCCTGTGCACGCTCCATCCGATATCCCAGGTCGTCGAGCTTTTGCTGGCGTTGATTGATCCCGTCCATCATGCGCGCGAAGGCGCCATGTTGCGCTGCTTCGGTTAGCGCCTGCCTGCCGATGAGAAGCCGGTAACGGATCGCACGCGCCAGTCGTGTGCGCAAGGATTGTGCCTGTTCATCAATCTCAGAGCGAGCTCGAATGACCAGCTCGGCCGCGGCCGAAGGCGTCGGAGCACGAAGGTCGGCCACAAAATCAATGATCGTGAAATCAGTCTCGTGGCCGATGGCAGATATCACCGCGATCTCGGACGCGGCAACCGCGCGCGCCAACCCTTCGTTATTGAATGCCGCGAGATCTTCCGCCGAGCCTCCGCCACGCG
Source organism: Gammaproteobacteria bacterium (assembly GCA_034667905.1). Classification (GTDB taxonomy): domain Bacteria; phylum Pseudomonadota; class Gammaproteobacteria; order Steroidobacterales; family Steroidobacteraceae; genus Bog-1198. The sequence continues at coordinate 25 of JAXDQK010000033.1, read as the reverse complement.
CCACTACGATCACGTCCACGAGGCT
>JAXDQK010000032.1:0-28637 GCA_034667905.1 Gammaproteobacteria bacterium | reverse complement strand
GCCGGCTCCAGCGGAATGTACGTCGGTAGCCCCGCGATACACACGAAACCGGTGTCCCGGGCAGCCGCGAACAGAGCCCGATCAGGAACAATCCATGCGGATGGATCGGTATCGAACAACGGCCCTGCATCGATGAGAGGAATTACGGAGGTCCCAGCGCTGTTATTGCCGCTCGTCAACGCCGGACCTCCTGATGCCAAGGGTACACATGATGCGAGGACGGCTGCGCGGAGAAGGGCCCTCGTAGCGTATGAGTCTACCCGCTCCGCGACCATCTCACCCGCTGTCGCGACGCGCACTGTGTAATGCGGCGTTCCTTTACTAACTGCAGTCCCATCAATTCAATTTGACCGACACTGCTCAAATTTAGCGCAAATGCTCAGCCGCAGCCGACTGATTTTGTCGCGTCTTTGACACCGCGGGATACTTCTTTTCGCTCCCGGGATCACGGCGCTTTACGTAGCGCCCGGGCAGGGCACGAATCCCGGTGGCCCGGCCTCAGGACGCCGCGATGCGACGTCTGAGGCCGTTTGCAACCGGCCAAGGTCAATGAGTCTGGTACCTATTTAGACAAATCCTCGGAGTCGTCCTCGTTCTCGTGCCTGTCAACGGGACGGAAATAATGCTTAAACACCCAATTCGAGACGCCGCGTCCCTGCGCGCGCGCGGCAGTATCCGAGTGGCGGTAGTGGATGCCGACGTACACACGCGCGTCGATGACCTCCTGCTCCGCCTGCGACAAGCGGGTGAAGGTGCGGGTTTTCTGCAAGGCCATTGCATTAGTGGTAGTCATTTGAAATCTCAGTGCATCACTTCCGAAGAAGTGCTGCAGCATGTGAGAGATCGCACCACTGATGGCGGCGTGACCAGAAGGGTACTCGGGAAAATTAGGTGTGTTGATGAGCGGCTTCCAATTAGGATCGCCTTCGGTGGCTGAATTGCCGTCCTCATCGCCCAGCCGGATAGCCGTAATCGGTCGCCACAAATCGTAAAAGTACTTGCTTTCCCAGCAGGCAATTTGAGCGTCGGCGAGCGCGGCTTCAGCCAGCGCATACATGCGAGCCGAGTCGCCAATGTCATTCACGTAGTTGCCCGAGATGTAGCGCAGGGCATTCTGCCACATCACCGGGCCGTTATCGGCCCAAAAATAACCGATGTCGGTTTGTTCTGCGGTACGTGTATTGCTCTGCAGCGCCCCAATTGATTTTACTTCGTTGTAGTCGTGCGCCCATTTATCGCTGTTTAGTTCAGGTGGTGGGTCAACGCGGAACTGTGAGTTGCTATTCAGCGTGAATGGTCTGACGGTGGCTACCCAGGGAGTAAGTCCCGGCGCTAACGATAGCGGAGGTCCGGGCAGCAGAGACGGAGTAGGCCTCCACTGGCCGATTGCCGGGCCGCCAAGGAAGGGCCGCGGGTTGGGAGGGAAGCGGCCGTCGTTCGCGCGCAGCGCCAGGATATTCGCCGCGGCCTGGGCCCCTACCGCCAACCCCGGATCAGTAGGATCCACGCCGTTCGTTGCCAGGAAATCCTCAAACGCTTTGTCGAGCGCCGCGATTTGCGCAGGCGCAGAGAACAGCCCGACCAGGGCGTCATGGCCGGCTCGCGCCGCAGCCGCGCTCAACGATCCCGTCGCGCCGGGCACGAGGGTGTAATACGGCTCGTAGCGGCGCTCGATCGACTCGACTGCGTCGTAGAGCGCCAGGTGCACGATCGCAAAATCAAGTGCGGCAACCGGCGGCGGGTGGCCGGCGGCCTTTACCGTTGTCTCGCTGATCTGGTTCCATGCTGCAATTGGATCAGCGGCCTGGGCATTTTCTAACAAAACGATCGCGAGGACACTGGAGGCGAGTCCCCATCGCAAGATCTTCTTCATAATGGCTCCTTGGTCGCGGTGCGAATGTGGTTCAAGCGCGTTCGAACCTCGCGCATGGGCGCTGCAAGTTCAATCTTCCGCGAATACTCAGATCCTTATTTATTTATATCTGCCTAAGTTGCTGATTCTTCAGGGACAAGGCAGTATCGGCTAACCTACTTGTGTAGTTCTTCGACGAGCACTGTTTTGCAAGTAACACAAGGTTTTGTCGCGATCCAACCATGCAAGCACCGAGTCCGCTCACAGATATTGTTCACTTCGGCATATTTCAGCTCGACCTGAAGGCGCGCGAACTGCATAAGGCAGGCGTAAAGATCAAATTGCAGGACCAGCCGTTTCGAGTGCTTGCGCTCCTGATTGATCGCGCTGGTCAAGTGGTCACGAGGGAGGAGTTCCGACAGAGAGTTTGGCCGACCGATGTTTATGTCGGTTTCGATCAAGGGTTGAACAACGCAATCAAAAAGGTGCGCGATGCTTTGGGAGATTCAGCGGATAGTCCCCGATTTATCGAGACCGTCGATAGGCACGGTTATCGCTTTGTTGCCACTGTAAGCGCAGCTCCGGCGCGCTCTGCCGAACCTCGGTCGCAATTCGGATCACGCAGTAGTATCCGGAATGGAATTTTGATCAGCTCGGCCGCCGCCGTGCTCGCAGCTTTAAGTTATTGGGCGTGGCATGGATCGGCCATGCGTGCCGGACCAATTGCTGAAAAGGTGATACTAGCGGTGCTGCCATTTGACAACTTGAGTCGTGATCCGGACCAGGAGTTCTTCAGCGATGGCTTGACCGAGGAGATGATCGCTCAGTTGGGGAAGCTAAACCCAGAGCGGCTCAGAGTCGTTACGCGTGGCTCCGTTGCAAAGTACAAACGCACCAGCCTGTCTGTCGCCCAAATAGGCCAAGAGCTGCACGCCGACTACGTCCTGCAGGGTAGCGTCCGCCGTGTCCCCGACCGCGTGCGGATCACCGTTCACCTCATTCGGGTTCCGGAGCAGATCGACCTCTGGGCTGATAGCTATGACCGCGAACTCAAGGATGTGTTGACACTGCAGGATTCGGTGGCGGGAACGATCGCTAAGCAGATCCACATAGCCCTGCCGCCGTTGCAGCAATCGCGGCTGTCAATCCGGCGCAATGTCGACCCTGATGCTTATGAGGCTTATCTAAAGGGTCGCTACTATTGGAACAAACGCACGGCAGAGGGCATGCAGAAGGCCCAAGTCTATTTCCAACAGGCAATCGACAGGGACCCGAGCTTTGGCGCAGGTTATTCAGGCCTCGCCGATTGCAATAGCGGGCTGACCTGGCACGGCTTCACGTCTCCCGCAGAAACGCTTCCGCTGGCCAATGCGGCAGCGCGCAAATCCATTGAAATTGACCCGCAGTCTGCGGAAGCCCATGCGTCTCTGGCGCTGGTGCTACACCACGAGTGGGATTGGGCTGAAGCGGAGGCGGAGTTCAAGCGTGCGCTGCAGCTGGACCCTAACTATGCGAATGCTCACCACTGGTATGGAGACTATTTGTCGGTCAGGGGGCAGCACGATGAGGCACTGGTCGAGGCGAAGAAGGCATTGGAACTTGATCCGCTCAACCTCATGATTGGAACCTGGGTAGGGCTGCGTTACTACCTCGCTCGCAAGTACGAAGCCGCAATTGTACAAAGCCGGAACACCGTCGAGTTAGACTCGAATTTCGCGGCTGCTCACCTGCTGCTCGGTGAAAGTTACGTGCAAATCGGATTGCAGGAGAAGGGCCTAGCTGAGCTCCAGATCGCAACTAGACTCTCGGGAGAGAACCCGCTTTATCTCGCTCAGGTTGGGGTCGCGTACGCTTCAGAAGGGAAGAAGGCTGATGCGCTTCAGATCATCAGTCAGCTACAAACGACTTCGAGAAAGCGGTACGTATCACCGTACGGGCTCGCGCAAATCTACGCCGCGCTGAGCGACAAAGAGCAGACTTTCAGATGGCTTAAAATCGCCTATGATGATCGTGCGGTATGGATGACATATCTTGCTGTCGATCCCGTGTTTGACGGCTATCGCTCGGATCAGCGCTTTCAGGATTTGTTACGCAGCGTCCAACTGCTGCCGTAGCCTAAAATCACCAACGCTTCTTCGCAAACCCTGAGAACAGGCTCAGGCTCCCACGGCACGCTGATACCGTGCTGCGAGCCTACACGATAGTTTCGCTGTAGAATGCAACGAGCTGTGCGGCCATATCTCAGGCTCTTTACTAAAGAACAAATAACCCAACTAATCTCACCGGAGTTATCGACAATGAAGGTCAAGGCAATAAGGAAGGTTCCGACTCTAGCCGTTGGCTGTGCGCTGGCGCTTCTGAGCGTCGTGGGCGGCAGCGCATCGGCCGCTGAATCGGCGGCGCCGCCCGCTGCGCCGGCCCTGGCGGCAGCCCCGGCGGGGCAGTATCAGCTCGACAAGTCCCACGCCAGCTTGCTACTGCGTGTGAGCCACCTCGGCTTTTCCACCTACACCACGCGATTTAGCCGCTTCGATGCGGAACTGACGTTTGATCCAGCCAAACCGGCCGCTGCGCGTGTGGTGACGACCATTGACGCGAAATCTCTGGAGCTGGATGACGCGCCACCGCAGTGCAACGGCATTGTGCAGGGTCCGCAATTTCTAGATTCGGCAAAGTTTCCGAAGATTGTCTTCCGTTCACAGTCGGTGCGGATGACAGGCGAGAAGTCGATGGAAATCTCTGGCACTCTGGATCTTCACGGTGTGACGCGACCCATCGTGCTGACCGGCACTTTCAATGGCGGCTATGCCGGGATGCCGAATATGGACCCGCACGCGCGAGTTGGATTCTCTGCCCACGGCTCGTTCAAGCGCTCGGATTTTGGCATGACAGCCTACGTGCCTGCTCCGGGCACGACGATGGGTGTGGGCGATTTGATTGACGTGTCGATCGAAGCCGAATTCACCGGACCCGCACTGCAGACTCCCGCAGCGAAACCAAACTAACTACTTTCACCGCGTTCCTGGTAATACTGGTGTTCTTGCCGTCGTGGGTCTTGTTCAGATAGCCCCGATGGCGAATTACGCGAGGCATTGCACAGGTCGCTGATGAGCCGATGCCGTTTGTCGAGAAAGATCACCGCGAAGACTTAGCGTTCGAGGTTTCCGAGTAACGGGGTCAGGATTCGTTACAGCGACATACCGTCTTCGCGCGCCAGCGTCGCCTGGGTGCCCACGGGCACAATGCACAGAACGACCCCGTCCAGAACCAGTGCGATGGCGTACCGACCATTGACCTGCACCAGCATCGAGGAACTTCGCGCGCCGCGATGTCGCCCAACGCTGATTCCGGCCGTCTGCGCCTGGGCGTTGGTCATTTGCAGCATGTCGATCAACAGCGCGGGATCGCGAGCCTCGATGGCCCGCCAACACAATTCAATATAAGTTTCCTCGACATCCGCCGGCGGGCCGGTACGGCGTGTACGCGTTCTCGCTCGATGCAGAAATTGGCGGGATGCGGCTTCGCTTTTACCGACGATGCGCGCGATCTCATCGTAATCAAATTCGAACACATCGCGCAGCAAAATGCCCGCGGCCTCCGCGGGGCTGACGCGGCTTAGCAAATGACGAAGTGCGGCCTCACATTCGGACCTAACTTCCGTCAGGGGTACCGACGACCCTTCAGGCGGCAATCCGGCATCCGCGTGCTCCGATTCCAACTGCTTGCGGCGCAACCGATCGATGGCGATGTTCCGCAGCACGGTGTACAACCACCCGGGGTGGGGTCCCAACCAATCTGGAAATGCGGCCAAGGCGCGAACGTAGGTATCCTGGACGGCATCCTCGGCGTCCGCACGTGAAGCCAGCAGCCGGCGCGCGGCGCTCATTAATCTTTGTCGGTCCCTAGGCATAGCCAAACTGTGCCACAGAGTGGGTGGTTTGGGGAGCCCTGTCACAAACCGAAGGCCTCATTCGTTAGGGGAGACAAGGAGGAGAATTCATGGAAATCACGCCGCCCACAGCTCCGATAGATCTGAGAAATGCATTCTTGGAGGAGAAGGCATTCAAGTCCCGCACGGTGCTCATTTTTGGCACCATCACGGATGCGACCGCGGCTGAAGCCGCCCGCCGATTGATTGCTCTGGACGCCGATTCTGCCGAACCCATCGACGTGATCGTTTCCTCGCCCGGCGGACATCTAGAATCGGGTGACACCATTCACGACCTGATTCGGTTTATCCGTGCCCCCGTGCGGATGATCGGCAGCGGATGGGTGGGCAGTGCCGCGACCCACGTCTACTTGGGGGCGCCGCGCGCGCGGCGCTTCTGCCTGCCGAATACTCGATTCTTAATTCACCAGCCGAGTGGCGGCGTCGGCGGGAAAGCGAGCGATATCGCCATTCAGGCGCAGGAAATCTTGCGGGCGCGGCAGCGCATCGCCGAGCTGATCGCGCGCGAGACCGGTAAACCGCTCGAAATGGTATTAGAGGACATTGAACGGGATCATTGGCTGTCCGCCCAAGAGGCAATCGACTACGGTCTCGTCGGCCGAATCGTCAAGGGACGTGAGGAGTTGTAGCGTCCCTACGCCGCGTCGTGAAACACGACGCCCGGCACGCAGCCGAACACGCCGCATCTAGAACTTCGCCGGCGCGCCCTGTTGACTTCCCGGTTCACGGCAGTGCTCTTAGGCATTGCAGTTCTTTCGATGGCCACCTTCCGCTACGCCCAGCCCATATTTGAATCGCAAAGGTCACAAGGCTGGATCCGCGCGAGCACTGCGACAACCAATCGGATCAAGAGTACTTGCTGCGCGGCGTTCAACAGAATGATGCGGGCGGAGCGGCGGTCATCCTGTATGCACCATGAAATAGCCTTTATACTTCTTCATAACCCCATCATGAAGCGCCACGTCCTCATCTTCGGTCTCGTCGGCGGTTTGCTCATCGCCGTCCTCCAGTACTCCGAATACCGCTTCGCCATCATCGAGCACTCCGTCGAGATCTACGTCGCGCTCGTCGCCATCCTTTTCGCGACCTTCGGCATCTGGCTCGGGCTGCGCATCGCGCGCAGGCGCGAACCCACCCGCGAAGCCGTGTCGAGAGAAGTGCTTGTCCCCGCCGAAGCCACCGCCCTCAAACCGTTCGCTCCCAATGCGGCCAACCAACAGACCATCGGCATAACGGCACGCGAGCTCGAAATTCTTACACTGATCGCCCGCGGCTTCAGCAATCGCGAGATCGCCACGCGGCTTTTCGTTTCCGAAAACACCGTCAAGACGCACTGTGCGCGCGCCTTCGAGAAGCTCGGAGCCGCACGTCGTACCCAGGCCGTCCAGCGCTGCAAAGAACTAGGCCTCCTGCCGTGACCCAAGTCATCCGAAAGCATGAATTCCGCTCCAGTCCTGGCAAAATCATCCGAAAGGATGACGACATCCGAACCCATTACACGGCATCGTGACTCCACCCTTACTAGCACCAGGAGCCTCACATGAAGAAAACCGTCCTCACCTTCGGTCTCATCTCGGGCCTCATCGTCTCCGTCCTTATGGGCGGCTCGCTTCTGCTCGCCGACAAGATCGGCTCCGGCCACAGCATGGCTCTTGGCTATACCATTATGGTGGCGTCGTTCCTGCTGATTTACTTCGGCATCCGCAGTTACCGAGACAACGACCTCGCTGGGCAAATCTCCTTCGGCCGCGCCTTCACCTGCGGCTTCCTGATCACCCTCATCACCACTATCTGCTACGTCGCCATGTGGGAGGTCCTCTATTTCAACTTCATGCCCCACTTCATGGACAGCTACTTCGCCGCGCAGATTCATAGGGTCCAGTCCTCCGGACTTGACCCTGCCACCATTGCCACGAAGGTCGCTGCGATACAGCGCTCTGCCCAGCTCTACCAAAACCCGTTCGTCAACATGGCCTATACCTTCATCGAGCCGCTGCCCGTCGGCCTCATCATTACTCTCGTCTCCGCGGCCATCCTTCGCCGCAAAGCGCCTGTCGAATCCGCCACCGCTCCGTCAGTCATGACTACATAAAAGGGCGGAGCGTCAGCCATGGCCTTTCGAAAGGGGGGCTGAGCAAACCGGCCTGTCCCCAGAGCGCTTCTATTGGGTTGATCCTGTTGGGCGAGCCACGGCCCAACTTGGCACGGATTTTCTCGATCGTGGGGCGGTCGCATGTATGCAGGGGCGAGTCGGCGGCGTGCGCGATGTCGCTTTGGTTGATGCTGCGGGGCGGCGGACCGATTCGTCTTGGCGGCGTGCCGGCTCGATCGGGCCTTTGGTGTTCAGGCTCATTCGAGGAACAGCAGTTAAGGAACGGTACGGTTGCGTTGCATTAGTACGAAGAGTACCTTGGCACTATTAATCCTCTTGGGGAGCGAGCCATGATCAAAGTCAGACAAGCAATCTTAGGCGTCGCCGCAGCTGCGGCCGTCGCGTTTCTTCCGATGGCACCGGCGATGGCCGACGGCCGTGGCTTTCGGCCGTTCCATCCGGTTGGCATCGGGCTTGGCATTGTTGGCGCGGCAGTTGCACTCGCAACCTTGCCGCTGGTGATTGCTTCCAATGTGATCGCGGGAGTAACCGAGTCAGTTGCGCCGCCATATCCAACCCCGGGATATGCCGGGCCTGCATACGGTTATGCGCCGCCGGTTGCTTACGTCGAGCCGAGACCTTACTACTACGCGCCGTATCCTGGTTACTATGCGCCGCGCGTCGCCTACGGACCGCGAGGTTATTACGCGCCGCGCCCGGGCTATTACGGTCGCGGGTATTATCGTTCGGGTGGCAACTCCTATCCGCGCCGGTAAGAAAGAACCTGTCAAGCATGTAAAGGTAGTCAGAAAGAGTGGCCGCCCGCTGCGTGCGGACGCGCCCAAGCTGCGCGAGAGGATTCTTCAAGTGGCCACGGAGCTCTTTCTGGAGGGCGGCTACGGATCGACATCCATCGAAGCGGTGGCTTCGCACGCGGGAGTCTCCAAGCGCACCTTTTACGATCGATTCGATCATAAGGCAGCGCTATTCGCTGCCGTCGTGCACCGGATCATCGATGAGATTAGACCGCCGCCGAGTGTGCCGCTGCTCGCCGGAGCGAGCTTGCCGGAAATCCTGCAACGACTTGCGGGCTTGATCTTGCAAGCGACGCTATCCCCGCAAGCCATTGCCCTGCACAGATTGGTCACGGGTGAATCGAACCGATTTCCAGAACTAGCCAGCGCCGTCGAGAACGACGGCGGTCAGGCTGAGGCAACGGCTCTCATCGCCGGATTGCTGTCCCGGGAGCTGCCCAAGATCAAATTGAATCCGTTAGATCAGGTGTTCGCCGCCCAGCAATTCATCTACATGGTGGTGACACTGCCGCAACGCCGGGCGATCGGGTTTGGCACGCCGATGGGTGCGGCGGAGCTAGACGCGTGGGCGCACAAGGTGGTCATTCTTTTCCTCGAAGGCTACAAGGGGTTGCGCAAGTGATTCGCGCTGATGACCCCAACGGCGCCGTTACAGTATCCCTCTCGCAGTTCAGGAACGGTTGGCCGGTTGGTCGTCGATGGCTAGGCACGCTTTTGCGGCGAATAGGTTGAGGGCGTGGAGGGCGGATTGGGACGACCGTTCGTATGTGTCCGCGAATACCAGGCCTGAAAACTCGCAGGTGAACATTTACGGCGCAGTAGCTGGCATTGGTCTCAATGTCTGTGCGAAAGCTCGAATATCTTGGGCGAGTGCCTCGGGTTCCTCCAGCGCTGCAAAGTGTCCGCCGCGGTCGAATTCTGTCCAGCGCACCACGTTGTAACCCCGCTCGGCATACGAGCGCGGTGGAATGGGTATCTCGCGCCTGAAGTGCGCTACGGCAACCGGTACATTCACGCGCTCTTCTGCTGAAAACCTTAGCGGGCTTTGCCGACCTTCCCAATAGATTCGAATAGCCGAAGGCATCGTGCGGGTAAACCAATAAAGCGAGATGTTGGTCAAAAGTTCATCTTGCGTAAACCGACGCCCGAGGTGACCTTCACAATCGCTCCAAGAGCGAAACTTGTCGAGAATCCACGCAGCAAGACCTACGGGTGAGTCATTCAGGGCCGGTCCGAGCACGTCCGGCTTGGTGGCTTGCACATGCGAATACCCCCCCTCCTGCTCGTACCAAGCAGCTCGCCGAGCCATGAAGGCAGCTTCCTCCGCGGTAAGTCCCGTGGAATGGCCTATGTGCGGCTGGAAGGAACCGGGAATGAAATTAAGATGAATACCTAACAAGCGATCGCTGTGACGCAACCCCAATGCCGTGGATACACCCGCCCCGAGGTCGCCGCCGTGAGCAATGAATCTTGGATAACCTAGGGCCTGCATCAGCTCGGCCCATTGGTCTGCGATCGTTAGGGAGTTTGTGCCCAAATTCGTTGGCGCCGATGAGAAGCCAAATCCTGGCAGCGACGGAATTACAACGTTGAAACTCGGTGCCGACGTATCTCCATCAGTGGTGGGATTTGCGAGCATCTCGCCGAGCTTAAGAAATTCGGCAAATGTGCTAGGCCAGCCATGCGTCAGGACGATTGGCAGTGCGCTCTTATGCGCTGCTTTTAAATGCACGAAATGAATCGATCCTGCCTCGCAGACCGCTTCGAACTGAGGTACCGCATTGAGTGCTGCTTCCACCGTGTTCCAGTCGAAACCATTCAGCCAATAATCAACGAAAGAGCGTAAAAATCCACTGTCCATGCCAAGATTCCACCCGGCTTGTGGGATCTCAGGTGACCAGCGCGTTTGCTGCAAACGCCGTTTCAGATCAAGAATTTCGCTTGACGGAATCGATATTCGGAAGGGACGGATGTTCACGCATGGTGCTCGCGCTGAGGAGTTAGAAAAAAGCAGAGGACTCGATCTATTCTGGCACAGGCTCACGATGCACCACGAGCGGTACGCAATAAAAATCTTTCGCCGACTTGCCTCATAGCGGGTTACTTTGTGCAGTGTTGGCGTCGAGCAAGTCGGCGCCGGATCGCCGAACGGTACTGGCGCCGCGGGCGCCGTCCGACAAGAAATGCGCGCGAGCCACTGTAGGACTATAACCAGTGACAATCACAGCTTGCTCGAAGGAGGTGAAGTCAGCCGCTTTTGATCCGCGAATCTCGAAGACGGCCTCGATTTTCGCCGAGCGATTGACGCCGATGGAAAGGGATCGCCGGACGCCTGAGCTGCGTCCGGCGGCCCTTTTTTCTATTCGCTACGGCGCGGGGACGGCAATGCGATTGGCCGGGACAATCTGCGTTTGATAGCTGAATACTTCGCGGCTGCGCGCGTCGACAAACACTTTGAGCCAATGAACGTCATTGTCTCCGTTCTCTTGGTGATCCCCAAAGGTTTCGACGCGGGTAAAGTTCTCGAGTCGTCGACCTTGAGCGTCTAGGAAAGGCTTATCAATACGAAAGTAATGTGAATCGCCGTGCACGTACGCGACCGGCTTTTCGAATGCGATCACCTCATCGCGAAGCGCAAGCAGAAACGATTGAAAGCCGTCCGGTAGACCATCGGTTTCTGCCAAGGTTTTCGGGTTGCGTGTAGGTGCTCGGGTTCCATCGGTTAAGTCCCAACCCGGATCGGCTTGCGAAATCAACATGACAGCGGAGGACCCCAAAGCCTTGGCCCTTGCGAAGGTTTCCTTGAGCCATTCGATATCCGCACTATTGCGCGCGCTAAATTCGGCCGGATCAGGCGCTGTATCGCACAGATTGTTGCATGAACCTTGGACATTGAGCGTGGCATAGGTCACGCCACCTAACGTCCAACGGCGGTTCTCAACGTAGGGGGCTGCTTGGACTTCTTGCTTCAGACGATGTCGACCTAGGGAGTACGGCGCACTGAAAAACACCGTGCGTTCATGTTCAAGTCGTTCGAGTGATGAAAATGCGCCGTTGCTTGGCCGATCGCAGTCGGTCCAGTCATTATCTCCGGGCGTAAAGATAGCCGGGGCCTTCAGTGAATTTAAAAAGCCCAGACCCTGCAGGTAAAGCGCATCTTCGCAAGTCGTAGGGGTAATTGACCCAGGCGTCGCATTACCAGCTTTCAAATCACCGTCATGTGCAGTGAACGCTAAGTCTTGCGAGTTCATATCAGCAATAAGATTGGGGACGCCGGTCGTCGCCTGCAGATCCGAATACGGCAAATCACCCCAAAGTCCAATCGCGTACGGGCGGTTCTCGTGATCCCCCGCATCCTCGTCTGCGAGAGTGGGAGAAATATCCATTATCGTTAACGCTGAAAAGGCGAGCGCTGCTAAGCGGATTCGAGATTTCATTTTCATAGGCGGGTCCTCAGTTGTCGTGTTTATGAACATCCTTTTCCACAAGCCTGGCCAGCACAGATATCAATTTGATGACAATAGGATGACATTACAAATACTTTGAGCATTGCAAGAACGCTCATCTGCCGAGAAGATTGATGCATCACGACCCGAAATAGCGAGGCCTATGCTCGCGTACTACGGCAATACGCGAAGCGATCGCACGCGCGAAAAATCCCGGTCGTAAGTAATGAGGGCATCGGCGTTCACGGCAATGGCGCTGGCTGCCTGTACTGCATCTGCGAGCTTTAGGCGAAGCGATGCGCGCAGACGAGCCGCGCTCGCGGCGATATCGGCGGTCAAGTCAATCACCTGCCATGATCCTAAGATTGTCCGAAAGCGCTCGGCCAGGGCTTCATTGCCGGATTGCAAGGGACCCGTGAGAACCTCGGCGATCGAGACGGTCGTGACAGCGAAGTGAAGTTCTCCGGCCGCGTGCCGCTCAAACAAGGGCCTAAACAATTTGGCCAGCTTGGGGTGCGCCTCGAGGAAATAAACGATCGGCGCGGTATCCATCAGCAGGAGCGCTCCGGCGGGCAAGGTTTCGAGAGTCAGCGGCTCCATTCGTCGCGCAGCTTGCCAGTCGTTCCGGTGCTGTTCTTACCCCAAAGTCCCCGGCCGGTACCCTCGAGGTTGAGCAGTGATTGCTGCTTGGGGCCGGTGTGATATTGAGAGAGCGGGACGAGCGCCGCGACCGGTCGGCCACGTCGGGTAATGATCGTCGCTCGACCGCTTTGCGCCTCTTCGAGAAGAGTCGGCAGCTCGTTACGAGCTTCTTCGGAACCTTTATGGACGATTTTCATACGTATCGCGGCTATTGCGGACTGTACGGTCCGTACAGCGGAATGTCAAGGGCTATGACGGACCCTTCACGAATTTCTGCACCAATTGCGCGTTGAAAGCACTCTTGCCCATGCACCGGGACGAGCGCCGGTTCCTCGATTCGCTGCTTCTCGAGAAGAAGTAGATTTATGCGGCTGAGACGCTAGCGCTCCCGAGCCGGGCGCCTCAATATGCGCGACCCATGCACCATGGATCGGGTTTCATATCCACCGGAGCACCCAGCTGATCGGGTGCTAGGAACCGCGATTTGAACGTAAATGCGTCGGGGCTCGATCCGAAATGTTCGAGCTTCCAAAGCCTCGCAAGGCCCTCATCCACCGTTGGTCGATGGCCGCGGGGCACCCACCAAAGCGCCTGATAGTGTCCCTCGAAGGGCTGAAAAAATTCACGGCGTCGAGCCATCACGGGCGTGTGCGCACCGCGATATACGAAAGCGAACAACGTGTCCGCGTTTTCCCAAACCGACATGTTAACTGCGAAGAGCGGATCCGAAGTGGTTCGAATGCCGGTCGCATTCCCGCTCTCATCCTGTAGTCGCCACACGAATCCAGGACTCATATCCGCCAGTGCATTGATGCGGTCTAAAGCCGCGAAGAAGTCAGCGGTGCGGGGATCCCCTTGGGGCGCCGTCAACCTGCCCACGTTGATCTGCGCTAGATGCCAAATGGAATTGTCACTCATCTGTAAATTGTATCAATCGGTGGGGCCCATTACTGCAAGTCTTTCCGGTAGGTAGATTTAAGTACAGAGTGACTGGCCATCGAAATTGGTATTTGCCAGCTTTAACGGTGCTCGCTGTGCGGGCTGGACCAGCCGAAGAATACCCGGCCAGACGGAGAACCAATTACCGTGAGATTGATTTGGCTGCCTCGTGCAATGCGTTGACGAACGCAGTTCTGGCCGCGCTGTACTCCTTGCTGGTGGCGGCCGGCCATGCCGAGTTTATGACGATGATCAATCGGTCGTCTTTGAACGTAGTGATCGATTGCCCAAAGATGCCCACCGCTTCGTAGCTGCCATTTTCACGGATCCACCAGAAATAGCCGTAGCCAGCCGCGCCGTTGTCGATCTCTTTGGCGGTGGCCTGTGCCACCCACCAGGAAGGAACCACCTGTCGACCTTGAGCTTTGCCACCATCTAATATGAATTGTCCGACGCGCCCGTAGTCACGCAGGGTCATCGACATGCAGCAGCCGCCACGTTCCTGCTTGCCCGATGCATCCACCATCCACACCGCATCCTGCTCCATGCCGTATGTGGTCCAGACTTTCTCGGAGAGATATTGCGAGAGTGGTTCGCCGACGGCGTTGGAAACCAAGATGCCTACCATGTCCGTCTCGCCCGTATCGTAATGCCACTTCGTGCCTGGCTCGGCGTCGCGTGGCAAATGGCGCATGTAACTCACCAAAGGATCCATGCCCGGCTCGCTGCCGGTAAATCCTGCCTGGGCCACGTCCGACTTAGGATCGGTGTAGTCCTCATTCCACTTCACGCCCGAGCTCATCATGAGTAGCTGCCTCACTGTGACACCGTCGTAGGCTGAGCCTTTGAGCTCCGGCACGTAGTCGGTGACCATGTCATCCGGCCCCCTGATCTTGCCATCCTGAATGGCTGCGCCGACCAGCGTCGAGGTCAGGGATTTAGCGACGGAAAACGAAGTCCAGCGATCCTTTGGCGTGCGACCCAAGCCATAGCGCTCCAACACGATCTTGCCGTCCTTCAAGACCAGAACACCAGAGGTTCGATTGGCGCTCATATAGCCGGCGACCGTCCATTGACGGTTGGCGTAAGTCCAATTCGGCGACAGTTGCTTGGGCGCCTTGGGCAAGGGGTGCACCTCAGAACCGCGCTTCACTGTGGCAACCTTGTAGATCTTTTCGATGCTGCGATATCCCGCGGTCTGCTGTTCCGGCGTCCAAAACAAGAGGCTGGGTGTATCGGACTTTAGTGCCACCTGTGCAGAGCCAGGACAAGCGAATAATAGGGAGCAAAACGCGAGTGCGACTTTTGAGTTTTCCATGGACCGTTCCGTCAGCTTGCGAAAGAAGGCGCTGAGTATAGACTCTGGCATCGCTGCCGGCGGGCTCATCCGGCTAGAGCGTCGGACATGAGTCGCAACGGATGGAAGGCGGAGAAAAGACGTACGAACGGCCCGGCCAGACGAAGGAGTGGCTATCGATGAAAACCATCAAGACATATTCGACGCGAGTCGAAGCGGATGTGGCGAGGATCACGTTGGACGCTGCTGGGATACCCTCCATCGTCGTCGGTGTCGGCGTCGGAATGGAAGGCGGGACGGGGGGCGTGCAATTGCTCGTGGAGGATAACCGCGTCGAGCAGGCTATGAAAGTGCTGGGAGATGCGTGAAATCGTTTTTGGGTGCACTGGCCGGACCGCAGCGAAGCATGGAAAGCGAAGCGTCGCGGCCGAATGGGCGGCCAGACTAAGAATATGCCGTTCGCGTAACCCTCGGAGGTCAGCATGAATACTCAAGTCAGCATTGAACGGGCCGAGCTGCGCGACGTCGATGAGATCGCCCCGCTGTTCGACGCCTATCGGCGCTTCTACGGCCGCGCCGAGGATCCGCGGGCGCGGTCATTTTTGGAAGAGCGGGTGGCGCGCCATGAGTCGGTGGTGTTCGTCGCACGACAGCAGGGCGCGGCAATCGGTTTCAGCCAACTGTACCCCTGTTTCGCTTCGGTGTCCCTGGCACGCATGTTCGTATTGTATGACCTGTTCGTCGCGCCGCAAGCGCGACGCTGCGGAGCAGCGGCGGCACTGTTACACGCGGGGGTGGAATATGCAGCCGGGGAGGGCGCCGGCCAGCTCATGCTGCAGACTGGCGTCACGAATCTGCCTGCGCAACGCTTGTATGAGCGGGAGGGGTGGGTCCGCGATAATGACTTCTGCGTCTACGAGTACCACTTGCCCACGGGCGAGCACGCCTGACTCGCCGGCGCGAACAATGGATGTTCGCAGTCCCTGCCGATTTGCGCGCATCGTGGATCCGGACTGCAATCCCTCAGGAGAGCCATTGATGCGTCGCGATCTGCCGGGCAAAAGACATGACCAACATGTGGGGGCGTGACTGGATTTCGAACAAATATCCGACTGCACCGATGATTAGGCCATTCATGACTAACGCGGCTGCGAAGGCGGTGAGTTTGGACGAGAGGGTGTTCATATGTGTCTCCTAGAGTAACTGTCATCAATCCTTACCTGCATAACACAGCAAGGGATGTGCCAGTTGCAGGCACCTTGAGAAAAAGGGCCATCCGAAAGGTAATGGCGCCGGGTTGTCGTTCCTCCGGTTCGATCGAGCGCAATCGGCAAAATCAGCCACGCGGTTTTCAATCCTACCTTTAAGATTCGCGGAACCTTGGTGGTGCCGCACCCGCTCGAAATCGTGTCGATTCCGCTGAAGGCGCTGGGAGGGTTGGTGGGATCGCTCGTGACTGAGGAAGTTAAGTCAGGAGAGGGCCACCGTGCGTCATTCGACTGCCGGAAATGCAGCCCGTTAAGCCGTCATTCGCGGCGCGCGGTAGACTCAGGAAAAGCAAGGAGTACGAAGATGCCCAAAACCCACATATCAGCGTGCCTCGGATTGTTGATGTCGGCAATGATCATCTGTGTGCAACGAGTAATGCAGAAACACCGGCGCCGACACCACACGACGGCGCCCACGATTTTGATTTTCTAATCGGCGATTGGAAGGCCCATGTCAGGCGGCTGCCTGACCGGCTTGTTGGCTCAAACAAATGGATCGAATACGACGGCATTTCTCGTCACAAGAAACTTCTCGATAGCAACGCCAATTTCGAGGAATTTGAGGTAAATGGCCATGAGAAAGGTCAGTACATCAAAGCTCAAACACTACGCCTTTACAATCCAGATTCTCACCAGTGGAGCATCTACCTGCTCGACCTAGACAAGGGGGCCCTCAGTTTACCTCCGGTGGTCGGTGAGTTCAGCGGTCGTCGGGGCGAATTTTACGATCAGGAACAATGGAAGGGGCGGGCAATCCTTGTTCGTTACGTCTGGTCCGACATATCACCGCAATCGGCGCGCATGGAACAGGCGTTCTCAGCGGATGGCGGAAAAACCTGGGAAGTGAACTGGATCTGCGAACTGTCACGATAGCGGCGCCACTCGTAACCGGCCGGAACGGGTGGGTATCGTGACGATCCGTGCTCCGAGCTTTTTAACGCATGGGCAATGCGAGCAATTCTCCTTCTCCTCGCCGCGCTTCTCGGCTCGCCCGCAGAGCCGGCAAATATAGCGACAGGCGCTATCAAGCGCTTCGGCGTCGCGTCGGTGATTGCCGATAAGTTCACGCGCTCTTATATCGGCTTCTCGGCATTCACTAACAAAGTCGAAGAGATTGATGTCACGTCTTGGGGCATTGATGCTGCCTACGCTGAACAACTGGGAAAGGTTGCTGCAGTGCTCAGCGCTCAATATGTTGCTGCGCCTACCACGCCACATCTGGACGTACAAACAGCACGGCCAGACGGAAAATGCTCGGCGTTGTCTGAGCGGCGCCGCGACTCCCGCCAACTTCCGCGAGGCACTGCGGCGTGGCGATCTTCGTCCAGGTAGACGTTCGAAACCTCTTGGGTGCCGAACCAACACGGGTTTGATGCGGTCGAGGCGCCAGCGCTAGCACAGGAGTAGCAGGGGTATCCGCTAATGCAGCGGCCGGAAAGTCGATGGTATGCGCTGGCGCTCTAGCAGTGCGTCCGGGTCGTCCTTAGCGGCATGCGGATTCGCGGAAGCCTCATGATCGCCCTCATCCGCCTCACTCTCCGATTTGACTTTGATGGGGCCGAAGCCGGCGCCAGTGAGTTGGCGGTTCAGGGGGGGAAGGTTCTGATGGATCATGGCGTCGAAGTCATGCTGTATGCGTGCCATCTCTGCCTCCAGCGCGATGATGTTGTCCTGCTGATACACAGTGGGTTTGCCCTCATTCGTCAGCACCGCCCCGTACAGTTGATCTGTATGCTCTCGCAGGCGCTCCTCGCCGGTGATGGCACCGCCCTCGGTGGTGGCTACGATCTGCTTTCGCACCGCATCGACTTTCGCATCGAACTGCGCAAGGCTGCGCGACAGCGGACTGTTCTTCGCCAAGCTGTCGCCGGCCTCGACCAAGCGGGTGCGCAACTCTACGATGCGCTCCATCAAGTTACTCTCAGCGCCAAAAAGCTTTTTGACGCGAATCGCGGCCGCATACTGCGCCTGGCGCTCCGCCACGGTGAAGGTTGCGGAAGGATCGATGCTTACCTGCAGCGGCGACTCATAGGACTGACCGTTATTCGTCACCCGCACGGCGTAGGTGCCGGGCGGAACGCGTGGACCTTGGGTGCCGGCGAATGCCAGTTGCGCAGCCGGAGGAACGCGCGGCGGCTTTTCCAGCATGTTCCACATGACCCGATTGAGACCGGCACGTTTGCTCGCCGGTAGATCGGCGACCACCGTGCCATTCGCGTCCAGAATCTCAAGTTTCAGCTTGCCGTATAAATGACGGGAACGCTGGTAGTAGCTGATTGCAACGCCGTCCGGCGAGTTGTCGCCGATAAATGCCGCGGCGCCGCTGGGTTCGCCCGCGCTGTTAGGGCGCAGCCGCTGCAGCGCCGGGCGCGAAGCGACCAGGCTGAATTCCTTTCCGAGCAGGTCGACCGACAGGGCTCGCAGCGGTGTAATGTCATCAATGATCCAAATGCCGCGCCCATGGGTCGCAAGCACCAGATCGTTCTCGCGCGGCTGGATCGCAATATCGCGGACCGCCACGTTAGGGAAATGGCCGCCTTTGAATTGAGCCCAACGCTCGCCGCCATCAATCGAAACGTACAGCCCGAATTCAGTACCTAGAAACAGCAAATTGGGGCTCTTGAGATCTTCCTTGATGACGTGTGCATAACCGCGCACCGACTTCAAATCAGCGGGCGAGACCAACGCCGTCCAGGTCTTGCCATAGTCGCGAGTCCGATAGAGATACGCGGCCATATCGCCGTTGGTATGCAGATCGAAGGCCGCGTAGGCCGTAGCGACATCGAAGTTGCTCGCCTGCACCCAGTTTACCCAGGCTCCCTTCGGCAGCCCCCGGACATTAGCGATTACGTCACGCCATTGGCCTCCGCCATCCTGGGTGACTTGCAGGCGTCCATCATCAGTCCCTGCCCAAATGACCTTGCCGTCCCTGGGGGATTCGCTGATCGAGAAGATAGTCTCATACATCTCGGCCGCAGAATTGTCGATCGTAACGCCTCCGGATTGCTCCTGCTTCTGATGAGCCGGGTCATTGGTGGTCAGATCCGGCGAAAGGCGCTGCCAACTCTGTCCGTGGTCCGTGGAGCGCAGCAGGAATTGGCTGCCGATATAGATCGTGCCGCGCTCGTTGGGCGAAAGCGCAATCGGCGTGTTCCAGTTAAAACGCAGCTTTTTATCCTTGACCAGTTCCGCGTCAGACAGCAGCGGATGAATGTCCCGCATATCGGAGTTCCAGCGATTCACACGGTTAATGGTGCCCCCTTGGCCCTCCGCGTAAATATAAGTGGGGTCCGCCGGATCCTCAAACACCCAAAAGCCGTCGTTGCCGTAAACCGGCTGCCACTGTGCGTTCGTGATGCCGCCCCCATGACTGGTCTCGCCCGACCAGGAGCCGTTGTCTTGCAGGCCGCCATAAACCTTGTAAGGATCCGCATTGTCGACGCTGACATGGTAGAACTGTGAGACGGGTAGGTTGCTAGCTTTCCACCACTTAGTGCCCCCGTTGTAGGAGTACCAGATGCCTCCATCATCGCCTGCAATGATGTTCTGGGTATTCGACGGGTCGATCCAAAGATCATGCACATCGCCGTGCATGCCCGCGAACCCACCGACGGTACTGAAGCTCTTCCCCGCATCGTCGCTCACGATCAGCGCGCCATCGGTCTTGAATACGCGATCGGGATTCTTCGGGTCGACTACGAGATTGGCGAAATAGAAGGAGCGCCACACCATCCATGTGCTCTTGTCCCGCGGCTGCCAGCTCTTGCCCGCGTCGTCCGACACATACAGCGCACTATCGGTCGACTCCACATAGGTGTAGACGCGATTGGCATCGCTCGGGGCGACGGCGACTGCGATGCGTCCATAGGGTTTAGCCGGGAATCCGGCATTGTCCGCCGGAGTGATCTCGCGCCAGGTTGTGCCGCCGTTCGTGGATCTGAACAGGCCGCTGCCCGACGGCGCGGCCGCGCTCTCTCCGCCGGAGCGGAAGGTCCATCCTTTGCGACGGAAGTCCCATAGGGCCGCGAAGATCACGTTCGGATCCACGGGGTCGAGCGCCAGACTCGAACAACCGGTCGAGAGATTCGCGCCGCGCAGCACGAGGCGCCAGGTTTTGCCGCCATCGAGTGTCTTGTATAGTCCGCGGTCTGGGGAATCGCCCCACAGCTTGCCCGCGACGCACGCGTAGACGATGTTGGAGTTTTTTGGATCGATGAGGATCTTGGCGATTCGTTCCGATTGCGACAAACCCATGTTCTGCCACGTGTCGCCGCCATCGGTGGACCTGTAGATGCCGTCCCCAATCGACACGCTGTTGCGGGTCCACGCCTCGCCGGTACCCGCCCAAAGGGTCGATGGGTGGGAGGGATCCAGTGCCAGCGAGCCGATCGACTGCACCGGCTGATCATCAAATACCGGCTTGTAGCGCGTCCCGCCATCGTCGCTCTTCCATACACCACCACTCGCCGCACCTACGTAGAAAATGGTGCGGCCCGAAGGGTCCTTTGCGCCGACAATCGCGGAAATACGGCCGCTCATCCTCGCCGAACCGATATTTCTCGCCGTGAGACCGGAGATCGTCGCGGAAGAGTAGGGTGCCTGTTGAGCGTATACCTGGGCGAACGAAAGGAGCGTCAGGGCGACTACCAGAGACTTGCGATAAAACATACGGGACATCCTATCCATCAATGCTTGAGCTTGGGTTGGGCGGAGGGAAATGCGAACCAGGCATCGTCGGTCTTGGCATTGACCTCAGCCTTATTCACGACCAGCTTCTGCCGATCGGAGGATCCCTTGAGTCCTGATTCTATTGAGAAGGGGATGAGGACCCCGTCAATTTTCTCGTAGTCGCCAAGGTCTGTTTCAGTCTCCACCTGGACCCCATGTTCGGTGCGCTGGCTCAAAAGCCGAATCTCGAGGAAGTGATCCGGATCCAAATACACGTACTCCGTGTCGCCGCTCGGTCGGGTCAACTTGATCTTATGAGCCGGCGTGCCATCAATGTCCTCCGTGCCGAGGTAATCGAGCCTGTTGCCCTTTTTCTGCGCGTCGGCCAACGCGCCGTCAAAATCTGCCACAATCTCTGCCAGGCTCTTGATATCGTCTGTGGACAGCCTCTCAGGATCCTTGCGGCCCTGAAACGGATTGATTTGCCAGCCGGTGTTGCCGTCAAATGCTTGGACCTGCGTCAACCCTTGAACCGTCGCCTCAGTTCGTATCGATGCGGGACGGCGCACCGTCTGTACGTAGAGCAGCTCAAACTGACCATCCTGGATGAGCAATTTGCCTTGAATCCTCAGCGATTGCATGGCTTTAAGGGCTGCGGCGCCGCCGCGTGCTTCGATATTCTGAGCTACCAGTTCCTCCAGGGTCTGCGCGGATGGAGCGGCAGCGGCCCATCCGCACAGCAGTAGTGCGAAAAACAACGAGGACAGATTTCGATTCACGGGAATATTTTTCATTATGATCGACATGGGTTAGTGAGATTTGGTAAATGCGAGTGGTAGCAATATTCGCATGTCCGAGCCACTCCTGCACTTTCGAGACATCGGCATCGTAATGTCCTTCGGGGCAGCGTCGCGGGCCTGGCAGTGAGCTGTTTGACGGTTGCCATGGGGTTTCTCATCGCGGGCGGAGTCCTTTGTGAAACGTTTCGTCGATGAGCCGTAGCGCATCGGCGCCGTCCCACTCTCTCGCGCCGTAGATTTTCTGGAGTACGCGCCCGTCGGCGTCGACGAGAACTGTGAGGGGCACCTTTGATGCGCCCAGCATGTTTTCCATCTGAAGGTCATGGTCAATGAAATGGCTGATGGTCGCATTCGTGCCTTTTAAAAGCCTGCTGGCCTTGTCGGCATCATCGTCCGTGGAGATGCCAATTATGGCGAAATAGTTCTCTTGCCAGGCGAGCCGTTCCAAGGAGGCCATCTCCTGCTTACAGGGTCCGCACCAACTCGCCCACACGTTGATCAACAGTGGCCGGCCGCCAAAAGAGCTTAAGTGCCGGGGCGGACCATTCAGTCCTTGCAGCGTGGCGTCCGGTAGGGTAGCGCCGATGGGTACCTCTCCAGGCGTCGCAGCTGATACCTTCGCAAGAGCGATGCAGAGCAAGAGAGTGCGGAGAAATCGTTCCAATGGCCTTTCGTGCGCTTTCATAGGCGCCCTATCCTATCTCGGGGAGATTGATGATTTCGGTGTTATCGGCTCCGTAGTGATCGCAAAACCGCGGCATATCGGTCTCACGATTTCAGCGATCGTCCACAACCTGATTCCTTCATCGTAGTCCGCTCAGCTTTGCTGTAAAGGCATGAGACTGCGCAGCTGAGGATCGCGAAAATACAGCCCGCCCCAGACCAGAAGACCGAAATAGACGCCGAAAAGAATTGAGCTAAAGAGGGGATCCTCTAATCGCACTTTGGCCGCGACGCTACCGCCCAAGAATCCCGTCAACAGAATTGCGCCCAGAAACGCGGTCCGAGGGATCGTGTAAAGGGTAGTGCAGGCCAGCAGAACCATTCCGATAGGCCGTATAGTGGCCGTGGGAAAGCCGATTCTTTGCGTCGCTTCCAGGACCTGGGGCACCATCGCCAATTTCGACACGCCGTCGAAAACCATGAAGAGAATCACTAACCCGCTCATCACGCGGCCGGTCCACAGTGCGGCCTTGGATGCAGAGGCGTGCTCTAGATTCGATGACACAACAATTTCTCCCTGTTTTTAGATGAAACGCCGCGCCGTAAGCACGCGGCGCTGATAGTCACAGTGTTTTGAGGTATTCCGCCATGCGCTCCAAGCCCATGCTGATCATTTGACCGAAGCCCATCTTGGCCGTCAGGTCGCGATGTTCGAAGGAATCGAATCGGGCGACGAGTGTCCACCTGGTCTGAGAACCACAAGCTTCGAGTGTTACCGTATGCACTCCCGTGGGCGGTGCAGGCTTTCGATTCTCGTCTGCGACCGTCCTCCAAACGAGCCGTTCTGGTTCAACCACCTCAACAAAGATCGAATTGATTTTGAACTGGTCACCATTCGGGGCCTGCATTACGTGGCGCCAAGCTCCGCCGGGTCTGAGGTCCATTTCGCACACGGGGCTCGTAAATCCCGGACCCCCGTACCAATGTGCAACGTGCTTCGGATCGGTAATGGCCCTCCAGACCAATGGACGTGGGGCGTCAAACACCCTGGTGATGACGATGATGGGTTCCTTGGAGGAACTGATGTCGATGGATGCAGCCATTCCTGCTACTCGCCACTCGAAGTGGAAGTCATCGCGGCAGCGCCATATCTTGTTTCCTTCATTCAAACGATCCTCGCTTCTGCATAACCTTTAAGTAGTCCGCCAAGCTGTCCAGGCTCCTGTCCCAGAAACGTCGATACCCCTCGAGCCATTCGGAGACGTCTTGAAGCGGAGCGGCTTCCAAGTGACATGGCCGCCATTGAGACTCCCTGGTTCGCGAAATCAAGCCGGCGGATTGCAGCACTTTGAGGTGCTTAGAAACCGCCGCAAGACTCATGTCATAGGGCTCAGCCAGCTCACCGACTGTTGCGTCGCCCAGCGCTAACTGGGCCAAAAGTCCGCGCCGGGTCGGATCGGAAAGCGCAAACAGTGTCGTGCTCAGCCTGTCGGGTGCCATCTATTCAACCAATCAGTTCTTAACCAGATGGTTTATAGCGTAGAACACGGTGATCTCATTTGCAAGCGATCTGACGAACGTAATTGCCCGCATCAAAAAAGGAAAAGTTCAATGAGAGGCGCGGCGCTGACGCGGTTGGCAATCCTCGGGGTACGCGAGATGTCGTGTCGCCGAGATTGGCGGGCGGGTTTTCGGAACGAACCTTCCTACTTTCGAATCCGTTTTTACCGGATTCCGTGGGGATGGTGGCATGCTGGCCAAGATGGAATAACAACTCGCACAGGGAGCGGACGTGAAGACACTGATGGTGTTGAGTTGGGCGGTAGTGAATCTCGCGGGCAGCACGCAGGCGTTGGCCTGGGGCCATGAAGGGCACGCGACCGTCGGGGCGATCGCCGATGAGCTGCTGGTGGGCACGAATGCCGCCAAAGCAGTCCGGAAGATACTGGGGAAAGGAGCGACACTGGAACATGCGGCGGTGTGGGCGGACTGTGCGAAGGGCGTCGACAAGAAGGCCGCGACGGGCGTGTTTCACTACACGGTCAACTCGATCTACGCGGAGTGCAAACCTTTCGAGAGCACGGCGGGGCAGAAAGCGATGGTGTCGTTCGTGAAGCGCAACTGGGATGCCTGCCATCCAGCGGCAGACGAGGAGGTGTGCCACAAGCAGTACCACTACGCGGACGTGGCGGTCGAGCGCGACAGCTATGACCGGGCGGATGTGGGAACCAGCGATCATGACATCGTTAGCGCGATCAAGGCCGCAGTGGCGGTGCTTCAAGGCGGTACGGCGCCGGCGCCGATTGACATCGCGAGCAAGAAGGAGGCTTTGCGGGTGCTCGCCCATTATGTCGGTGACGTTCATCAGCCGCTGCACGTGGGCGCGATTTATCTCAATGCCTCCGGGACGGAAGTCGACCCCGACCATACGACCTTTGACCCGGCCACCAAGACCCGAGGTGGCAACCAGTTGGTCATCGGCCCAAAGCACCAACTGCACCACGAGTGGGACAGCATTCCCGATGACCTGAAAATGCCGCAGTTCAAGAGCGAGGGCGTAACGGCCGCGAGGACCGTCGCTTTGACCAGCGGAGCGGTGGACACGTGGCCTATGCAGTGGGCGACGGAGTCGGTGCTGGCGAGTCATACAGCGTTTACCGGATTGAGCTTTGGTGCGGAGGTCAATGCGGGGAAGTCGACGCAGAGTTGGCCGACGACAGAGCCGGCCACCTATGCGTCGAGCCGAGTGGCGCTACAGAAGGGGCAGCTCAATAAGGCTGGCGCGAGGCTGGCGCAGCTGCTGGAAGCGATCTATCCCTGAGCATACGTATGGCCAACTATGGGGTTGCGAGTCGCGGCCGTGGAATAAACTGAAGAGAGGAAAAGACCACGGGCGTTGCACCTTGCCACAGGGCGAGCAACACCGCGGCGCGCGGCCGGACACCATGTCCGGCCCAGGAAGCAGAGGGATATGCCAATCGCAGAAATTACGAGACTGAACGATGAGCATGATATCAAAATCGCATACACGTGCCAGGCGCTGGCAAAGGCGTATTCGGATCCGACCTATCTCTGGGCGGCGGTTCAATATCTCACACCACGGCTCGGGAGATCCCCTGAGCTTTAGAGTTTTAGAATTGCGGCAACTCACAGGCGTATCGCTGCTGCTTTTGGTGCTCTGCCATTTTTCGACCGCCCTCGCCAGCGATGCGGTAGTGATCCCAATCGAGTTCAAGGATGGCAGCAATTTCACGACCGCCCGCATTGGCGATGTGGACCTCAAAACCATCATCGACACCGGCGGATGGAAAGACATCGCAATCGCGCCGGAAGCGGTGGCGAAACTGCATGTGCGCTTCACCGGGACGGTCACCGAGTCAAACGACGCCGGCGGCAATACATTTCAGGGACTTCGTGAGTTTCTCATTCCGGCACTACAATTGGGAGGTGTCACCTTCCGCAATATCTTGGGTCATGAAAGGCCACAAGCTGCCAAAGGCGACATCGACCGCCGCCCACCGTTCGATGCCACGATCGGGCGCGGCTTCCTCGAGCGCTACACGGTCGTGGTCGATTATCCGCGGCAGCGCTTTGAACTTTACCCAGCCTCACGCGCACGCAAGGTTTGTGGGGCCGCCACTGCGCCGATACTGCCGACCCAGGATGGATTCATGTTCTCAAGCATCCAGACCGACAATGGACCTATGAATCTTGGGTGGGACACGGGAGCGAACTATTCTTTCGTACAAAAATCCTTAGCGAAAGCACGGCAACTTAAAATCACCGATGTTTTCTACTCTACCCAGCGGTTCGCGTTAGGTCAGGTCGATGCGGGTGCCTCGCGCCTGGTCGCCGTAGACCTTCCGGCTTTATCGATCCTCGACGGTTTGATCGGCTACAATTTCTTCGAAAAACATCGAGTGTGCTTTGATTACGTGCGGCATACCGTAAGCGTGCGGTGGAAATAAATGCAAATCATAGAGTTACGCGCGCCATGCGTATGAAATTAGGCAAATCCGGGAAGACTTAATCGGGCGTAAAATACTTACCAATTTCCAGACACGAGGAGGCCTCGTGATTACGCGGCTCTTGCTCACAATGGTGCTTCTACCAACTCTCACGCAAACAGTGGCGGCGCAGACAGCGCGACCGGATTCCCCCATGGTCGAGGCTGCGGGCGCGTTCCTGGCGACACTGACGCCGGCGCAGAAGGCAAAGGCAGTCCTTCCGTTTAACTCCCAGGAGCGGTTCCACTGGTTCTACACGCCGGTGTCAAGGAAGGGAATTCCGCTGAAAGAGTTGAACGAGTTGCAACTAGAGGCGGGACTCGCCCTGTTGCGCGCCGGATTGAGCGAGCAGGGCTACGCAAAGGCACAGACTATCCGGAAGCTTGAGCTAGTTCTGCGCGAACTGGAGCAGGATCGCGGGCCCGCGCGCGATCCCGATCTGTATTTTTTCACCTTTTTTGGAGAGCCGCGTACAAATGGGCCGTGGGGCTGGCGTTATGAGGGTCACCACTGTTCTCAGAACTGGACCATTGTGAGTGGTCAGTCGATCGGAAGCAGCCCGCAGTTCTTCGGCGCGAACCCAGCGGAGGTGCACGACGGCCCGATGAAAGGGACGCGCGTGCTCAGCGCCGAGGAAGATCTGGGGCGTTCGCTGGTGAAGTCGCTCTCTACCGCGCAGCGCGCCGAAGCCGTTCTCAACGCTTCCGCGCCGATTGATATTCTGACTTCAAACCAGCGTAAGGCGGCAATCCAGGAGGACAAGGGTGTCACCTTCACCCAGTTAAGCAAAGAGCAGCAGGGCACGCTGTTGGCCCTGATCGAGGAATATCTGGGTGCGCAACCGCGCGCACAGGCGCGCGAGCGTCTGGAGAAAATCCGTCACGCTGGCTTCGATGAAATAAAATTCGCTTGGATGGGCGGATTGGAGAGAGGCGAAGGCCACTATTATCGTGTGCAGGGCAGCACTTTTCTGATCGAGTACGACAACACGCAGAACAACGCCAATCACATTCACTGTGTGTGGCGTGACTTCAACGGCGACTGGGGCGAAGACCTGCTGGCAGAACACTACCGGAACTCCCCGCACCATCGATAGTACGCGTTCGCGCCCTTGCGCAACTGGACCGGACGTGGTGAAAGGCTTGATTCACAACTTTTCTGACAATGAGGCCATTTGTCGTCAATGGCGAACCACGCCGCCTTTGACCCGACGTGAATGTGCCGTTGTTTACGCGGCTCGAAGGGCGTATCAAGTACCGATCGAGACGGCCACCCAATCTTCATCGCTTTTTTACCAGAAAAGCTGAGATCCACACTGGCTGCAGAAGGAGCGCGTCGTTGATGGAGAGGACCTATATTCCCTAAGGGGTCCCCGTTACCTAGTGGGTGAGGTGATAGTCATCTAGTTGGTTTGGTTCATGAATGCCGGCACCGACCGCACCGCTGCACGCAGCCAATTTGCCATGGCGCTGACAACAGAGCGCACCGCAGGTCGCTGCGTCATGCGATCCCGCCACTCCAGAAGCTTCGGTGTCGCAGCCGTGACGGGTGCATTTTGACGCTCCCCAAAAAGCGACGCCATGTAGAACGAGATATCGGCGAATGAATAGTCGCCCGCAAGCCAGGTTCGTGTGATCAGCAGCTTCTCCATTTCGCCGTAGTAGACAGTGGCCGCATCGATGCTCGATACCGCGAGGGCATCGCTCAGATTCTTCTGCAAACCCATAAGGCGAATAATGTGCGGGAAATACACTTCGTCGGATTGGTGCTCCAACCGACGCGCGCGGGCGCGATCCACAATGTCGCGCGGCCACAGCGCAGGCATCGGTTGGAGATCTTCCAAATACTCGAAAATCTGTGTCGAATCGAAAATTTCGAGACTGCCATGCACTAACACAGGCACTTGTCCTTTGGGGTTGATGCGCAACACCTCGGGGTGCTTGGGGCTGTAGCCGAGCTGAGAATCGTACTCCACCATGATCAAGTCGAAATCCAGGCCCTTCTCAAGCGCGGCTATTTGCGCCTTGGCGCCGAACATACTGAGGGGGCCTGAATAGAGCGTAAATCGAGTGCGCTGCGAGTACATTGGTTTGCCTTTCAGGGCGCGGTGAGCGCCCTCGCTTAGTCAAGGAACCATTCTAAATCGAATTGGTTGCATGCTGTGCCGCCGATAGCAGTCATTGGCGGCTGGCCGGTTGG
>JAXDQK010000031.1:0-2768 GCA_034667905.1 Gammaproteobacteria bacterium | reverse complement strand
AATCGAGCCGGAATTCCTCGAGGCCGGCGACGACCATGACCACCACCATGATCACGATTATCACCACGGCCATGATCATGATCACGGGCACAGCCACGGCGGCCTCAAGCATTATCACGACGAGGACATGCAGTCGCTGTCGTTGCGCTCCGATAAGCCGCTCGATGCCACCAAATTCATGCCCTGGCTGCAGGGTCTCGTCGCCGCCGAGGGTCAGAAGATCTTGCGTTCGAAAGGCATTTTGTCGTTCAGCGACGATGATGACCGCTATGTCTTTCAGGGCGTGCATATGATGCTCGAGGGCGACCATCAGCGGAAGTGGAAAGACGGAGAGTCCCGCGAGAGCCGACTCGTCTTCATCGGCCGCGAATTGCCCGAGCAGATGATCCGTGACGGCTTCGAGAGCTGCATCACCACGTGATGAAACAGTTCGATCCGGACGACAAATCGGCCTCCATCATTTCGGTCACCGACAAGGTGCGTCCGCTGGCGATCGGCATGCCGGTTATCGCGGTGCATTTCCTCGGCGATCGGTTGGCCTTTGTCGGTGCCGAGGAACACGTCGCCCTGGTGAACGGCGCCGGCGAGATTTCGAATGTCTCGGTCCATGGCGGCGGCATCCTGTGCGTGGCCTCGGACGGGGCGCGCCTTGTGATGGGCGGCGATGACGGCAAGCTCGTCGCATTGGATAAAAAGGGCGAGGTCGCGTTGCTCGCGGCCGATCCGAAGCGGCGATGGATCGACAATGTCGCGCTGCATCCCGACGGCGCGGTGGCGTGGTCGGCCGGCAAGACCGCGTTCGTCCGCAGCGGCAAGGCCGAGGAAAAATCGTTCGAGGTGCCATCGACCGTTGGTGGGCTGGCGTTCGCGCCCAAGGGACTTCGATTGGCGATCGCGCATTACAACGGCGTGACATTGTGGTTTCCCAACATGGCCGCCAACGCCGAAGTGCTGGAATGGGCCGGCTCGCATCTCGGCGTGGTGTTCAGCCCTGACAACAAGTTTCTGGTCACCGCGATGCACGAACCGTCGCTGCACGGTTGGCGGCTTGCCGACCACAGGCACATGCGCATGACCGGTTATCCCGGCCGTGTGCGGTCGATGTCCTGGAGCGCCGGCGGCAAGGGCCTTGCCACCTCGGGCGCCGATACCGTGATCATATGGCCGTTCGCCAGCAAGGACGGCCCGATGGGCAAAGAGCCCGCGATGCTGGCGCCGCTGCAGGCGCGAGTGTCCGCGGTCGCCTGCCATCCGAAGAACGACATCCTGGCCGCCGGCTACAGCGACGGCACCATCCTGATGGTGCGGTTGAGCGACGGCGCGGAAATCCTGGTGCGCAAGAACGGCGGCGCGCAGGTTTCGGCGCTGGCGTGGAATGCCAGGGGCGCGATGCTGGCGTTCGCTGCCGAAGATGGCGACGCCGGGTTGCTGGCGCTGTAGCCGGAGTTCGCGCTGCTGCGGAAACAAGAGCGCGTTAGCCGTCGCCAACTTGATCCTACCCATATTGGGGTCTATATTCCACAATATGGGTAGGATTATATGCAAGCGATAAGCCTATCGAATGCGCTGTTTTCCAAGGTGCAGCAACGCGTGCTGGCCCTGATCTTTGGTCAGCCCGACCGCAGCTTCTATGCGTCCGAGATCATCAGGAACGTTCAATCGGGAACCGGCGCCGTTGAGCGAGAGCTGTCGCGCTTGCAGCGCAGTGGACTGGTCTCCGTCGAGCGCATTGGCAACCAGAAACATTACCGCGCCAATCATCAGTCTCCGATTTTCGCGGAATTGCAGAGCCTTGTTATTAAGACCGTGGCCTTGACCGAGCCTCTCAGGAGATCGCTTGAGCCCTGTGCTGACAAAGTCCGGGCCGCATTCGTATACGGCTCGGTGACAAAAGGCATGGACACCGCACGCAGCGACATCGATCTCATGGTGATCGGGGATGGGTTGAACTACTCCGAACTCTATGCTGCGTTACAGAATGTCGAGAATGCGCTGGGTCGCAAGGTGAGCCCGACGTTTCTTTCTCCGAAAGACTGGCGGCGCAAAGCTTCTGAGAAAGGCTCATTCATCAGCAAGGTGAACGCGTTGCCGAAGCTTTTTGTTTTTGGCTCGGAGCAAGACCTCCAGCTATGAGCCAGGAAGAACTCGACAATCTCGTGAGGATCGGCCGGCTCAAAGCCGAACCGGGATCACGCAATGAGTTTGCCGGCATGGTGAAGTCGGCCCGCACCCGTCTTGCTGATGCTCGGAACGAGAGTCTTGATCCTGACAGCCAGTTTGACCTGGCATATGGCGCCGCGCACAGGCTGGCGCTGGTTGGAAAGCTCGATCCGCCTGCCGGCGAATAAGCTCAGGAAGCTTGGCTTCACAGAATACTTTTCGGGAATCCCGGCTTGGGCCGCTTTGCCGCAGTTCCCTTGGGAACCATGTATTCCCGGGTCCGTTGATGTTGCGAACAATCAGCGGTGAAAAACATGCCTCCGGACGACAGGAAACGCGCTTTCAGGAAAGATATGCTGCTCGCCGCCGTTATGGTGACGGCAGGGCTTGTTGTAGCCGGGCTCTCCGTGGCCCAGCTCAAGGCGACCAATCCGCATCCGCAGATGGCGCAGGCGACGCAGCCGCTGCAATCGACTCCGGGTGCTGACAGAAAGCCGTCGGTGCCCGCCGAACCCGCGACCACAGGTGCGCGGCCGTCCGGCACTCCGCCCGAACCCGCGCGTCCCGATACGGAGGCGCAGAAGGCCGGCGCCCCCACCGCGCTGCCG
>JAXDQK010000030.1:0-44355 GCA_034667905.1 Gammaproteobacteria bacterium | reverse complement strand
CCCAAAGGATATTGAGAGCGCCTTACAACCAGCCATACCGGATGGAGGCGGCCAGATGTCCCGAACCCCCGCGCCGGAGCAGTCGTCCTGTTCGTTCTGCGGCAAGTCGCAGCACGAAGTGCGGAGCTTTATTGAAGGCGGCTGCAGCAACCGAGGGATATCACCGTGCGTTTTCATCTGCGATGAATGCGTCGCGTTGAGCGCGCAGGTCAATGCCGATTTCGTCGCGTGTTAGCGCCATATATTGCCGTCCCGAAACAAATAAACGACGATCTTGCGGCGGGGCACCCCTGTATCACCTGATCCATCAGCCCACACAGACGGTGTGAGCGGCCGCTATGGAGAATCGCAAATTCCGCGGTCGGGGTCGCGGCCACCGAGATCGCTGTTCAATCAGATAGATCGTTGCGGAGCACCCTGGCAATCGCCGTGATGGTATTCCAATTACGAGTAGTCACTGGGACACCGTAGAGCCGGTCCAGCGCGCCGAGGAATCCGATCACCTTCATGTGCCGCCTGTACATTCCGATGACGAATCGGTTTCGTCTCGTGAGGATCTTCATCAGCCATTGGCCGCTGGACGGGAATTGCATGGGCGTCGACGGCATCAAACGAGGGCGCTGGGAGAGCACGCTGACAAATCGGACAACATCTCGTCTCACCGACTGTCCCTCAAAAGGATTCTTCGACATTAGACTCGCAATGTCGCGGCCCTGGCAAACAACGATCTCGGCGACGAACGGAAGATTGCTTGCCACCTCGGCGCGTGCTTGGGCCTGCGTCATTGGCTGCCGAAGGACTAGCGTGCCCGCCGCGCCAATATTGACGGCACCCAGGTGCTTCAATGCCTCGGCCAGCTTGGTCGGTCGGAAAGTCCTGTGGCCCCCGACGTTAACTCCTCTCAGAAAAACAACGAGTGCCACTCGATTCCCCAAGGAGTCCGCTCGAGAGGATTACATTCTACCGCGCCGGTGGAACGTTCGGGCAATCAACTCGGTTGGGCAGTCGACCATGTTGGCCGCTTCCCGATCGTCCCACTAACGCCTCTATTCTCCTTTCTCCCCGCACCTTGCAGGCTGGCCGCCGACGTTACACCGCGGATTTCACCGGTAACCGTTGCTGCTGCCGCTGCAATGACAGGGAATAGAAGCGCTCACAATCTTGGATCATCCGCCAATCCGGAGCGCTGTACTCATTTCACAGGCAAGCCACGTGAATCCCAGACTTGAAAGAATTGCATCTCCATGACGATCGGCACTGGGAGGCGCGCCGCAATACAAACCTTGGGTCTGGGTATTGCCGCGAGCGCGATCGGCCTCGTCATGGAGCCGACGACGAGTGCTCAGGCAGCTTCACGCTCGGCGCTCACGCCTCAGGGTGCTGGACAGTTGAACGCGCTAGTCAAGCGGCTTGCTCAGGCTCCGAGGCGCCGAGACTTCAAGTCCGTCCCAATGATCCTCACGAACCCGGAACAGTGGGATCACGAAGCCCTCTCGGAGACACTGGCCTACAGGCCGTTGCCGAAGCAAGCCTGGGACAGCACCGACATCGCCGGGCCCTGGCTTAACCTAATTCGCAACGCGCTGAACGCGCAGATCTGGGCGTTCAAGCATCCGGATTTCCTCGCCGTCTCGGTCACTCACGGCACGGCGAACCTCGCGCTATTTGACCAGGCGATGTGGGACAAGTACCAGCTCACGAGGTTCGCCGGCGACAAGTTCAAGACCGACACGCTGATCTTGAATCAGAAGGCCGAATTCGCCGATCCCGCGCAGTTCGAGGATCCTGGGGGTGTCTTCTCCCCGGCGGATAATTCGATACCCGCCCTGATGCGGCGCGGCGTGGTGTTCATGTCATGTCACAACGCGATCTGGGAGCAAGCGGCCGCGCTGATCAAAGCGGATGTGAACCCCGACAAGCTATCGCACGAGGCGCTCGCCGCCGAGCTGACCAATCACTTGGTTGCGAGCGTGGTCCTCATTCCCGGCGCCGCAGGCACGATGCCTGAGCTGCAGCAAGTGGGCTTTCATTACGGGAAATGAGGAGACATGTGATGCCCCTACGCCGCCGGCTGGAACCGATTCGGAGACTCGAACTTGTGCACTCACGTGGCAGATATGGCTACGTGGCGAAATATCGATGGGTGCCGCCCATGCGCGTTCGATCAGCGGTACGATCGCGCCAGAGTCAGTAAATCTTATCGCCCTTTTCCACCCCGAAGGGCGACGGCGGCGCGGAAAGGCCGTTCACTGAGGTGCCGCCGTTGTGGAGGGCCGGAAACCAGGGCTGCATGCTTTGGGGGAAACCAAAGGTCGGCTTCGTCAGCGCGTCGAGCCGGCCAAACTCCTCGGTTGAGAGTTTGACGTCGAGCGCCTTCAGGTTGTCTTCGAGCTGTGCGAGTCGCCGCGCGCCGATAATCGTGGACGTCACGCCGGGCTGCGCCTGAACCCAGGCCAGCGCGACGCGCGCGACCGTGCTCTCGTGCGCTTTGGCGATGATGTCCAACTCGTCCACGATCGCGTAGGTCTTCTCGGTGCGATAGGTGTCAGCGATGAAGCCGCGATCTGACTTGATCTGGCCGGCGTTGTGTCGCGTGTATTTGCCGCTGAGCACGCCGCTCTTGAGGGGCGACCACGGCGTAATGCCAAGGCCAAGTTCGCGAGCCATCGGCACAAGCTCCTGCTCGACGGTCCGCTCGAGCAGTGAGTATTCGATCTGCAGCCCGACGAACGCGGACCAGCCACGGAAGCGTGCCGTGACGTTCGCCTCAGCGATCTTCCACGCGGGTGTGTCGGAGACGCCGAGGTAGCGCACCTTGCCGGCCCGCACGAGATCCTCGAGTGCGGCCATCGTCTCTTCGATCGGAGTATGCACGTCCCAGTTATGCAACCAGTACAGGTCGATGTAGTCCGTCTGCAGGCGGCGTAGCGAGTTTTCACAGGCCCCGATAATCGACTTGCGGCCAGATCCGCCGCCGTTGGGATCCCCCGGGTATAGGTTGCCGCTGAACTTCGTGGCGATGACGAGCCGGTCCCGCCGAGCGGCGTGGCGCCCGATGTGGTCGCCGATGATCTTTTCCGAATGACTTTTCGTGTAGAAATTTGCGGTATCGATGAAATTGCCGCCGAGCTCGATAAAGCGGTCGATGATTTGTTGAGACTCTTCGACGCTGGAGCCCCAGCCGAGGCCTTCACCGAAGGTCATCGCGCCGAGACAAAACGGGCTTACGCGCAGCCCCGAACGGCCGAGGGTAATGTAGTGATCGAGGGACATGGGCGCTCTCCGAGTGGGTGTTATGGTACAATCTCACGCTAGTTCCAACTTACGATAGTTTACTATTAAACTAATAAATAACAAGTGCCATGCCCAAAATCGATGTCGGAAAGATTTGGTCCCTGAATTTTCGGCTGTTGATGTCGGTGATCACCAGCGTTGCACCTGAGATCAACGCACTCGGGCTGCAGACGAAGGAGCTGTTCGTTCTCGCCGAGGTGGATATGCACCCGCACCCAGCGGAACTGGCCGGTGCCCTCAGCATGCCGAAGCCCAGCGTAACGGTGTACATCAAGCGGCTCGAAGCTGCCGGCTTTCTGCGCCGGGAAATCGATGGTGCGGATCTGCGTCGCCACCGGCTGATCCTTACACCCGAGGGACGCAAGACGATGGCGCGTGGGCTTGCGCTCCTATCGAAAGCGTTCGGTGCGCGGCTGGCACCGTTGAACTCAGCGCAGCAGTCGGAACTCGCGACATTGCTTGAGAAGCTGAGCTGAGGCGAACACGCGAATCCGATTTGCGCCATCTCGGTGCGGGGCGACCTCGCGAGCCGCACAGGCCGTTACATTACCGTATACACGTATATACAATAAAACGTGGATATTAGCTTCGACGCAGCCGAGAGCGAGAAGAACGTACTTGCCCTGGGCGCCAATCCGCGCCTCGAGTACCGGCGCGCGCGCATCTTGGATTCTGCAAAAACCTGCGCGGCGTTTCTTCTTTGCCTGCTTGTTTGCGCATCGGGCTTTCCTGCGCCGTCGCCTGACCGCTACCGGATCGTCGGTTATGTTGCGGGCTGGGCGACTCCGGCCGTTATCCCATCCGGACTCACACACGTCAATTTTGCATTTGCGCGCATCGGTCCGGACGGCCGGGCAGCGCTGGCAGATACCAGCCTCGAGACGAGTCTCCTGCGCGTGGTGGCCCTGAAAAAGACGAACCCACGTCTCAAGATCATCATCTCCATCGGAGGATGGCAGGCGGACGGCTTCTCCGATGCAGCCCTCACCGACGCGTCGCGCGCCGTGTTCGCGGATAGTGCCGTCGAACTCGTTCGCAAATACGCGCTCGACGGGGTCGATATCGACTGGGAGTATCCGGGACAGGGCGTTGCCGGCATCAAGTACCGTACTGAAGACCGGCAGAATTTCACCCGGCTGCTCAAGGCACTGCGCGACAAGTTGGATCTCGCGAGTGCCGCCCAAGGCCGCACCGGCGGAAATCGGTATTCGCTCACAATCGCATCCGCGGATCGCGAATATTTCGATCACACCGAGATGGACACACTCCATGTCTATCTCGACTGGATCAACGTCATGAGCTATGACTTCTTCAACAGCCTGACCCCGACCACGGGCCATCACGCGGGATTGTACAAGGCATCGGCGGCGTCGCCGACTGATCGCGACGCCGACACCTCAGTCAAACAGCATTTAGCGGCCGGCATTCCTCCCGAAAAAATCGTACTCGGTGTCGCGTTCTACGGCCGGGGCTTCACGGGTGTGCGGCCCATCAACAGAGGGCTCAATCAACCCTACGAGCGATTCGAGGCCGCCCACGACTACTCCGAACTCGCGAATTCGCTCATTAGCCGGCAGGGTTTCGTCCGCTATTGGGACGATCGAGCGAAGGCGCCGTATCTATGGAACAGCGTTTCGAGAACCTTCATTACCTACGACGATCCGCAATCGATCCGGACCAAGGCACAGTACGTCAAGGCGCACCACCTCGGCGGCATGATGTTTTGGGAGTTGAGCGAGGATCGCAACGATGAACTGCTCGATGTCATCGTCGGATCGCTGCGGTAAGGGGCGCGTGATCGCGCCGGCCTTACGACTCGGCAAAAGCTGCTCCGCGCCGGGCTTCGGCCCCGTGAACTGTTAAAATGGAGTCACTGGGAGGATTTGTCCAATGAAGTCAGGCGTAAAGAAAATCCCACACGTTATCTGCCCCTTGCTCCTGGCTTGTGCAGCCGGCAATTCTTGGGCAGCTGATCCTACGCTCACTATGAAGACGATCAGCGAATCAGGCGCTCAGCAGGTCCTCGTCGCGGCTGAACACGAAGCGGAGAAGCTTCACGCCCCGTGCGCCATTGCCGTTGTCGACGCCAGCGGTACCCTTGTCGCGTTCCTCAAAATGGATGGAGTCCGCTCCGGCAGCCCGGATCTTGCGATAGGAAAGGCCCGTACCTCCGCTTTGCTGCAGCGGCCCAGTGCCGAGACCGAGGCCAATGTGGATAATGGGCGGGTGGCCTTTGTCACCGCAGGCCTCATGACGCTCCGAGGCGGCCTTCCGTTGAAGGCAGGTGGACAGGTTGTAGGGGCTGTCGGAATAGCCAGCCTGAATAAGGACAACGATGTGACCATAGCCCAGGCAGCCGCCGCGGCCTTCGAGTCGCTATCCACGGCGCAACCACCCGCGCACTAGCGTCAGGGCTTTATTGCGAGATACGCTTCAACACAGCCGAATTGCGTTCATCGTTTTCAATCTCGCGGTAAAGCCGTTTAAGTTGCTCCGCTTTGCTCACTGGCACGCTGACCTCTTTGATCTCGAAACTACGCGTATAGCGTAGAGATCCGCCCGAGAATTCGGTCTTACTGTGATAGGACGCAAATCCGACCTCAATGTCGACTTTCGGCGGAAGTTCGTCAACCACATAGCCTGGTGGCACCGCGATTTCGAATGCGTCTGTGTCCCGCTGAGGACCCGCAAACTCGATCGGGTGCCGGCGCGGCTCCTTCGTCTCCAACAGGCCGCTACCCTTGCTGCCTATCACCCTGGGCCGCACCAGCAACAGATCGCCGGCGGCCTTGGCATAGTTCTCCGACTGCAATGTGTAGTGCCACTCGAACGGTCGGTCTGGGAGGCGCAAATTGCGCACTGTCGCCTTCAGGATCTCGAATTTTGCGAATGAGGAACTCGCGACCGCCTCCACGGACTTGATGCGATCCGTGTCCAGAATTGCCGCGCGCAAGGTATAGCGTTGCGTCGCGGCTTCGTCGCCGACGCGAATCTCTTGGACCTCGCCGAGCAGCGTGCCTTTTTCATCCAACGTCATTTTTGCAGTGCGCGCCACGCCGTTTGTTTCGGCCGGCAATTGCGGCAGTTCGATCAGCTCTCCACCATCTGGGGTGACGAGCATGCCGTAGTTCGCCTGCAACGGCCCGGAAAGGGAACCCAACGGCGTCAATTCGTCGGTCGGGTCGAAAAACAGAAGTTGCCCCAATTTCGGATGGCTGACTCGGGCGCTCAAAGCCGTGGCATCGACGCCACCTGGCAACACGATGGCCAAGATGGCGTGATTGAAGTACAAATTCGGCGGCGTGTCCGCCGACACCGAACCGCGCTCGGTATTGATGATGACATAGTAGGATTCGATCCCGATTTCCTTGAGCATTGAACTCAGGAGCGTTGCCTTATCTTTGCAGTCACCGTAACGATGACTGAATACTTCTGCCGCGGGATGGGGCTGGTGACCGCCGATGCCCAACTCGATCGCGACGTAGCGAATGTCGCTCTGCACGAAGCTGGCCAGCGCTTGTATTTTTGCCAGCAGCGTCGGCGCGGACGCCGTCGTTTCAGCTACCTTCTGTTTGATCTGGCTCGAGGCCTCGCGGCGGCCAGCTGTCAAACTGGAATACCAGCTTCCTATGTCATTCCAGCTCTTGATCCCAGATCCTTTCCCACCCGGTGGGATCAGCGCAACGACCAGCCTACCCGCAATCCCGCGCCACGGCGGCATATGGAGTTCAACACGAACCGCTTCGATGTCATGGATCGACCAACTCCATTGATTCGGCGCCGGCGAAGTGGGCGACTCGTTAGAGTGATTGAGCCACGCGGATTCGTACGACCAACCGTTTGGCAATCGCAACGTGTAACGCGCCTCGCGCACCGGTACATCGTCCTGAAAATCCCAATCATCGACTAGGAAATTGGGCTTCAGCTCCTGCTCTACTTCGTAACCGACCACGCTGCCAACGGTGGCCGCGGGAATACGCAGAGTCTTCATTCGCAGATCGCTAATCAATTCGCCGCCATCCACATCCATCACCGCGGATTCGATCACGTCCTTCTGCTTCAGCTCATAGTCCTTGCCGGCCGGAGGAATGCACCAAGCATGCATATCGGTAATGGGGCTCGTGGCATCGAAATAAAAATGATGCGTTCCTCGGGATTCACCGTCCGGCCGCAGGATTCTAAGCACTTGACGGTCGAGCCTCTTGATTTTTCCGCTAGGCTGCACGGTGAGGATGGTCTCCTCGAAAAGGATCACCGCATTGGCCTTCTCATCGTGCGCGGGAAGCACGGCATTGACTTGCTGACGCATCCACGCCGGCGCGTCGCTGGCCGAACAGATGCGCGGAATTGACAGAGCGCCGAGAAGCAGCGCCGCTAGAATTCGGTGACAGGCGCGGCACATGCGCATGTCAGTGCGTTCCATTACTTTTGACCGGAACTAGAATCGCTTGATCTTCGTCACCGGCACGCACGAACTCGAAAAAGCTCGCGACCGAATCGTAGTACTTTGTCTGCACGAACATCGCATTCAATGTGAACTGGCGCTTCAAGTGCAACGAGCCATTTTCCTCCTCGCCTGTTCTCTCATAGCCGAATACCGCAAAATCCTTTTTGCGGCTCTGCGGGAGATTTGCCATCTTCCAATTCGGCGTGAGTTCCACGATCACGTCATCCGTCTGCTGATAGGGAAATTTGAAATAAATGGGATGTGTTCGCACCGCGTGCTGGAAGACGCGTTTGTCTTGAGCGCCAAAGAACGCGACCGGCAGAAGGGTACGTTGACCGGCACCGGCGGCCCAGCCAGGTACGTTCAGGTCGTATTCGGCAACCAGAGCGACCGACGAATCCTCCCAGTCCGGCTGGTTTGTAAGTTCGACGACGATGCCGCTCGGTACATCAGCCTTGATTTGGTTTTCAAGAAACTGCTTCCGATCGGTCTCGTCTTCGTTGCGCTCCTCGAGTCGCCGCCACAAGGCTTCTTGTCCCGTGTAAGTGACCGTCACCTTTCCTTCCAGGGTTCCGGATGAGTTCAATCGAAGAACTCCCTTGCGCTCTACCCGTGAATCCTTCACATCGGCAAGAGGTATTTGAACCCATGCCGACCCGCTCGGATCGGGCCGCAATCCTGGAACGCCTGTCTCGGCCCATGGAAGCATGCCGAATGGCGTAAAGCGAGCGCCTGGATCGAAATAATGTTCTTTCCCGTCTACGACGGCCAGCACGACATTCGTGTTGAGGTCTCGGGGATTCATGATCGCGAGCTTGAAGAAATGCATGTCCCGGGTGGGGACGAGGACCGGATACGCTTCGATGCCCGCGGCGCGCACCAGAGCGAGGAAAAGCCACGTGATTTGTTCGCCGTCGCCGTAACCATGACTCCAGACGTCCTTCACATCATCCGCCTTTTTGATTTTTTCTCGATCTACTTCCTGTTGAGATCGAGCACGCTCGAAAGATAAATTCCTAAGCCGCTGAACGCGCGCGTAGATCTTGCGGAGCTTGGCGTCGGGGAGATCGCCCGGCGCCACAATCTGCGCAACCGCTTCCGACATGGCACGCGGTTGATCCAGGAACTTGTCTATCTGGTGAAACTGCTTCTTACCGTATTTGCGCCAGAAAACCTCCGGTTTGTCGTTGTCGCGAAGGTCCTCCGATTGATATATGAAATCAACGCGGTACTTGAGCTCATTTTCGGGAGGCATGTAGGCCTCGGTAACGAACGCAGGAACATCGCGAGTCTCCAGGCAAATCTTTCGCGATTCCTCTTTCGGAGGTGCCGTGTTCGGCGGCAGACCTTGCGGCCAACTGAAGCGCAAGGCAAAACCCCGGTACGGATTGAGCGAGTATTTCGCGTGCTGCGTGAATAACTCTTGGCTGAGGGTCCAATGCGAATCAAAGACAACGCCCGGAGGGAGATCGAGCCTGTAGCGATATTCGATAATGCTGCCGACTTGTACGTCCGGCAATGTAAAGGTCTTCGCCATCAGTTTGAGGCCCGACCTTTCGACTACCGACTTATCGAAAATCGTGCCGTCGAATTT
This sequence comes from Gammaproteobacteria bacterium, assembly GCA_034667905.1. Classification (GTDB taxonomy): domain Bacteria; phylum Pseudomonadota; class Gammaproteobacteria; order Steroidobacterales; family Steroidobacteraceae; genus Bog-1198. Next base: position 35,020 of record JAXDQK010000030.1, on the reverse strand, counting down.
AACGATGCTGCCGTCCTGATGAATCGTCCGTGCCTGGATGCCGTGAACGCTCTCGGTGTACTTGTAGTAGGGTATTTCTACGTTCGCGTATTTCCGCCCTTCTTCGGTAAGTATTTTTATACGCTCGTAGGTCGCTTCGCTGGGTGCAGTGTCATCGCGATCGACTTGACGATAAAGGTAGATGGCGGGGGCGGACGGCGCCTTCGGAGCGCTGCTCATCTGCAGTTCTTCGGTCGAGATCGGTAGCCAGTCCTCGGCGTGCGCCGGGATCGATCCCGCGCAAAGCGCCAGCACTATTAACAGTCCCTGTAACGACGTGCGGCACAGCGCCAGCATGGTAATCCCGTGTCATCTGATCTTCGGCCACCGTCTACGCGGTGCGAGGCAAGTATGGCCCAAGCAGGCAAGGGCGTCGAGGGCGCCCGTCGACAGCGGCGCGCCCTTCAGAGCGTTGCGCCGCCGGTATTGACATAACGGCACGACAAAATATCGCGAGTTGTCGAAACTTACCGATGTGAGCCGTCGTCAGGTAGGGGCAGTGCAAGGAGGGCGGTCAGATCGATTGGCTGTTCAAAAGCATGGACCAGGCGGCGACCGCCTTTCCCGGAGGCTCGGTGGCGCAGCTGTATCGGCCGGCGTGAAAATTTGCGCGGCGCGCTGAGTTGTCGCGACAGGGTTCGGCGAGTCAGTTTTTGAGGTGCTTCGCCAGAAATTCCACGGTGCGCTGCCAGGCAAGTTCCGCGGCCTTGGCATCGTATTTCAGGAAATCCAGCTTCTTCGAGTCTGCGGTCTCATTCGCGAAGGCATGTTTCGCGTCGTAGCGAAAGAACTCGAATGTAACGCCGGATTGACGCAGCTTCTTCTCCAGTTCATCAACCGTTGCGATTGGGAATACCGTGTCGCGGATGCCGAAGTGCCCCATCAACGGAATTTTTATCTTGGATGCATCGACGTACTCGAGAGGCGGAACGCCGTACCAGACAACGGCAGCGTCCAATTCGGGGACGTTCACCGCGGCGAGAAGGGTCAGCGCGCCGCCCATGCAGAAGCCCGTCACGCCAACCTTCGGGCTCCCCGAGGCCTTTAAATATTGGACGGCGCCGCGCACGTCCTGGCCGGCTGCATCGCCGAAATTGAGACTGTTCATGAGATGCTCGGCCTCCTGGGCCTCCAGCGCCACCTTGCCCCGAAACAAGTCCGGCACCAGTGCACGGTACCCAGCCGCCGCCAGCTTGTCGGCGACGCCCTTGATCTGATCGTTAAGACCCCACCACTCCTGGATCACGACCACACCGGGTGCGATACGATTTTCGGATGGTTCGGCCAGATAGCCATTGACGCTTTGGCCATCAGGCCGCTCGTAGACAATCATTTTGCCCATGACGACGCCCTCCAGCATGTAAAGATCCGCGCGCACGTGTAGTTTAGTGCATTGGACACGGTCTTCAAGGGGCAGCGCCTTGGGCGCGCGATCGCCTCTGGTGTCGACCGATCCACCCCTCAATGCGTCGCGAGCGGCAGAGAACGAAAGCCGCGGAACCGCGCGCGCGCATTGCGGACTCCTTCACCGTTGAAGCGAAGCCGGGGAAAGCGGCGGATGATCTGCTGTATCGCGATCTGACCTTCGAGTCTGGCAACGGACATGCCGGCGCAGGCATGGCCGCCGGCCGCGAACGCCAGATGGTGATTCGGCGTGCGCGCGACGTCGAACCGGTCTGGTTCGGGAAAAATCTGCGGGTCGCGATTCGCCGCGCCGATGCACAGATGCAAATACGCGCCGGGCTGCAACAGCGTGTCTGCGACCTGCACGGGCTCGACCACGAGTCGGTTGCCCAGCTGATTCGGGCTTTCGCAGCGCAGACATTCCTCGACAGCTGGATTAATCAAAGCGGGGTCCGCGCGCAGCCGCTGCAACTGATCTTCATGAGTGAGGAGCAGGTGCAAGGCGTTGCCGATGAGATTCGTCGTAGTTTCGTGTCCGGCGTTAAGCAGGAATACGCTGTTGTGCAAGAGCTCTGTCTCGCTGATCGGCTCCGCAGCGCGTTCCTCCCGGATTAGTCGAGCGAGCATGGTGTCGTCGTCCGCCAGATTCCTGCGCCGCTGAGCGATCAGTGTACGCAAATACGCGAGGAAATCGGTCACTGCAGCGTTGCCCCGCTGCTGCTGTTCAGGTGTCAGCACCGGCTCCAGGGCGCCGAGAATCGCCAGCGACCACTCACGCAATGGGCCACGCTCGGCCTGGGGCACGCCCAGCAGATTACCGATTACTTCAACCGGAATCGCGGCGGCGAAGTCTTCGATCGCATCAAACTCGTACTTGATTTCTATCTGCGTGAGCAGCCGATCAATGATGGGAACGAGGCCGGCCCCCATGTCCTTGAGCACGTGCGGAGTCAGCGCGCCGACGATGGCTCGCCGGACCCGCGTGTGATACGGCGGATCATTAAACACGAGGCTGCTGGTGTGATGCTCGTATAGCGGCGAATGGGCGCCGAATTTCGGCGCGAACACCGCCTTCTTGTCGGAGCTGAACGAGCGACGGTCGCGATAGATGCGCTCGAGGTTGGCGTACTTGGTGAGAAACCAAGTGCCATCGGGGCAGAGATGTACCGGATCCTGCTCGCGAAGCATCCGATAGGTGGGATAGGGATCCGCGTAAAACTCAGGGCCGAAATTTGCGGGAGCGAATGAAAGCATCCGATACATTATGGCACCTAGGCTGAAAGCGGAAGTCGTCGCGCTGAGAAATGAGGTGTTGTTGCGCGTGTGCCTTCTTAACCAAAACGAGTGAGGCGCGTCACATTCTCGTAATGATGAGTCGCGGATACTGTCCACATGTCATTCTTCGAACTCGCCTTGCGCGCTTACATCGTGGTCTCGGCGTTGCCGGTCCTGGGCTTCATCGTGCTTCTTCTTGTTGACTTTTCGGCCGCAAACAAGGAGAAAAGACGTCGAGACCTACACCACTCAGAGCCCATGCGGTAAGCGGTCGCGGCAGACGAGCTACGCTGCCCGTATTCGCTTGACGTCCTCAGTCTTCTGCGGAAGACGTGCGTGTTGGAGTTGCAAGCTCTGCACGTCGCTTGCTTCGAAAGTGAGCTACCGTCAGAAACAACGCAGCTGCCTGAAGCAGTGCGCAGAAGTAGAACGGCGCGCCGATGCGCCAGTCACCTTTGGGCAGGTGTGACACCATTGTCAGTAGCGGTGCACCGAGGGCCGGCGCGATCACGGCCATCAAGCTATTGAGGCCACCCACTGCACCGAGTGTCTTGCCCTGATTATGTGCGTCTGCTGCGCTTGAAATAATGCTTTGAATGGTTGATGACACCGTTGCGCCAAGCAGATTGACGAAAATGATCGCGTACATCATCCAACTTTGAGTAGCAGCGCCCCACAGTGCATAGGCGAGCGTCGAGGAGATCAATCCCAATACCGCAAGCCGCCGCACACTGATCAGTTTTAGGATCCGGCCCAATAATAAGCCCTGCACGATGGCTGAGACCACGCCCACCGCCGCGAGTGACCAACCATTGTCACGAGGCCCCCAGCCAAATTTGAAGGTGGTGTAGAGCACCCAACAGGTATAGAGCACAAATTGTGCGAGGCCACAGCAAGCCACGACAACGGCCAGAGGTGCCACGTCCTTCAATTGAGTCAATCGACGCAGCGCACTGAACGGATTGGCAGTTTTCCAATGAAATGGATGTCTGCGGCTCGCGGGCAACGATTCAGGCAATACGAAGTACCCATACAGGAGATTGAGCAGGGCGAGACCGGCGGCCGCAAAAAAGGGCAGGCGCAGATTTATGGAACCCAACAGTCCGCCGATCACCGGACCGAGAATGAACCCGACGCCGAACATCGCTCCCAACATACCGAAGGTCTTGGCCCGCTGTTCGGGTGGCGTGATGTCTGCCACATAGGCGCTGGCCACCGAAAGATTGGCCTGCATCGCGCCAGACACCAGCCTTATGGCGATCAACATCCCGATGGACGTCGCCAATGCCGTCGTGAAAAAGCTGAGCATCAGGCCGGAAAATCCGATCAGCAATACCGGTCGGCGGCCGTAGCTGTCGGACAGCGCGCCAAGAATTGGCGATCCAAAAAAATTAGCCAAGCTAAACGAAAATGTGACGACGCCATACCAGAGCGCCTGATCCGTTTTTGTGCCCGTTAAACTGCCCACCAGCGGCGGCAACACTGGAATGATTAGGCCAATCGAGATCATGTCGATGAGCGCCGTTAACATGATAAACGGCATAGCCGCCGCGCGGCTGTGTCGGGCGGCGAACAGTTTGAAGCCGGGGGTTTTCACCCGGCCGTTTGGCATTCTTTACTGCCGGTGCCGTCCGCTGTGCCCCAGCTGCGGACCTGTCGGCGAAATTCGGGAGGTGAGAAGGACATTACCGGACTCGTTCGAACTTGGAATGTGTCCCGCCCGAGCATAACCGCCGGTTGCTCGCTCCGCCAGACGCCGATGCCGATCGCAGCAGTCGGCCATCAGAAAGACGGCTTTCTTGGTGGCCAGCGTTGCGCTTGCACCCCCCGTCCCGCATTCTGAACGTCCTGGACCGTATCGAGGAGATTAGTTTTTCCTACACGAATGAATTTGCCGCGGTAAATCTCTAGAATTGAATGGCTATGGTCGAATCCAACGCCGGCGCATCGCCGCAACTCGAGGCACAGGCGGTCGATGCCGTCGAACGGCACTTACGCGAGGGCGAACCGCTTCTCGCCTACAACGCGGTGCAGGAGGGCTTGGCGGCTTGGCCCCAGAACCTTCGACTGCGCCAACTTCAGGGTCTGGCGATCGCGCGCACTGGCGACATCGAGCGCGCCAATGAACTTTTGCGCCAACTCGCCGACACGGGCAATGCCGATGCGGAAACGTTGGGCATTCTGGCCCGCACCCACAAGGATCTTGCCTTGCGAGCGGGCAAGGCCGCGAGCCGCACGGCCCATCTCGGCGCAGCCTTTAGCATCTATCAGCGGGGCTACGAGGCGACGCGCACCGCCGGGGAAGGCGGCGATGCGTGGTACACGGGCATCAATGCTGCCGCCATCGCTGTATTGCAGAATGATCTCATCACCGCTCGCCGGATCGCGGGCGAGGTCCGCGCGCAGTGTTTGCGCGCGCTGGCAAACCCATCCGCGGCAACCGACTTTTGGCTCGCCGCGACACTGGGGGAAGCCGCCCTGATCCTGGGCGAGCCTAAGGAATCGGCGACTCACTACGCGCGCGCTGCGCGGCTCGCAGCTGGACGCTATGGAAACCTGGGCAGCACCCGGCGCCAGGCCGAGCTGCTCGCGCAGCATCTGCCCGGAGACAACGGCTGGACCACCGAGGTTCTGAGAATTCCCCCCTTGGTGATGTACACCGGTCACATGATCGACCAGGCGACGAGGGCGGTACCGAGATTTCCGATCACGCTTGAGAGTGCCGTGGCTGCCGGAATTCGCGCGCGCCTCGAGGCCATTCGACCGCTGGCCTCGTATGGATCGGCGGCCTGCGGCTCTGACATCCTGTGCCTCGAGGCCATGCGGGACGTGGGCGGCGAAACGCACATCGTCTTGCCGTTTCCGGCCGCAGATTTTCTCCGGATCAGCGTAGATTTGGGCGCAGGCGGGTGGGCCGAGCGGTTCGAGCGCGTGCTCGCTGCTGCGACCAGCGTGACGATCACCAGCGATCATCGGGCCCACGGCAGCACGGCAACCTTTGAATATGCCAATCTGGTGTTGACCGGTAGAGCACGCTTGCGCGCGCAGGCGCTCGGGACGGATCTGGTCGGTGTCGCGGTGTGGGACGGCAAACCCGCGATCCGCGCAAGCGGCGCGGCATCGCTCGTGCGGCTGTGGCGATCGCAGGGCGTCGCTCTCGAGGAAGTGCCCGTATCGGCGAGGAGCGCCTCGCCGGCCGCCGCGGCGGGTGATTCGGGATCCGACGATGACGAACAGCTGCCCGCCGGCTTTTCGCACGAGATCCGTGCCATGCTGTTTGCCGACGCCGTGGGCTACAGCAAGTTGAGCGAGGATGAGACGCCCACTTTCATCACCCAATTTTGGGGTGCCGTCGCGGATCTGAACTCGCGCACGATGCAGCGTCCGGAGCACGTGGAAACTGCCGGCGATGGCCTCTACATGGTGTTCCGCGGCGTAGCCGAAGCGGGCCGATACGCCCTGGAGTTGAGCGAGCTCGTGACCGGCACCGACTGGAGCGCGCGTGGGTTGCCCGCCGGGATGAACGTCCGTATCGCCCTGCATTCCGGACCGGTTTATTGGGGATGCAATCCCGTCACGGGCTTGCCCATCTACACCGGACCGCACACGAGCCACACCGCCCGAATTGAGCCGATTACGCCTCCGGGTCAGGTGTATGCCAGCAGCGCATTCGCAGCCGTGGCGGCCGCGAATGGGGTTCGCGATCTCTCCCTCAGTTACGTCGGGCGCATGCCCCTCGCGAAGGGCTACGGTACGCACGCAATCTATCATGTGAGTTCGGCCACCCCATGGGATGGCAACTCCACTGCTTTAGGCAGCTGAGGGTTAGTGTTCGCCGGTGCGGCGCAGGCGCTCGCTGATCACCTGCATCATGTTCAGCGCAAAGTGCGGCATCTGTTCGACCAGCCGGAGGAACCTCTTTTTATCGATTACAGCCAAGCGGCTGTCGGTCGCTGCGACCGCCGTGGCGCTGCGGGGTCGCTGGTCGATGAGCGCCATTTCACCGAACACGGCGACCGGCAGGACGCGCTCGACGCTGACGCCTTCTAATTCGATGTTGATTGCCCCCTCGATCACGGCGAACATGCAGTCCGAGCCCGGATCTCCCTGTTTGAAAATCGTCTGGCCTCGCTTATAGGCGCGAATTTCCGGCTCGCGGCGGAGGAAATCGAAGGTTGTTGTCATAGAGCTCAATCCCTGGAAGCTGGACGTTAGCGGTGAATGATTACACATTCGTGACGGACCGGCCTCTTCGTTGCGCACCTGTGCGGCCAACGCCCGGTACGCGGTCTTTAACGAAGCGCGAGCGTATCGCGCCGCCACGCCGCGTCCTGCCATCGGCCGAAATCGCGCAGCAGTTCCGGAGCGCTCGCGTGTCGCACCAGGGCGAGATCGTCCAGCCTAAGCTCCTCGAAATGTCGCTGAAACCGCCCGCGGTCCTTCACCTCGCGTGCGATGAGCAGGCGCTTCGGACCTGGCGCGAAGCCGGCAAATTCCACATAGCCTGCTTCGGGGACGTCCGTTCCGGGGGAGAGCACGTCGACTGTCCAAGCTCCTGACTTTTGATGAAACAGCCAAAGTTCGCGCCAGCCTTCAAGCGGCTGCACGGCGAGCGCCAGTGCCGCGCCTTGCGGAATCGCCTGTGCGGACGCCATCCACACGATCCCGTATGTACACCGTCGCACCAGCGGCGCCGCACGCCGTGGAGGCGCTTCTTCCAGCGCGATACAGGTTTGACCTGGATCGCCGGGGGTCGAGGTCAGAATCAGGGCACCCACTTGGGGCGCCGGCATCACGGCGGCCCAGCGCACGGCACTTACCCGCAGCACGGCGTCGTCGTACTCGGCTCGGCGGTCATCACCCAGATCGTTCACCTGTACAGCGAGAAGCTCGGAGAGGGAACGCTGCGCCGCCACGTCGGGCGGCTCACGGCGCCGTGCCTGCTCGTAAGCAATGGATGCCCAAACCCCGGCGCGCCGGGCGTGAAGACGGCTCCTGGTCATCGCGCTCAATTCCTGGTCATCGACCTGCTCGAGCAACTCACGCCGTTCAGTGTCGAGTGATGCGCGCGGAGTGGGGCCCAAATCTGGGTCGATGCAATCCGGCCTCGTCAGGCTGAGGGCGGCGTGCGCACGCTGCTCGGAAGTCGCGCCGGGCGATGTCAACACGCGGCGGAAGAGTTCGCCGTCGTAGCACACCTGCATTCGGCCATTGCGCTCGATGTTGCGCATGCGAATGCCGAACTGCTGCGCCACTTCGAGGTGTGCGGTGAAGCCGGCGAGGTGATGGGCGCTGCCGGAGGCCTCGTCAGCCAGCCGCTCGGCCATCCGCGCGATCGCATCGAAGGGTTCCGCGGTCATGGCTCGTGCCGGTACGGCCTTGAGGTAGGCCGCGCCGTAGCTGATGCCAAGCGCCTCGGACCCCGGGCTGTCGCGCAGGAAACGAACCACGGCCAGCAACGCGGGCGCGGCGGCCTCGGTGAGATCCACAGGACGTACCGTCTCGCTCTTTAGATAGCCGCCTCGCTCGCGGTGATAGTCGTAGACTTTCAGATATCCGGCACGCTCGCCGCGTATCTCGAGAACGTCTCCCTGCCAGAGTTGGGTCAGCTCTGCAGCGTTCGAGCGCGGCGCGGCGCGCAGTGATGTGTGATCCTGGACAACGATGGCGAGGCTTGCGGCGAGGGCGAGGATCACTTTAAGTGCTCCGCGTCAGAATTCGCTCCGGCTGCCGCATCGTCGGGGCTCGTCGAACCCTGCGTGCCGATGAGATTCGAGCCTATGAAATGGCCGGCTGCCGGCGTCGGGGCGATGATGACCTGCACTTTATCGGAGAGCTTGTCGGCAAGGGTCTTTTGAATGAGCAGGGGGTAGTGCGTGATCAGTGAGCCTTCGCGCTCCATCTGGCCCGCGTTGGTCTTGCCCACGAGCTCGAGTCGGTACGCCTCTGCATCCGCGAGCTTTTGCCGCGAATCGGCTTCGCCTTTGGCTTCGATCCGGCGCGCCTCTGCGGCACCCTCCGCAGTGCGAATGCGCGCCACTTTGTCGGCCTCAGCCTCAAGTTTGCGCTGTTCAATCTGCTTTTGCTTGAACGGCAGGATATGCTTCATCGTCTCCTCCTGCGCGCGTGCGGCGATGACTTGCTCCTGGCCTGCGGCCTCGGCCGCCGTTTGGCGCCGCACTTTGTCCGCCTCAGCCTCAACCTGCATCTGTTTAACCTGTGCCTCCTTCAGCTCGAGGGAGTAGTGAATCTTTTCGGTCTCGAGTTCCTCGGCGAGGAGCTTCTCCATTCCGGCGCGATAGTCCCGCGGCAGATCAACCTTTCCGACATCGACTCCACGCAGCAAGAGCCCGAGCGCCGCAAGCTTTGGCGTGAGCTCCGTCATCAATTCCTGTTGAATCTCGGTGCGCCGGCTCGAGAAGATCTCGCGCACGGAATATCGGGCGAACAAGGGATAGACGATTCCCTGCACGGCAGGGCGCACGAGATCCGCGTTGAGATCGTCAGGAAACTCTTTTGACATCTGCGCGAGGCGGGCACGGTCCACGGTCCAGCGCACCGCCAAGTCGACGCCGATCGATAGTCCCTCTACCGACTGGAATGGTGCAGAGCCGGTGGCGCTCGCGCTTTCAATCGGCCGATACACCTGGTCGCGTGTCGAGTAGCGGCGCACCTGATGAATGCCGGGCAGCACCAGCGCGGTGCCCGCGCTGTAAACGATCGCCGAGCCATCGATTGAGTCCGTGCGCACCAGCACCTCGCCGCGCCGTACGGCGGCAAATGGCAGGTGGACATAGAGAGCGTACGCGAAGAGGGCGAGCACGCCCACGATCACGAGGCGCCGGCGGCGGTTCGCGGCCGTGAAAAAGGCGCGTACTGCACCTGCCGTCACCGCGACGCCTCGCCCGAGCGACTCGAGCAGCGCATCAAAACGACTCGCCATGATCCTTCGCTCCCGCTGAATTTCTGGTACCGCCTTGAGGAAGAGTCTTACAAGCCTTTGTGGCAAGGCCGTGGGGCAATTATGGCGCGATGTGGCGAATACCCATAACCATAGGGTTATGGGTAGTAAACACTTGTTGGTGCAGGCGCTTCCTCCGGCCGGATAGGCAAAACAGTGAATTAGCGCACAGGCTGGGCACATTCGGCGCTGACGCATCCATTTTGTGCGGATCGGTCTCCAGTCTTATGGTTAGTAACAATGTACGATTCGGAGCTAAATGGGCTCCTACATACATCAATGACACGACAACGGCGCAACCCGAGCGACGAGACCCAGCAGGCGGCCGACCTATTTGGGTCAATCAAATCCAAGATCGCCCAGCGCGAAAACGGCGCGGACGAAGGGATCACTGTCGATCTGGCTCCCTCCTCCACCGAGCCCATCGTCGACTTCAGCGCGACGGCGGAGCTACCTGTAATCCCCCCACCGGCGCCCGACCCGGTCTCAAAATTAGGCCGCGGCGATGTGCTGCGGGGCCGTTACGTGATCGAGACTCAACTGGGCAGCGGCGGGATGGGCACCGTCTACAAAGCCCTGGATCGATCGCGCAGCGAGCACACCGAAACCGATGCGCGGGTAGCGATCAAGGTTTTGCATGCACAGACCCGCGGGCGCGCAGACGTGCTCTCGAAACTGCGCCGTGAATTCTATTGTGCGCAAGCGCTCTCCCACGAAAGCGTCGTCAAGGTCTACGAGCTGGATCTGGACCAGGACTTCCCATTCTTCACGATGGAGTTCATCGACGGAGAAAACCTACCCGCCGTGATGCGCAAATTTCATCCGCTGCCGCTGCCCCGCGACTATGTCTGGGCGATCATCCGCGACGTGGGGGGTGGTCTTGCGCACGCGCACGAGCGGCGGGTCATTCATGGCGACATGAAACCGCAGAACATCATGGTCACCAACAGCGGACAGGTGCGCATACTGGATTTTGGAACCGCGGGTGACTCGGCCACCGCGTTAACGCCTGCTTATGCGTCGTGCGAGCTCTTGGAAGGCGGCGAGCCTGATCCGCGGGACGACCTTTTTGCACTGGCATGCATGTCTTACGAATTGCTCGCCGGAGAACATCCCTTCAACCATTTGCGCTCGACCGAGGCGCGCACCCTCAAATTGACGCCGCGGCGGCCACCCGGGTTGACCGCGCGGCAGTGGAAGGCACTAACGGCGGGACTGGCCTGGGAACGTGCGAATCGTCCTCGCTCGGTGCGCGAATGGCTTGCCGAGCTGAATCTTGGCAGCGAGCCCTTAGGCCCCCTACCGCGGCCCCAGGACGTCAAGAGGTTGCCCATCATGAAGGGTGGGACGGCTTCCGCGCTCATCGCATTGGTCGCCGTCATTCTCGCCGGCGGCATCACCTGGGCAATGCTGAGCCGTCCCAAGACATCCGCTGTCGCCGTAGTCGAAGCCGCCGACACCGCGGATGCCCCAGTTTCCTCGCCGCTGAACCTGGACAGTCTGATCCGTGATGCAGAGAATGATGAGCCGACAGCCGCCGCTCCCGCGCCCGAGGCGCCCAGCCCAAAAGTACGGGCAGCCCCGACACCGGCGCGACCGGTCGACAACACCGAGAGGATCGGTTTTGCATCCGCTGCCTATTCGATTCGACCCAGCCAGAAATTCGCGGAGATTCGCGTGCGTCGCTCATCGGGAACCAAAGGCACCACTAGTTTCCAATGGCGCACCGAGGAGGGCTCCGCGCTTGCCGGCACCGACTTTGTGTCGCAAGGGCCCACGACGGCATTTTTCCCCGCCGGCGTGCGTACCGTCAGTCTCTTTGTTAAAATCGTTCCCGACGCTTCTCGAAAACACCCCCAAGCGTTCTACGTCGTTCTCAGCAACCCCAGCAACGGCAGCGCCTTGGGCAAGACATCCAAGGCCACGGTATCGCTCTATCCATGAGTTCGAGGCCGCCGCGATACGGGGTGGCGCGGATGATCTCGAAGTTAGGACTCGGCTCGCGCACTCAGGCGGCGAAATGGGTGCGCGAAGGCCGCGTCAGCGTCAATGACCGCGTGGTAACCGACCCTGAATACCCCGTGAGCCGCGGCGCCGATCGAATCAAACTCGATGACCGAGAAGAAGCGCGTGCGCGCATGGTCGTCATGCTGAACAAACCCCGCGGACTCGTCACCACCGCAAGCGATGAGCAGGGCCGCGATACGGTTTACAGCTGCTTTAAGGACGCCGCTTTGCCCTGGCTCGCGCCGCTTGGAAGACTCGATAAGGCGAGCGAGGGCCTGTTGTTGTTCAGCAATGATCCTGCTTGGGGAGCCCGCGTGACTCGCTCCTCCTCCGGCCTCGACAAAACCTATCACGTGCAGATCGACCGCGTGCCGGACGCGAACTTGCTGCGGCGTCTCGAGCAGGGCACGACGGTCGATGGGGAACTGCTCAGCGCAAAATCCGCCCGCTGCGTACGCAGCGGTCAAAAAAATGCATGGCTCGAAATCGTGCTCGACGAAGGGCGCAACCGGCAGATACGCCGCTTGCTCGGTGCGTTTGAAATCGCCGTGCTGCGCTTGATTCGGGTCTCGATCGGCCCGCTGCGGTTGGGCGAATTGGCCAAAGGCCAATGGCGCGCACTGACCGAACAAGAGATTGCACGCTTCGGTTAGATTCGCCCGCGCATCACGTTCGAGCGGGCCCGCAGCAGTTCCCGGACCACTTGGGGTGCGAATTCGTGCCACTCGAGACCTACCTTGTGGTCAAGCTTGCGCACGACATGCGCGAGAACCGTCTGCGAGCGATTCGACGGCGGAGGCAAATGAATCGTCACCTCGACGAGGGTATGCAGCCGCAGGTCGGCCGCGGCTTCCATCAGCGCGCCGCTCGTGCTCAAGTTATTGATGCGGCCATCGATTACGCGCATGGGCTGTGCAGCTACCTGAACCGGTATGGTGACCGCCAAGCGTGATCCCCAGCGATGTTCGAAACCGTTCCAGTGTTGTGCCATAGATAATCCTTCAGTCATTTGCTTCGTTGCAATGCCAGAGGGCGAAATTGCCAAGTCCAGTGCAGTGCCCTGGCCCGCAGCAACGATTCGCACTCAGTGCCAGGCACCGACTTGCTGAAATAATGGCCCTGCCCCTCCGCGCACTCCTGCGCGCGCAGAAACTTGAGCTGCTGCTCTGTCTCGATGCCTTCGGCGACGACCCGCAAGTTCAAATTTTGGCCCATGCGAATCACGGAGCGCACGATTGTGGCCACGTTGGGGCTGTTCGCAATATCGTGGACGAAGGACTTGTCGAGCTTCAACGAATTAATCGGAAATCGCTTTAAGTAGCTCAAATTGGAATACCCGGTACCGAAATCATCGACGGCGATGCGCACATGCATGGCACTCAAGGCTTGCAAGACAAGACCGGTGGACTCGAAGTTGCGCATCACGGCGGTCTCGGTCAGCTCGAGTTCCAGGTACTCCGGCGGGAGCCCGGTCGATTCGAGAATGCTGCACACGCCGTCGAAGAACTGGTCGCTGCGAAATTCGACCGCCGATATGTTGACGGCCATGGTGCCGAATTCTAGGCCTTTGACAAGCCAGGATTGCGCCTGGGTGCATGCCTCGCGCAGCGCCCATCGGCCGATCGGGATGATGAGGCCGCAATCTTCGGCGATGGGAATGAATTGGATGGGGTAAAGCACACCTCGGCTGGGATGCCGCCAGCGGATCAACGCCTCGACACCGGCAATTGCGCCCGTGAGCAAATTGATTTTCGGCTGGTATTCGAGGATGAACTCATCGCGGGCCAGCGCGTGTCGCAGATCGCCGGTGATGGTCTGCCGCTCCACGGCGTGCACATTCATTTCTGTCCTGAAGAACTGGCTGTTGTTGCGGCCCTTCTCCTTGGCGTGATACATCGCGGTGTCGGCACTGCGAATCAGACTCTCCGAGTCCGCGCCGTCTTCCGGGTAGACGCTGACCCCGATGCTGGCGCTCAGGTGCAGGTGGTGATTGGCAATCGAGTAGGGCGCGATCACGGCGAGCCGTATCTTTTCGGCGATAAGTCCCGCGTCCTCGGCTTTGACCACTTCCGACAGCAAAACGATGAATTCATCGCCGCCTTGCCGGCTGACGGTGTCCGAAGTTCGGATGCAGGGCGTGATGCGCTGGGCGACGGCTTTCAGCAGCTGATCGCCGATCAAGTGACCCAAAGAATCGTTGATATGCTTGAAGTGGTCCAAGTCGACGAACAAAATCGCCAGCCGCCGGCCATGGCGCTTCGCGAGGGCGATGCCTTGATCGAGGCGGTCATCCAAGAGCGCTCGATTCGGAAGCGAGGTGAGAATGTCGTGTTCTGCGAGATGGGCCATCCTCTCGGTCATGGCGCGCGTCTCGCTGACATCGCGAAATACGATCACCGCGCCTGAAATGTTGCCGTTTTGATCGCGAATCGGTGCCGCCGAATCTTCTATCGACAGCTCCTTGCCGTCGCGCCGCACCAGCACGCAGTTGGGCGGCAGCAGCACCGTGCGCCCATTGCCGATCTCCATTTCGAGCTGCGGCACCAGCAGCTCGCGCGTGGCGGCATCGATCACGGGGAAGACTTCCGATAGGTGCCGGCCGGCCGCTTCCGTATAAGACCATGCCAAGAACTTCTCGGCCATGGGATTCAAGAAGGTGACACGCCAGGCACGGTCTGTGCTCAGGACCGCGTCTCCGATGGAGTCCAACGTGACCTGAGCGCGCTCTTTGTTATTGAAGAGAACACCTTCTCTGGCCTTTCTCGCGATGGACTTGTGCACCTTGTTGAGCAGCGTCTCGGCATCGATGCGGCTGTAGAGCAAGTAGTCTTCCGCACCATGCCGGACCAGGTTCATCTGCTGCGCGAGATCGCGGTCATTGCCTAACACGACAAGGGGCAACTGCGGCGCCGCATTCGTCAGCGCCAGCAGGGCTTCGAAGCCGCGTGCGCCGGGCAGATCCCAGTCCAGGAGCAGCGCTTGGATGTCGTCATGCGCCTTAAGCCGGGTGATGGCCTCCGCCAGCCGAGGGACGCAGGTGATATCGAGGCTGTCGCCGTGTGCGTTCAAAACCGAGTGCGTGAGCTTGTCGATCAGGACTTCGTTGTCGCTGACAACAAGCACACGGGTACTCATTTGCACTCGCGCATGGTCGCATGGAGAAGGGTGAAGCGAAGCAGGCGTCGGTTGCGTCCCGTCACGTAATGCATAGCCAATTATGCCGTGCTGCGTCGCGGTTTACTGTTCGCTACCGCACTGAGGGATACCCCTACTTGCCTTGCAGTAGGTAACTACAGAGCCGCGACATCCGCAGTGGTAAGCGCGGGCAGATCGAAGAAAAATGCGGTGGCAATTCCGGGGCGGCTTTCGTATCCGATCGTGCCCCCCATCTGTTCGATCAGCGCTTTGGAAATGGTCAATCCCAGGCCTGTTCCACCCTTCTGTCGGCTGTCCGAGCCGTCTGCCTGCGAGAAACGTTGAAAGATACGCTTGCGAAATGCCAGTGGTATTCCGGGACCGTGGTCTGTGACCGAAACGCGGACATGGGCTCCCTTGCGGCTCATGCTGATCTCGACCGCAGCGGCCTCCGGCGAGAACTTGGCGCCATTTGAAAGCAAATTGGCGAGCACCTGCAACAGCCGATTCGGGTCGACCCTCACCAGGATGTCGGGAAACATCCTACGCACGACAAAGGTCACCTGATGGCTCTGCGCGTAGCCGCGATTTTCCTCGACCGCTTGCTCCACCAATGGCGCCAGCGGCTGGATCGACAGCTCGAGCGATGCTTTGCCGCTGTCGAGCTTTTCCACATCGAGGATGTCATTGATGATGCGCGTCAGCCGACCGCTATTGCGGTAGGCAACTTCGATGAGTTGGGCGGCCTTTTCGGGCAGCGCGCCCGCTGCCCCGCCATTGACCAGGCCCAAGGAACCGCGAATCGCGGTGAGCGGGGTGCGCAATTCGTGTGAGATCGTGGCGATCAGTTCGCTCTTGATGCGATCCACCTCTTTGCGCGCCGTGATGTCCTGAATCTGCGACACGAAATATCGTGGCGATCCGTCGGCGTTGCGCACCAGCGATACATTCAACAAGCACCAAATGAGGTGACCGTCCTTATGCAGGTAGCGCTTTTCAATCTGGTATGTCTGGATGGTACCCGCGAACAACTGCCGTCCCAGTTCTAGGTTGTTCTTCAGGTCATCGGGATGGGTGATGCTCTGGAAATCCGTCTCCAGCAACTCGGCCGCGGTGTAACCGAGCATTTCGCACATGGCGTTGTTGACTTTGAGCCACCGGCCGCGCGGCTCGACCAGCGCCATGCCGATGGAGGCATGCTCCATCGCTGCGCGAAAGGTTTCTTCACTCGCCTTGATGGCGTCTTCGAATCCCTTGCGGTCGGTGATGTCGCTGTTGATGGTCAGGACGCGCGCGGGCAGGCCGGCTGCGTCGCGCTGCAAGGCCCAGCGACTGGCGACAACCAGGCGCTCGCCCTTGCGCGTGCGATGTGTGGCCTCGCCTTCCCAGCGGCCATCGGTCAAGAGCGCCTCCTCCGGACGCCGGTCAGGTTCTAGGAATTCCGCGCGCAAGAGTTCGCTGGCGTTCTTGCCGAGTGCCTCGGCACGCGGCCAGCCATAGAGGGTCTCGGCACCCCGGCTCCAAAACAGCACCAGGCCTTGCAAGTCCTGCACGACGACGGCGTCCTGAGTCAGATCGAGCAGGGCGGCCTGCTCGCTGAGCAGGGCGGCCTGTTGTTCAAAATAGTCGCCGTAGGATTTGAGGCGCGATAAATTTCTCACCCGCATGCAGAGCTCGGCCCGATCGACGGGCTTGGTGAGGAAGTCCTCGGCCCCAGCACCCAGCGCCTGCATCCTGGATTCGCGATCATCAAGCGCCGTAACCATGATGATGGGGATGTTCTTGGTGGCGGCGTTGCTCTTGATCTTGTCCGCTACTTGAAAACCATTGGTTCCCTGCATCATCACATCCAGCAGGATGACGTCCGGGGGCTGGCGCGCCACCATTTTTAGTGCTTCTTCCCCATTGGCGGCGGTTAGAAGCTGAAAGCCTTCGGGCGCCAACATGAGCTCGAGCAATAGACGGTTGTGGCGCTCGTCGTCCACGATGAGAATTCGCGGCGGACGTTCGGCAATCTGAAGCACCGCGCTCATGCTGCCAGCTCCAAGTGGGACGAGATGAGCGCGAGAAACTCCCGGTAACCGACAGGCTTGGCGATGTACCCGTCACAGCCGGCGGCCCGGATGCGCTCTTCATCTCCCTTCATTGCCAGTGCGGTGAGGGCGATCACCGGTATCCCTTGCGTGGCGTCGGATTGTTTGAGCAGCTTGGTCGCTTCGAGGCCATCCATGCCTGATAGCTGGATGTCCATCAGAATCAGGCCGGGTTGTTGCTCGCGGGCGAGCGTCAGTCCAGTCTCTGCGTCGCTCGCGCCGAGCACCGTATGGCCGGCCGATTGCAGCAGGATGGTCGCCAACTTCATGTTCGCGGCGTTGTCTTCGATGACGAGAACTTTTGCCACTAGCCCGGCAATCCTCGGCCCGACATGGCGCGGCTGACCGCGGCGGAGAAGGTCTCGGCGCTGAACTCGGTGGTTTCCATGATTGTTGCCACATAGCGGCTAAGCTGCGCGCGGTCATCGTTGGTGATCTGCTTAGCCGTGACCACGAGTATGGGGATGCGCGCTGTATCGGGATCTGCATTCAGGGCGAGCACCACATCGAAGCCGTTCACCTCGGGCATCATGAGATCGAGAATGATGGCGTTCGGCAGTTCACGCCGCGCGATATCGATTGCCTCCCGGCCGCCGTACGCGCGAAGCACCGTGGTAGCCAGGCCCGCGATGCGCAAGGCGATCAGATCCACTGCCTTCGGCTCGTCGTCGACTATCAGGACCTTGAGCGTCTTACCGGACGCGACCGGCAGAAGCTGAAGATCAACCAGGGAGTCGTATAATTCCTGCCGCAAAATGGGCTTTTGCATGACCGCCGCCGCCCCAAGCGAGAAGCCTTTGTCGCGGTCCGCTGCAATGGAGATGATGACAACGGGGATGCGCCTGAGGTCCGGCGCTTGTTTGATGCGTGCGAGGAACTCCCAGCCGTCCATGTTCGGCATCATGATGTCGAGCGTGATGAGGGTTAATGGCTGCTGGGCAGCGACGATCAGTGCTTCTTCTGCGGAAGCGGCGTGCACGACATTGAACCCTCCCGTCTCGAGTTGCACCCGGATCAATTCCGCGGACTTCGTGTCGTCTTCCACCACCAGCGCGGTACCTTTTATCGCAGCGGCGTTGATATCCAAGGCCACCGCTTTCACAGTCGCGGCGGCGCTGGTTGAGGTCGATGCCGAGGTCTGGGCCCTGACGGGTAGCCAGGCTGTAAAACATGAGCCTTTGCCTTGGATGCTCTCGACCCCGACCGTGCCCCCGTGCAGCTCGGTGAGCATCTTCACCATGGCCAGACCAAGCCCGGTGCCCTCAAATTTTCGAGCCAAGCCGCTATCCAGTTGGCTGAAAGGCTTGAACAATAGCTCCAAGGCCTCGCTCGACATGCCGATTCCGAGATCGGCGACGCGGATCTCGAGAAACTCGGCGAATTCATCGTTCGGCAAGGGAAAGTATCGGCTGTTGGGCGAAGCGACGCATTGCGCAATATTTGCACGCGATACGATGCCGGCACTCAAGGTTACCCGGCCGCCTTCTTCGCTGAACTTCAAGGCGTTCGACAGCAGGTTGTAGAGGATTTGCTTGACCTTGCGCGGGTCCACCTGCATGGCCTGAAGTTCCCCGCCCATCTTGAGTTCCAAAACAATGCGGCGCTCTATCGATGTCTCTTTGAACGTGGACAGGCAATCGGCAAACAATGAAGACACTTCCACCGATTCTAGATCGAGCAGCATCTTGCCGGCTTCGATTTTCGACAAATCGAGGATGTCATTGATCAGCGAGAGCAGATGCTTGCCGCTGCTGAAAATGTTCCCAAGGCAGCCGCGCTGTTGGTCGCTCAGTGTGCCGAGCAGTCCGTCCTTGAGCACCTCGGAAAAGCCGATGATGCTGTTCAAGGGTGTCCGCAGCTCATGCGACATGTTGGCGAGAAACTCCGATTTCATCCGGCTCGCTTCTTCGAGCTCGAAGTTCTTCTGCTGTAAGGCGTGCTCGAAGCGCTTCAGTTCCGTGACGTCGCGCGCCGCGGCGACCACGCCCTGCAGTCTTCGGTCGCGATCGTGGAACGTGGTCGCGTTGTACGACACCACGATGAGCTTCCCGCCGCGCGCCCGGGCGGTGAGCTCGTAGTTCGTGACCTTGCCTTCGGCCAATACGCGATTGATTCCCGCCTCGGCTCGAATCGGGTCCGTGAAGTAATTTTTGAAGGGGGCGCCTATCAATTCGTCGCGTGTGCACCCCGTGAGCGCCTCGGTCTCTTTATTGACGTCGGTGATGATGCCGCGCGGGTCGGTGGTCATCAGCGCATCGATATTGGATTCAATCAGGGAGCGGGTGTAGAAGTGTTGATCGCGCAGCCGCTGGTCCAGCTTGGTGCGTTCCTCTTCCCCTTGCTTGCGCGCGGTATTGTCCGTGCCAATCAGCAAGTAGCCGATGATGGCATTGTGCGGATCGCGCAACGCCGTAACGGATACCACTGCCGGGAACCGGCTGCCGTCCTTGCGGATGTAGGTCAGTTCGTAGATGTCCTCGATGCCGCGCGAGGCCTTGAACGCCAACGCGTCGAATCCGGGCGCGATGGGCGTCTCCAACTCGACACTCAGGGCACGCGCCCGGGAGACAACTTCTTGTGGATCGGAGATATCCGCCGGCGTGATCTTGTCCACGACTTCGATCGCCGTATAGCCGAGCATTCGTTCGGCGCCTACGTTGAAGATTTGGATGACGCCCTTTGCATCGGTGGCAATGCTCGAGAAATTAGCGCTGTTGAAAATGGCATTTTGCAGGGCGCCAGCCTTGAGCAAGGCTTCTTCCGCCTGCTTGCGCGCCGTATTGTCCGTACCGATCAGCAGGTAGCCGATGATGGCATTGTGCGCATCGCGCAATGCCGTGACGGAGACGACTGCCGGGAACCGGCTGCCGTCCTTGCGGATATAGGTCAGTTCGTAGATGTCCTCGATGCCGCGCGAGGCCTTGAACGCCAACGCGTCGAATCCGGGCGCGATGGGCGTCTCCAGCTGGATGCTCAGGGCACGCGCGCGCGAGATCACTTCTTGTGGATCGGAGATATCCGCCGGCGTGATCTTGTTCACGACCTCGATCGCGGTATAGCCGAGCATCCGTTCGGCGCCCACGTTGAAGATTTGGATGACGCCGTTTGCATCGGTGGCAATGCTCGAGAAATTGGCGCTGTTAAAGATGGCATTTTGCAGGGCGCCGGCCTTGAGCAGGGCCTCTTCTGCCCGCTTGCGCGCCGTGTTGTCGGTGCCGATCAGCAAGTAGCCGATGATGGCTTTCTGCGCATCGCGCAAGGCAGTAACGGAAACCACTGCGGGGAACCGGCTGCCATCCTTGCGAATATAGGTCAGTTCGTAGATGTCTTCGATGCCGCGCGAGGCCTTGAAAGCCAGCGCGTCGAATCCGGGCGCGATAGGCGTCTCCAGCTCGATGCTCAAGGCATGCGCGCGCGAGATGACTTCTTGGGGGTCGGAGATATCCGCCGGGGTGATCTTGTCCACCACTTCGATCGCGGTATAGCCGAGCATCCGCTCGGCGCCTACGTTGAAGATTTGGATCACGCCCTTTGCATCGGTGGCGATGCTCGAGAAATTGGCGCTGTTGAAAATGGCCCTTTGCAGAGCGCCGGCCTTGAGCAAGGTCTCTTCCGCCAGCTTGCGCGTCGTATTGTCCGTGCCGATGAACAGATACCCAATGATGTCGCTTTGCTCGTCGCGCAACGCCGTGACCGATACGATTGCCGGGAAGCGGCCGCCGTCCTTGCGGATCTTGGTCAGTTCGTAGATATCCTCCATTCCCCGCGAGGCTTTATAGACCAACGACGCGAAATCCGGCGCAATCACCTCGCCAAACTGGATGCTCAGCTCCTTGGCTCGCGCAATCAATTCCTTTCGATCGTGAAGCTGCACCGGCGTGATCTTATTGATGACTTCGGCGGCCGAATATCCAAGCAGTGTCTCGGCGCCCACATTGAATATTTGAATCACGCCGTAGGGATCGGTGGCGATGCTCGAGAAGTCCGAGTTGTTGAAAATCGCCGCCTGGAGGGCGAGTGTCTTCAATGGGTCATCCGCACCCCTTGCATCGATGGCAACGGCGAGTGCCACCGGGATAACTGAAGATTTGCGTGCTGAAGTCATGTGTAGGGGTTTGAGCCTTCCGGTGGTGGACTCTGACGGTGCGTCAGCTGCAGTCAATGGAAGGGGCAAACCTTGGATGACCTTACAAAAGCCATTCTTCGCGCATGGCGGAATATATAGTGTGCGCGATCCCTCGTATTGCGATTCATCCGCCCGCGAATCCCGCATGTGCGACGCAATGCCGGTCGCTGTGACGGCAAAGGCGCCTACTCGGCCTCAGCAGGCGGGGCGGCCAGTCGATTGAATTTCTTACCGTGTGTACGAAGTGATTACAAGGAAGTCAGTTATGTCGGAACGTGCCATTCAAAAAGTGTTGAATTCAGTCGCGCCGCGGGAGGAAGAACTCCCAGCGGTGTTCGATCTGGCCGAGGCGTACCCGTTCGGAAAGAAGGTGACCGATTCCGACGAGGACGCGATCAATACCGGCGTCATTACCAGCCGCATGAAAGTGCTGACGCAAGCCCAACCGATGAGCATCCTGGTCGTCGACGACGATGAAATCGAGCGCGCCTTGATCGGCGATCCGCTGGTTGCGCGCGGCTTCGACGTCGTGCGGGCGAAGGACGGTCACGAGGCGCTCGCCCTGATGGGCAAGCGCTACTTTCCGGTGCTGGTGACCGACTGGCTGATGCCGGGAATGGATGGAATCGAATTGGCGGAGCACGTACGCGCCAGGGGCATGAGCGAGACTTACATCGTCATGCTGACCGCGAAGGACAGCAAGATCGACTACGAGCGCGGTTATGCGGCCGGAGTCGATGACTTTCTGTCGAAAAAAGTTCCCGAGATCGAGTTGCACGCGCGAATCAACGCAGCGCTCAGTACCGCCGCCTTGCGCGTAACGCTCAAAGAAGCCTGCGCTGCTCTGGTCGCATCCGAGAAACGAAATCCGCTCAATTCATTGGAGGCGGCACCGCAGTTGAGCACCGTTGCTGAGCCAGAGGCCGGCCACTCGCATGCAACGAGCGAGGATATCGGCACGACCACGCAGACTCTGGCATTGACGATGATGAGCACACCGAAAGTGCTGATCGTGGACGATGATGAGATCATTCTGCAGCGTTTGAAAATGCCCATCGTGGAAACCGGCTACGAAGTCCACACAGCCACCAATGCGGCGGCAGCGCTGGCGATGTTGAAACAGGACTTCATGTCGATCGTGATTTTGGACCGCAGCATGCCGGGTATGGATGGCCTGCAGTTGTGTCGCGCCATTCGCGAGCAAACCTGGCCCGGCTATGTGTATATCTTGCTATTGACCGCGCATGACGCTGAGAAAGACGTGCTGCTCGGTTTGGAAGCGGGTGCCGACGACTACTTGAGCAAGCGCGTGTCTGACGCTCAGATCATCGGTCGGTTGAACGCTGCCACGCGCGTGTTGTCTCTGGAGCATTCGCTCAAAAGCGCGATCGAAGACCGGCGCCGGATGGCAATGACCGATCCTTTGACAGGTGCGCACAACCGGCGATATTTCGATCGCTATCTGCGCGGGGAGCTCAAGCGTGCACGCCGATTTAGAACCGAAGTATCGCTCTTGGTGCTGGATGTCGATCACTTCAAACGGGTGAACGACACGCATGGCCACGCCGCAGGCGACCTCGTGCTGCAAGAACTCGTGAAGCGCATCAAGAAGTGCCTGCCGCGCGAGTACGACTGGTGCGCGCGACTCGGCGGAGAAGAGTTTGCCGTGGTGCTGCCGCAGACGGATCTTGCGGGTGCGGCGGTCGTTGCGGAAAAGCTCAGAAAGGCAGTCGAAGCAATGCCGCTGCACCTGGGTGCGGGAACGAGTTTCATAACCGTGAGCATCGGAGTCAGCGGGTTGCAAGCCATGCCCAAGCGCGACACGGCTACCGTCGCAATGCTGCTGGATCATGCTGACCAATATCTCTACAAGAGCAAGGATGCGGGGCGCAACCGGGTCTCGCAACCTGAGCCGAATGCTTCCACTCGATAGACCTCGTACGCAACGCGTGCATCTGACGGCCGTTCTGTATGTGGATGATGAGCCGGATATTCGGGAGATCGCCGCGATGGCGCTCGGTTTGATCGATGGCCTTGCGGTGAGCACGTGCGCGTCCGGCGAACAGGCCCTCAAGGCCATGTCGATCTCGAAACCGCAACTCGTGCTCCTGGATGTCATGATGCCGACCATGGACGGGCCCGCGACGCTTTGCAGTATGCGAAAAGACCCGTCGCTCAAAGCGATACCGGTGATTTTCGTGACCGCCAAAGCCATGCCGAAAGAAATCGCGCAGTTTCGAGATCTCGGCGCGGCCGGCGTGATCGCCAAACCGTTCGATCCCATGAAACTCGGCGAGCAGGTCTTGGCACTTTGGGAGGGACTGCCAAATCATTGATTCACCCGAAAAACGCGCCAGGATACGCGAGCGAGTCCAGGAGCTGGCGGGGCAATTCCTGGAGCGCTGCGTCCGGGATCTACAGTCGTTGCGGGAGATGGCTGCTCGATTGCGCCGCGGCGAGGCCGGGGCCTGCGGGGAACTGGAGCATTTGGCGCATCAGATGTGCGGCACGGCCGCGATGCTGAACTTCAATTCCCTAAGCTCGCATGCGAGCGCGATAGAGCGCCTTGCAGAGGCCCACGCGGAAGGAACCGAAGCTTTGAATGTCACAGAGCGCCTGACGAATTATCTAGGCCAGCTCGACCAGGAACTCAGCGCGCTTATCCTGGCCATCAAATAAAAATCCGTTAAAACAAGTTGCGCGCCTCGAGGCGATAGACGCACAAATTGCAGCGATGCGGCGCATTGCGGGGTAACGCACAGACTCGACTGGGCCAACATGGCTCAATACGCGATGGCCATTCATTTCCCAGCAAATCGCACAACGGCGATTGCTGCGGTGCTCCTGGCGCTCGCTCTGTACTCGATGTTTTCGGCGGACCCACCATAGCTGCAACGTGAAAAACAACGCTGCACATTCCAGTCACAGTGTCCTCGCGGTTACGTGGCCGTTCCTTGCCGGCATGATCATCATGCTGCTGATTTCGTTTGGCAGCATCCAGGCCTTGTCGGCCATGCGCGCTTACGTGAGCGGACTTGCGGTTTGGATTGGCGCGGAAGGCGATGTCAATGCAGCCATGCATCGGTACCTGGCCGCACCCAGCGATGCGCATCTGAAGGAAACGGACGGTCCCATCGGCATCTGGGAAGGCGATCGAGCTGCGAGACGGGAACTGCTCAAAGACAGTCCGGACTATGCATACGCGCGCCGCGGTTTTGCCGCCGGTGGCAATGATGCCGCGGAAATCGACGGCATGATGTGGCTGTTCCGCGCCATGCGGTTGGCACCCGCGTGGCAAAAACCGCTGGACGTTTGGGCCGAGGCCGATCAGGAGTACGAGCGGTATCTGCCGCTCAAGCTGCGTCTACAGGCGCGGGCAGCCGAAGGGGAACTGAATCAACGTCAAGTCCGTGCCCTCGATGGCGAGATCGACGCCATTCACGCGCCCGTCGCCATTCTGGAAGGCAGGTTTGCGCAGGCGGTCGGCGCCAACGCGCGCGGGCTATCGCTCGCGCTGGCTGCCTTCCTCGCGATCAGCACGGCGTTGCTGCTGGTGGCCGGTTACCTCGCGGCTCGGCGCATTGTGAGGCGCACCGACGAGATGGCAACGAGTCTGCGGGCGAGCGAAAGCGCCGCATTCGACGAGCACGAACGCGCTGCGGTGTTGTTGAGTTCGATCAGCGACGCGGTGATCTCCACCGACCGATTGGGCATGGTGCAGTTTCTTAACCATGCTGCGGAACAAATGACTGGCCTGCGCATGGCGGAGGCGTGCGGGCGGCCTCTCGAGGAGGTTTTTCGGCTGGCTCAGGCCGGGCAGGGCCAAGGTCCCCTGATTGGAGATGCGATCGAGCACTTCATGTCCGAGGTGAACGATTCCCTGGTTACGGGGCATGCTTCAGAACTGATCCGCCGCGACGGCAGCACCACCCCGATCGGGGAGCGTGCCGCGCGCCTGAGGAATCACGATGGCGAGGTGGTCGGATTGGTTCTGGTGATGCGAGACGTGACGCTCGAACGACGCCTTTCCGACCAGCTACGCCATCAAGCCACCCATGATGCCTTGACGGGCCTTGCCAACCGTTCTTGCTTCGAGCATCAGCTGGAAGTAACGCTGCAGCATTGCCAAACCACGGGCGCGACCTACGCCGCGGCCTTCATCGACCTCGACCAATTCAAGATTGTGAACGATACCGGGGGCCATGCCGCCGGCGATGAGCTGATAAGGCGGGTCGGCGCGCTGATTCGCGAGCAGTTGCGCGAGGGCGATTTGCTGGCGCGCCTCGGTGGCGATGAGTTCGGTTTGGTGCTCCCCAGCTGCGCGCTGGAAGACGCCATACAAATCGCGGAACGAATACGTTCGAGTATCGAGGCGTTGCGTTTTTTGAGTGAAGGCCGGCTTTTTGCCGTGAACGCCAGTGTCGGGCTGGTCCACAACGACTCTTCGCTGCACACGGCGACGGACGTATTGCGTGCCGCAGATCGGGCCTGTTATGCAGCGAAAGAGAACGGCCGCAATCGCGTTCACCTCTACAGCGCAGACGATCGCGACATCGACGACCGCCGCGGTGAGATGGGGTGGGTGACTCGGTTACATGCCGCGCTGGAGCAGGATCGCTTCGAACTCTATACGCAGGAGATCCGCTCGACCCGCGCTCGTGCGGGCGAGCCGGCCAGCTCTCACGAGGTGCTTCTAAGGCTGCGCGATGAAGAGGGGCAGATTGTGCTGCCGAGGTTCTTTATCCCGGCCGCCGAGCGCTTCGGTCTCATGCCTCAACTTGACCGTTGGGTCATCGAGCATGCCTTTGCAGAGCAGAGCAGGCGCGCGCAGCCGGGCGTGACTGCACCGCGCTGCATGATCAATCTTTCCGGGGCCTCACTCGACAACCCGGACTTAGCCGATTTTATCGGCGAGCGGTTGGCGCATTATCAGCTGCCGCGCGGGAGCATCGGCTTCGAACTGACGGAAACGGCCGCGATCTCGCGGCTCGCCACGGCGGTGAGGGTGATGAACCGTCTCAAGGATCTGGGCTGTGCCGTGGCGTTGGACGATTTTGGCAGCGGGATGTCTTCTTATGGTTATCTGCGAGGCTTGCCCGTCGACATCCTGAAAATCGACGGTAGCTTCGTGCGCGACATGACCCGCGATGCGGTGGCTTTTGCCATGGTGGAATCCATGCACAAAGTTGCGCGCGCGATGGGAATTCGCACCGTCGCCGAGTGGGTGGAAAACGATTCGACGCTGGCTGCGCTGAAGCGCATGGGCGTCGACTATGTGCAGGGACGGGGGATCTCGGCCGAGGAGCCTTGGTCCGAGGCTTATGGGAGCGAAAAGCGCGCCGCTATTTGCTGACGTCGGCGGTGGTCGCGGCGGGCAACTCCGCTTCGAGGCCTACCGTGGCGATGACGCCATCGGCCTTTTGCAATACTTCGCGGGCGTAGTCCCAATGAATCGCGACGGTGGTATCGCCGACCGCGGACTTGAGCAAGTCGGAAAATTGATCGATGTCGGGCTCGAAGCTCTGACCTTGCGCGTCAACCGGCGGATGCGCCTCGAGCAGAAGTTCTCCGTCGATCCATGCCACTTTCACCGGCACATTGATCAGGCGCACCGGCGTGCCGACCGGGATCAGCGGGAACAGCGCTTCCACATCGTCGGGATACATGCGTACGCAGCCGTGAGTTACGGCCAGCCCCACGGCAATGGGGTTGTTGGTGCCATGAATGAGATACGTGCCATTGCCGGCGGCCAAGCGCATGGCGTAGGCCCCGAGCGGATTATCGGGACCGGGTCCCACCTTGGGCGGCAGAGGATCGCCCGCCGCGGCATGTTCTTTGCGTACCGACTCCGGCGGATACCAGGTCGGGTTCTTTTCCTTTTGGATCACGCGGGTGAGGCCGAGCGGTGTGCGCCAGTCCATCTTGCCGATGCTGACGGGATACGTGATCACTTCGATGGGAGCGCCGCGCTTCGGCTTCGGGTAATAGTAGAGGCGATGCTCGGGAAGGTTAACGACGATTCCTTCGTGCGGCCCGGGCGGCAAAATGTGCCGGTTCGGAACCACGAGTTCCTTGTCTGCGCCGGGCAACCAGGGATCCACGCCGGGATTGACCCGGATGATTTCTTCCGAGCCTAGGCTGAACTTCCTCGCCAGATCGTAGAGGGTGTCTTCGTAAACGGTTTTGACGGTCTGGTCTTGCCCGACGACGGTGTCGTCGGGTTTGGCGAGCGTGTACGTGGTCGCATTCGCGGACGTTATGGCCGCGCAAGCCAGCAGAACAATGTACGCCGCCGGCGCCGCAATGCGTTTCAAATTGAGTTTCACTTCGGTTAGCGTAGCACGTGCCTGGCGCATTTTAGCACGGTATCCTTGTCGGCCCTTTTTACAAGAGTAAGCGGGATGATTACAGCAGCAATCTGGATCGAACAAGAACTCAAGCGGCAGGAGAAAGAACAGTGAAGCGTGGAGCGAAAATAGGGTTGTTGCTGGCGGCGGCTGTCTCGGTCTCGCCGGGGACGTCGATTGCGCAGGCTCCCGCCGGCCTTAAATCCTACGTCATCGAGGATTCACCGATATTGGTGCTCATGCACGTGCGGGTCATCGACGGCACGGGCGCGGCGCCCGTGGAGGATCAGCGCATCGACATCGAGGGCGGCAAGATCAGCCGCGTGCAGAGCGCGAAGGTTAAAGGCGCGTTGCCGGCGAATGCCAAGGTTTTGGATCTGTCGGGAAAGACGGTGATCCCGGGCCTGGTGGGAATGCACGAGCATCTCTTTTATACGGGTCCCGACCGAGGCAAAGATGGGCTGCCGTTTTGGGTCGAGATGATCGACAGCGGGCCGCGCCTGTATCTGGCCGGCGGCGTCACGACCGCACGCACCACCGGCAGCATGGAGCCCTACACCGACTTGTCCTTGAAGAAGCTCATCGATAAGGGAGAAAAACCGGGACCAAAGCTGCGCATCACCGGCCCGTATATCGGCGATCTATTGAGTATCGCGCCGCAGCTGCATACCTTGAGCGATCCGGAGGATGCGGGCAGGACCGTGGATTATTGGGCAGCGGAGGGGGTGACTTCGTTCAAGGCTTACATGGGCATCAAGCCCGAAGAGCTCAAGGTTGCCGTCGAACACGCCCACGCCAAGGGCTTGAAGATAACCGGGCATCTGTGCGCGGTGGGCTTCAGGGAAGCCGCGGCCCTTGGGATCGACAATCTCGAGCACGGCATCGTCGTCGACACCGAGTTTCTGCCCGGCAAGAAGCCCGGCATTTGTCCGGCGAAGGAGGCGGCTGAGGATTTTGCGAAGAATGTGGATATCGAAGGCGCGCCGGTACAGGACATGATTCGCGATCTGGTCAGCCACCATGTGGCGGTGACCTCGACGTTGGCGGTGTTTGAAATCACGGTGCCGAATAAACCCACCATGAGCAAGATGCTGCGCGCGCAGGACGCGCTCAGCCCGGCGGCTTGGTCGACGTACCTGCGGGTTCGCAGCGCGATCGCCGAGGAAAACGACCCCTTGAGCGCGGTGTCGCTCAAGAAGGAAATGCAATTCGAGCGCGACTTCGTCAAAGCCGGCGGATTGCTGCTGGCGGGATGCGATCCCACCTCCTTCGGCGGTGTGCTGCCGGGGTTCGGCGATCAGCGCGGCATTGAACTGCTGGTGGATGCCGGCTTCACAGCGGTGGAAGCGATTCATATCGCAACCCAAAACGGCGCCATATTCTTAGGAGAGAGCGATAGCATCGGCTCCATCGCCGCCGGTAAGGCGGCGGACCTGGTGGTCATTGCGGGGAATCCCGCACAGAACATCGACGACATCGAGAAGGTGCAGATCGTGTTCAAGGACGGCATGGGATTCGATCCCGTAAAGCTAACCCGCTCGGTTCAAGGGCTCGTCGGCCAGCGGTAACCCGACGGTACGGAGGCGATGCCCATGTCCAATTCCAACGTGCGACTCCTGGCTGCCGACGAACCGCCGGCGTTTCTCGAGCTTCTGTTTCCGGGAGAGAGCAATTTTTTGATCGTGGTTGATCACGCCGGCTCTCGCATTCCGCGCGCACTGGATAATTTGGGACTGCCCGTCACGGATTTGCAGCGTCACATCGCCTGGGACATCGGCGCGCTCGAGGTGGCACGGCGAGTGGCGGCCGCGCTCGGCGCGCCCTTGGTGGCGCAAAATTATTCCCGGCTGGTGATCGATTGCAATCGGGATCCCAAAGTGCCGAGTTCCATTCCCCTCATCAGCGAGACCAGCGAGATTCCCGGCAATCGCAATTTAAGTTCCGGCGATATCGCCGCTCGGCGCGCGGAAGTTTTCGAGCCCTACCACCGCCGAATCCGCGAATTGCTCGATGAGCGGCTGGCGGCCGGCCGAACCACCATTCTGGTGGCGCAACACACCATGACCGATGTCTATCATGGCGTACGCCGCGGCATGCACGCCGCGGTGCTGTACAACCGCGATCGACGGTTTGCGGGACTCACGCTTGATAAGTTGCGGCGGGACCCAAGCTTGGTGATAGCGGACAACGAGCCCTATTTCGTCAGCGATGAGACCGATTACACGGTGCCTCATCACGCGGAGGCGCGCTCCTTGCCCTATGTGGAAATTGAGATTCGCCAGGACCTGGTGACCGGCGAGGCGGGGCAGGCGGATTGGGCGGCGCGCATAGCGCTCGCGCTCGAGGACGCTGAACGGGAGTTTATCTCATGACACAAGCACAACAGCAGCCCGCTCTGTTCGTATCGCACGGCGCACCGACTTTCGCGATCGAACCGGGATTGCTGGGGCCCAAACTGAGACGCTATGGCGAGCGCCTCTCGAATCTCGCCGCGGTGGTCGTGGTGTCGGCGCACTGGCAGACACCGGGCGTGCAAGTGATGCGCACGGGTAAACCTGAAACCATTCACGATTTCGGCGGCTTCCCGCCGGCCCTCTATCGTATTGAGTACCCTGCGCCCGGAAACCCGGCGCTCGCCACCGAAACGCGGGCACTGCTCGAGGCGGCGGGATTCGAGGCGTCGTTCGACGAGAGCCGAGGACTCGACCACGGCGTTTGGGTGCCGATGTTGTACTTGCTGCCCGAGGCTCCAACGCCGGTCTTTCAAG
Source organism: Gammaproteobacteria bacterium (assembly GCA_034667905.1). Lineage (GTDB taxonomy): Bacteria > Pseudomonadota > Gammaproteobacteria > Steroidobacterales > Steroidobacteraceae > Bog-1198. The sequence goes on along the minus strand of JAXDQK010000030.1, from coordinate 4,865 downwards.
TATCGCTGCCGTTTGATTTCAACGCGGCCGACGCACTTCGCTTAGGGTGGGCGCTCGCACCGCTGCGTGAGCGGGGTGCGATGGTCATGGGTTCGGGCAGCCTCACGCACAATTTGCGCGAGATCGGGCAGTCCGACCCGAACATGACCGAGTATGCCCACGAGTTCACTGCCTGGGTGCGGAAGCACGTGCAGGAGAAGGACCTCGCGGCGCTGGCAGACTATCGACGCCGCGCGCCTCACGCCCGGCGTGCGCATCCCACCGAGGAGCATTTCCTGCCTTTGTTGGTGGCGGTGGGCGCGAGCGGCGGTGAGGACGCCGTGGAGGTCATCGAGGGCGGAATGACCTACGGCGTGCTTTCGATGGAGTCGTACGGGTTCGCGCCACATCGCGCTGCAGCATAATTCTTCACTTCCAAATTCGCCTACCGGGGCCCCGCTTGGCGACTCGACGCATAGTCTGACACGCAAAAGCGCGACTGGCCCAATGCTTGGGCGGCGGCCCGCGCCCATGATGGAGCCTGGTATTAATAAGAGGGCGCAGCGATGTCAGCCATATCAAGATGCAGCAATCTGGCGCTAATCGCCGCCGCCGCGGTATTTGGGACCGCGACTTTCGGGCTGCAAACTCAGGCAGCAACGCCTGATTTGACCCGTCAGGCGCCACAAACGGAGCCAGGTGTTGCTTCGAAGGCAAATCCGCCGCTGGATCGGTCGGGCAAACGGCGTTTCGGCAAAGCGTCCTTCTATGCGGGCAGGTTTGTGGGCAGAAAAATGGCCAACGGCAAAATAATGAATCCGCACAACCACAGCGCTGCCAGCAAGACTCTTCCGCTGGGAACCACCGCTAAGGTGACCAATCTTGAAACCGGAAAAAGCGCTGTGGTCACCATCGAGGATCGCGGGCCTTACGTCGGCGGACGCATCGTCGATCTCACGCCGGCTGCCGCGCAACAAATCGGGCTGACCGGTCAGAAGGGTGTGACGAGAGTGGAAGTCGCGCCAATCACCGTGCCGCAACCCGACGGCACGCTGAAATTGGGCGCCGCGGCCGGCGAGAATGCCGGTGCGGTGCAAGCGGCGCGCTACGAGGCACCGCCTCCTCGCCGAGTAGCGTCCTCGGACTAGCGGCAGGCTACAAGGGTCATGCGGTCGGCGTCTCGCCGCGCAGTACCTGAAGAAACCGGGACCGCTCGATATTCCCGCCGCTCAATATCACTGCGACGCTCTTTCCTGGCATGCGTTGGCGATCCTGAAGCAGGGCTGCGAGCGGCGCGGCGCCAGCACCTTCGGCGATCTGGTGGGTGTCGTCGAAATAAATCCTCATCGCTTCGGCGATTTCGTCTTCGCTGACTTGCACGAAACGGGAAACGCCGCGGCAGATGATTTCGATGGCTTGCTCATTGGGTTCGCGGGTGGCCAGTCCGTCGGCGAAGGTATTCGAAGAGGGCGACTCGAGCGCGCGCCCGGCTGCAAAGGACTCGGCGGTGGCCGGCGCCTTGATGGGGCCGACGCCGATGATTTCGGTTTTTAGGCCCAGCAGATCGCGTGCGGTAATCAATCCGCAGATACCTGAGCCCATGCCGACGCCCACATAGACGGCATCCAAGGCGCCGCCGTCCCGAAACAGCTCGAGCGCGTAGCTGGCGACGCCGGCAATGAGATCGCGATGAAAAGAGGGGATGAAATGTAGGCCCTGGATGGCGGCGACGCGGAAAGCTTCGTGTTTGGCCTCGTCGAAGTCGCGCCCAAACTCAACCAGTTTTGCTCCGAACCCGGCGATCGCGGAATTCTGATCGGAAGAGTTGCCGAGGGGCACGTAGATCGTCGCGGGAACGCCGGCGCGGGCGGCGGCGAAGGCTACGGATTGACCGTGGTTGCCGCGCGTCGCCGATATGACACCGGGGACTGCCGCTGCGGCCTGCCCCAAGCGGTGCAAGTACACGATGCCGCCGCGAACCTTGAATGCGCCGGTAGGCGTGTGATTCTCGTGCTTCACGCGCACATTGCAGCCGGTGCGCATTTTAAGCTTCGGCCATGCATACGAGGGGGTCGGGGGCATCACGCGGTAAACGAGTTCCGCGGCGTCGTGAAGCTCCTGCAGATCGAAGGACATGGGGTCGGACATTAGTGGCAGCAGCCGCGCGGCTCTTGAATGGGCGGGCAGGCCACCGTGCCGTAAGAGCAAAACACGCAACAATCCCCGCTCTTGGGTCGAAGCAGCGCCTTGCAGCCGCCGCATTCATAAAAATATTGGCAGGCATCGGTGGGCATGGTTTCCCCGCGCTGATGGCCGCACGCGGGACAGGTGATGATGGATTGCAATAAGACTTCGCTCACGATATTGCTAGACTAACCGCGACCGCGAGACATTGTTAGGAAACTTAAAGATGCATATCAATCGCGCCTGGCGCGTGCGCCACGCCGCGGGAGCATTTTGGTAGCGCTGGACGCGCAGGGTCTTTTTTTATTGGGGGGCGCCGGTGTGCTTGCGGGCGCCATGAACGCACTTGCGGGCGGCGGATCGTTCGTGACGCTGCCGGCCTTGATTGCCAGCGGCGTGCCCTCGGTGACGGCGAATACCACCAGCACGGTGGCGCTTTTCCCGGGGCAGATCACCAGTGCCTGGACCTATCGCGATGGCCTAGGGTCAATTGGGCCTGTCTCGTTGCGAAGCTTGGTGATCGCCACGTTTTTGGGCGGCGCCATCGGCGCGCTGTCGTTATTGCGCACGCCCATCAGCACGTTCGACCTCATTCTACCGTGGCTGCTGGCGGTGGCGACGGTCGCGCTTGCCTTCGGGCGCCGCGCCGGCGAGATATTGCGGCATCGGTGGCCGGTCAGCGCGGCGGCCGTCCTGGCGGTGCAGTTCGTTCTCGGGGCTTATGGCGGCTATTTCGGCGGCGGCGTCGGCATCATGATGATGGCGGTGTGGAGTTTGCTCGAAGGCCGCAGCCTCAAAAGCTTTCATGCGCCGCGTACCTTGATGGTGTGCGCCGCCAACACGGTGGCGGTGATTATTTTTATTGCGGCTCAGGCCGTGGCGTGGCGCCAGGCGCTGTTAATACTCGTCGGCGCAATCATCGGAGGCTTCTTCGGCTCGCAGGTCGGGCGGCGCGCACCGGCGCGTATTGTGCGGGCGGGAACCCTGGCGCTATCGGTGGGCATCACGCTGCTGTTTTTCGTCAGGGCGTATGTGAAGTGATTACTTGAGTGGAGTTTCTCGAGGCGAATTGCGAGCGGCCGAAACGAGATCTTCTACATAGCTATCCAATTGATAGGCGATTTCCTCAATTTCTGCCGCCGTAATGGATGCTCCAGTTTTCTCCCGCATTTCCAAGTTGTCGACCAGGCGCTTAATGCAGATGGTAGTTTGGCTTAGAGTTTTATCGAGCTTCGTTGGTGCCATTTTATGGATAGCTCCCGTGCTACTAACCATAACCAATGTGCATGATTTCGCGGCATACCTCCAGCCGCGCGCTGCTAATTCACACGGTTGCCCTGTCCTACAGGGTGTCATTCATCGCTGACGTCGGCGAGCTCCGCAAGCTTTTCGTAGATGGAGGCGATTAGAAACAGCTGATCGCGAGCCCGCGCGCTTCTCAATCTCATTGCCACCGCTTTAATTCGCTCCGCTTCTTCCCGATAGTCTTTTTTCGTGGGTTGTAGCTTGTGTTCGGACACGATTCTCTTTCGTAAAGGAGGGTTGTGGGAGACGGGTGAAGGCGCTACCCCCGAGACTAACAAAGGCGCTTTGCAGGACAAAGACGTGGTTCGAGTAAACCCCTGTCGGAATCAGCCTACAAGAAAGTGCGCCGGCGTCTTAAGGGTGATCCAGCAGAATCAAACCTATTTACCTCCTGCGACGCGCACTCGGTTGCCGTGTCGGCCTGAGACGCGCATGCTAATAAACTGCCGTTCGCGGCGTAAATAAGAAACGCGACCTCTTAAGACGGCGCCTACACATCAATTTTCGGGGGGACCAAATGCAAACCATATTCAAAACTCTCCTTGTCGGAGCCATCATCGCAATCGGGACGGGCACTGCGCTCGCGGCGGACGCTGTTGTCGGGACGTGGAAACTGAATCTCGCGAAATCGACGTTCTCTCCCGGACCGACGCCCAAGAGCCAGACGCGCATTTACGCTGAATCGGCGCAAGGCATGACAGTGACAGTAAAGACAACGGCGGCGGACGGAAAGGAATCCACAACTAATCTGACTTTTAAAGACGACGGCAAATCCTACCCGGCCAGCGGCACGCCTGACTACGACATGGTGTCCGTCACGCGCGTAGATGCGTTGACCGTTCACAGCACCCAGACTAAAGCGGGCGCGACCATCGGTACCGCGGTCCGTACTGTGTCGAAAGACGGCAAGACGCTGACTTTCGCGCAGAAGGGCACTCATGCAAGTGGCGGGAAGTACGACGACGTGTCGGTCTACGACAAGCAGTAGTCGTTAAGCCGTAGGCAAAGTCAGGGCAGCATCGCGGGTGCGAAACCTGCGCGCAAGCGCGACGGCACTTTATATGCGCGTCACGCCTGGTTCGCGCCGCTGGTGAAGTTCACCAGAGACTTAAGGGGCAATGTCAGCGGCGTGACTCTAGGCGGCGGCAGAGTCATCGCCGTGGCGTTCACTCGAAAACCCGATCCCGCTACCCAGCAGGCTGCTCGGCCAAAATTGGAGAATAATCCTGGCCATTGAGCCGGCAAGATCCACGTGTCGCGATCGGTCCGATGGCAAAGAAGTACCCCGAATGCTGGGTCTAGGATGATGCCGAAGGCGCCGACGCTTTGCGTACTGACAGGCGCAATCATAAAGCCAATCTACGGAAACCCTTTTCCAATCCAAACCAAATGTTTCT
>JAXDQK010000029.1:0-14676 GCA_034667905.1 Gammaproteobacteria bacterium | reverse complement strand
CACCGACAGCGAGCGCGGCGGTTGCTCGAGCGGCGCAGGCACGAGTTCAAAATCAACGAGATCGATTGCGCAGGACGCGTTTTTCATCTCGGGCCCCGGCATCAGCCGAACTACCGTACCGGCCGGCAGCACCTGATCGAGCATCATCCTCGCGTGATCGAAGAAGTGGTGGCCGTTGCCATCGGCGGGGTTCTTGGTGAAGGGGTAGCGGCCGTAATAGCAGCAGTAGCGGGACGTGACGGGCAGATCGGCAATCCGCTGACCCTTCGCATATACCCTTAAGGTAGCGTCAGTGATCTCACCTTCCGCAGCATCCGGCACGGCATAACGCACAGTGAGGGCGTTCGCCGGTGCGGACAGGGTGAATTCGACAAAATCCCCCTCTGCTTCGAGCAAGACCGCGCGGCGACCGGACGCTTCGGAAGCCAGGGTCGTAAAGGAAACGTCGGGACCGAGGATGCGCCCGTGGATGACGGCGTTCTCCGCTTCGAACTCCGCAAAGTCGTGCCTCGTGCCTGCCCCGGCCGTGATCTTGGGGTCCAACGCGACCACGGTGACAGGCGAGGGCGGCGGGGACGCCATGGCATTCAAGCGGCAGGGCGCGATCAATAGCGCCCCCATCAGCGCTCCCGCGAAGGCCTTGGGGAGCGTCATCATATAAAGCCCGGGCCTCTTAATATTTAACAATAAAACCTCACGGCGACAGCCACCGGCGAGGCATACGACACTTGAGAGAACAATAACCCCCAATCGAATTTCAAGAGTTGCCCTTGGAACCCAACTACGCGTAGGGTGCGTCGCAGGGGATGATACGGATGCCGGCAGTAACGGATTCTCGCACCGAGACGTTTGCGAAGCTCTTCACTGAGAGCCGCCAGTCGTTGATCCGGTACATTCAGCGCTTCGTCGGCTCCAGCGAGACGGCGAAAGAAATCGTCCAAGAGGCGTTTCTTCGCACCTATCGGCAACGCGAATCGGTGACCACCTTAAGGGCGTTCCTGTTTTCGACGGCGCGCAACCTCGCTGCGAACGAATATCGTCATCGATGCGCCGTAGAGCGAGGCGCAGTGGGGGATTTAGAGGAGTCGGGGGTCGATCTTCAGTGTGAGTCACCGGAATCGACTTTGCTGAGGGACGAGCGGCACCGGCTTATCCAGGAAGCGATCGATCGGTTGCCTTCGCAATGCCGCGCGGCCTTTACGCTGCGGGTATTTCACGAATGCTCTTACAAGGAGGTGGCGGAACGCTTAGGGATTTCGGCGAAGACGGTTGAAAAGCATATCGCGAGGGGGCTTCGCGAGACGCACAGCTACATCAAGCGACGTTACAGCCCCGCGAGGCAGGATCAGGATCATGGGTAAGCTTCATCGGCTGCCGAGTATCGTGGACATCGAGCACGAGGCCAGCGTGTGGTTTGCCCGTATGCATGCCGATGATGTGTCACCTCAAGACCGCGCGGGTTTCGACGCGTGGCTTGCCGCGCATCCCCGACATGCCAAGTCCTATGCCGAACTTTCCGCCACGTGGCAGGAGTTGGTGAAGAGTGCTCCCTTGGTTCGCGCGGTGAATTTCGGCCAATCGATGAACGCGGCCGCAGCGCCGCCTGCGCGTCGACGCTGGATTTCGGGCGCCGTGGCGGCCAGTTTCGCAGCGTTCGTTCTGGCCGTGGGCTGGAATGTGTACAAACAAAAAGAAGAAACTCGCTTTCAAACCGCGATCGGTGAGCAGGCCGCGGTGGCCTTGCCCGATGGGTCGTCGCTCGATCTCAATACCAACAGTCGCGTATGGGTGGACTATACGCAGAGCAGCCGCGTGATTCGTCTGGAACGCGGCGAGGCCTTTTTCAAAGTCGCCCACGATACGCAACGGCCGTTCTGGGTGCGTGCCGGCAACTATTGGGTGCGCGCGGTCGGCACGGCGTTCAACGTCTACTTGCGGCCCACGGGTGTGGAAGTGACGGTGAGCGAGGGTACGGTCCAGGTGGTCAATGCGACCGCAAACGACTCGCCTCCGTCGGATGCGGCGCTGACCCTGTCTGCGGCGGCCGTCACGGCCGGACAGCAAGCCGATGCACACGGGCGCGCCGAGGTGATCCGCGCGCTCGATTCGGCGCAGCTCAGCCGCCTGCTCGCGTGGAGAAGGAGCAGCCTCTACTTTCAAGATCAACCGCTGGGCGATGTCGTCGATGAGTTGATGCGATACACCACGCTCAAGATCGAGTTCGACGATGATGCGCTACGCGGGCTGCCCGTCGGAGGTACGTTTCAGACGAGCCCGGAAGGGGTGGAGGCGCTGCTGGCCTTGCTGCACGACGGATTTGGCACGACCATCCGGCGCGACGACCAGGGCCACGTTTACATTGAAGGACCTGCCAAGTAGCTTGCCCGGGGCCGGCAACATTGGGGTGAGCGCTTTGTGCACCGCGGCCAGTGGTTGACGGTTAGTCGACCATTGTGATCAGCGTTTTGATGGGTGGGCGATAAGCTGCCAATTCGAAGCGCAGCTCCTTCAGGCCATAGTCGATCGACACTCTAGCGAATTGCCGCAGGAGGTTCATTCCGATCAACAATGCCGGGCGTTCACGCAGTCCCCAAACACCGAAGACCAGAAAATCGGCAATCACCAAGGGGCAGTCGTTGAATGTCAATGCCGAAAATCGGATCCTATTAACCATCGCTACCTTTCCCAAGATCTCGCCGCCGGTGATGTCGATCAACCGGATGGTTCCTGTCTCGCCAAAACTCGGATTGCGCTTCGCCAAGGCAGCAAGCAGGGGTGCGTTGGCGGCTGACACCTCGGCGCCGGAGTCAATGAAGGCAGTCGCGGGTACGCCGTCTACTACGCAATCGAGCGCCTGCAAATGTCCCGCCGACCCCGACGCGCCAATGCGTGCTTCATTCTCTCGCTTCCAGCTGGCGCTCAATCTGGCACGCGGCTCGCTCACCTGCAAGATGTGATTTTTGAAATCGAAAGTCACGCGGTGACCGTCGAGGAAGTCGAGCCCAAGATACCCGTCAGCCTGCAGCAGGGCACGGGACAACGTCGGCACGACCAGATGTCTGCAGGTGATCGACCCAAATGACAATGCGCGGATCGCGACGGTCTCGGTAAGGACGGCGCTGACAACCCCATCCAACATAACCTTGTCGCCGCGGAGAAGACCCAGCTCGTCGGCGACTTCAGTGGCCAGAATGGTGCGGTCGGCACCGGTGTCGACTACGAAGTGATAAGGTCCATGGCCATCGATGCGCACAGCGACCGTTAGGTGACTTGCGGCGTCGGTTGCTGCGGCGATCGGCACCGTGTCCGGGTCCGACACGGCTGGGACGGCAGATTCCACCCAACCGAGCGGCGGCGGCGACGCCCTCTGTGCTTTTGCCATGATCGACGCAAAAGCTAACGAGGCGGCGCCGTATTTCACAAATCGCCGTCGCGACAGTTTTTGGCGTGTTAGCAATGGGCTGCCTCAGGTTAGGGACATGAGCACAATACCAGCCCTCCGCCATCACTGCGGCGGCTAGGAGAAAAATTGACTGGGGGGTTTTTTCCCCTCGGGTGTCGTAATACCAGACGGCTCGTTAACGAGTCGCAGCACTAGAACAATGACAGGGGAGAGGCATGAAAACGAACAACTTGGTTCGGCTGGCTGTGTTACAGGCGTTGGCATGCGCGTCGGGGCTGCTTCTAGCCACACCCGGCAGCGCGAGCGCCGATCCGACGCGATTTGACATTGCCGCACAACCGCTGCCCAACGCACTCAAGAACTTTGCCGCACAGGCGAAGATGCAGTTGCTGTACCGGTACGATATCGTCAGCCGTGCGACAGCAAGCCCGGTAGCGGGGCAACTCGAAAAGCACGCGGCCTTGGAGCAATTGTTACGAGGGACGGGATTGGAGGCGGTTTACAGCGACGACAGTACCGCAACCATTCGCCTTATCTCCGCTGGAGAAAAAGCGGCAGCCAGCAGCAAAACCGCAATCAGCGATAAGCCAAGTCCAGCCAATTCACCTCCGACGAGCTCCACCACACCGGACCAGGGTCCGGTGAACATCAGGCTCGCGCAAGCGAATACGGCTGCACAGCCGCCTCGCGGCACCGCTTCGGATAGCGCTGCGGACACCGTCACCGTCCCGGAAGTCGTCGTTGTCGGTGTGCGAGCAGCGCTGGCGACTGCGCAGCAAGTCAAGAAAGATGCGGCGACGTTCGTCGATTCGATCACGGCGACGGATATCGGTGCGTTCCCGGACAAATCAGCGTCCGACGCGCTGCAACGGTTGCCGGGAATTACCGTCAATCGCCTACAATCGAACGACGACGTTTCGCACCCCTCGGGCGAACCGACGAACATTCTCATTCGCGGCCTGACGCAGGTGCGCACCGAGTTCAATGGCCGCGACACCTTTACGGCCGACCCGGCAGGACGCGGAATTAACTTCAACGACATCTCGCCGGAATTGCTCGCTCGCGCCGATGCATACAAGAATCAGACGGCCGACATGATCGAGGGCGGCATCGCCGGCACCGTTGATCTGCGTACCCGCCTGCCCTTCGATCAGAATGGTCCCGTCATCGTCGGCGCCGTCCAAGGCAACTTCGGCGACCGGTCGAATCAGCTGACCCCCGCCTGGTCAGTACTGGCCAGTGACTCCATGAGCACGGAATTCGGCCGGTTTGGTTTGCTCGTCGATTACGCGCGCTCCCACGTCGTCACGCGTACCGAAAGCGTGATCGACGATAGGATCAATATGTATTGCACGGGCGGATATGGGACAGTGGCTCACGCAATCGTCAATCCTGACGGCAGTGTCCCCTGCACCGGCAATCCGTTTGGCGGCAAGGGCTGGGCCTTCGCTCCGGACGGCGTCCGCTATTCACAGGTGGACTACGATCGGACTCGGATCGGCAGCACCATCGCGACTCAGTACGAGAACAATTCGAAAACCCTGCTCGCCACGATTCAATACGTCGACGCGGGCTACCACAACGCATGGCTCGAGGACGCTAGCCACGCGATCCTTGAAAACGGGGCCTACGGCACACCCTCCTTCGACCCGCGGGCCACTTCGGCCCTGGCCGGCGGCTCGCCTCTGGTGTTCGGCTCGAACGGTTTGCTGCAGTCGGGACAGGTGAACCAAGTTCATGGCAGCATTGGGCACACCAATTCGCCCAACCCGGCGACTGCGTTCGAGTTCGGTTCGGCCGTGCCGGGCCTGCCGTTCGTCAATAATTGCGTCCCCGGCACTGCGTGCGCGCGGGATGGCCTGTACATGTTTGATGAAACTCGGGATTTCAACCACAATGAGGACACGAAGGAAGTCTCGGCCCACGTCAAGTGGGAGATTGTTCCCAGGCTTCATACCGATTTCGACGCGCAATACGTTGATTCGAGAGTCGTCAACCACGACATCCTCGTGACCGCCGGTACGTTAGCTGACTATCAGTACAGCACCGGCAGCAGCGGCGTCCCCCAAGTGACATTGTTGCCGAATGCCAACACCAACTATGCGCCAGGGGGCTTTTCGAATCCGACCAACTACTTTATCCCCTTCATTCAAGGTCATGAAGAGAACGACGGCGGCAGGGAATCCGCGTTCGCCGTGGATGCGAAATACGACATCAGCGAGGGCGGCTGGCTGGATTCTCTGAAAGCCGGCGTTCGCTATTCGGATCGAAACCAAACCATCCGCTATTCGACATTCAATTGGACCCCGATCGATACGGTCTTCACCTGCAACGGCCCTGCCTTCAGTATCAACACCACGACGCCGGCCCCCTATACGGGAGACTGCGCTGGGCAGGGTACTTTCAAAGGTTACGGCGCGGGAATCACGGGCACCACGAATTTCGGTAATTTCTACGACAAGGGTGTCTATCCGAACGGTCAGCTGGTTTTCTTGAACAGGGGAACCATTACCAATTTGTCCGGGGTGCTTACGGCGTTGGACGGTGCCCATACCAACGCGCCGGGCCTGTACACCTCGATCTGCGATCGAACGGGTTTGATTCCAGGCACTTGCTTCCTACCTGCCGACGTCTCGCAGACCGATGAACAGACGAAAGCTGCCTACGTCATGTTGAACTTCGGCGGGGCCAACACGAGCATCTTTGGGTCTGTCAATGTCGTCGGCAACGTCGGCGTACGCGTCGTTCAGACGGAAGAAACCGCCCTCGGCGCTGTCAGTTATCCGGCCCCGACGAATCTTCTGGCGCTCGGCCCGTGTGTCCCCCCTACGGGGGCCGCTGTCGTCACTCCGGCCTGCTATCTGACGCCCGCCATCCTTGCATTCTCCAATAGCGGCGGCTCACCCAACTCGTACAAAGGGACCCACACCAACGTGTTGCCGGCCTTCAACGTGCGCTTCGGATTCACTGACAAGGACTTTGTCCGTTTTGCTTACTCGAAGGCCATTTCCCGTCCGGATACGGGGCTGCTGCGGAACACTGTCCAGATAAACTCACCCTTCATCAATACGAATGCGGACTCGCCGTACGTCATCTACAATTCGCCGACGGCTGCCCACATCGCGGCGAATGTCGTCGGCTATAACTTCGTATTCAATTCCACCGCCGGTAACGCGAATCTGCTGCCGGAATCAGCTGACCAGCTCGATCTGTCGTACGAACGGTATTTCGGGCCGACCAGTTCGCTCACGGTCGGGCTGTTCTTCAAGAAGCTGCATAACACTCTGAGTGAGGCCAATTTCAACCGCACCTTCACGAATAACGGCGTGACGGAAACCGTGCAAGTCCTGGGTCCGGTCAATGAGAAAGATGGCGGCAGGGTCGATGGCGTTGAATTCGCCTATCAGACCTTCTTCGACTTCCTGCCCGGGCTGCTGAGCGGCTTAGGGATGCAGGCCAACTATACTTATGTCGGTCAACACGGGATAAAGAACTCCAATCTGGTCGACGCCGGCGCACTGACCACCGGTGGTGTGGGCGCGTTCGGTGCGGGGGTCGAAGCCGTCGGCGGTGCCACGATCGACTCGCACAGGCTGGAAGGGGTTTCCGACCATACCTTCAATCTCGTTGGGCTGTATGAGAAGGGACCAATCGGATTCCGCCTCGCTTACAACTGGCGCTCCATGTACCTCACGAAGAATCTGGATTGCTGCATCGGTTTGCCGGTGTTCCAGAAGGCTGCTGGGTTCCTCGATGGGTCGGTCCGATACTCGATCGATTCCCATGTCGAGCTGTCGTTCGATGCCACCAATCTGCTGGATACCAGGACCACGTACGAGCAGCAGATATTTGGTGATTCCTCAGCAACCCCGGGGGCCAAACCGGTTTTCATGGATTCGGGTTGGTCCCGGGTTGATCGGCGCTACCAGCTCGGTGTCCGCGTCAAGTTCTGATCTTCACACGGGTGAAGGAGCGGCCCCGCTCGAACATCAAGTATCATTGCGCGGGTGGCAGGGGGGGCAATGAGCGAAGCCATGCGGGATGACAATCGATCACCGCCGTTCCGCGTGGTAATCGTGGGAGGCGGTACGGCCGGCTGGATGAGCGCCGCCGGCATCAGGCGTCAAGTTGGGACCGACGATTACTCCGTTACCCTTATTGAATCCGATGAGATCGGAACTGTCGGAGTCGGTGAGGCTACGCTGCCTCACATCAAGACCTTCAACGACATGCTCGGGGTCGACGAGGCTCACTTCATGCGCGAGACCCGCGCGACATTCAAACTGGGGATTCAGTTTCGCGACTGGGATCAGCCAGGCGACGGCTACATTCACCCCTTCGGGCCGTTTGGTGAATCGTGGGGCGGGGTGGAGTTTCAGCATCATTGGCTGAGGGGCCGGCAAGCCGGAAGCCCGCACTTTTCACTCCAAGACTATTCCTATTCCGTGGTTGCAGCGCGTAACAACGCCTTCGAGTTCCCCAACGAAGACAGAAAATCGATCCGCTCGACTTACACATATGCTTACCACTTCGACGCCAGTCTCTATGCCGCCTACTTGCGCTCCTTGGCAACCCAGCGGGGTGTCCATCGTATCGAAGGCCAGGTGTGCGATGTCGGTCGCAACCCGACAACCGGTGATATCGAGGAACTGACGCTCAAGTCAGGCGAACGCATTGCCGGCGACCTCTTCATCGATTGTTCCGGCTTCCGATCCCTTCTGCTCGGCGGCATCATGGGGGTTGCGTGGGAGGATTGGACCCACTGGCTTCCCTGCGATCGGGCATTGGCCGTTCCCTGTAAAAGGGTCGGTGCGCTGACTCCCTACACACGGGCCACGGCTCGCCGGGCGGGATGGATGTGGCGAATTCCTCTGCAGCATCGAACCGGCAATGGCTATATCTTTTCTAGCCAGTTCATCAATGACGGTGAAGCTCGCGACACCCTTTTGGCCGGTCTAGACGGCGTTGCGCAAGGAGAGCCGCGTCTTCTGCGGTTTTCACCCGGGCGGCGTGTACGGGCTTGGTCTGGTAATTGCGTGGCGATCGGCCTCGCGAGCGGCTTTCTCGAGCCACTCGAGTCCACTAGCATTCACCTGGTCCAAGCAGCCGTTACCGATCTCGTCAGCCTCATGCCGAGGCTGGGATCGACCGGCATAGACCCTCGGCTCGTCGATGAGTTCAACCGTCTCAACGATATGAAGTATGAGCGCATCCGCGATTTTCTGGTGCTTCATTACACTGCCAACAGGCGGGTCGGCGAACCCCTGTGGGATTATGTCCGCTCCATGCCATTGCCGGACAGTCTCGTGCATCAGCTGCAACTGTTTCGTGCGCGCGCCACGCTTCCGAACCACCGATACGGTGTATTTGCCCGCGACAGTTGGCTATCCGTCCTCGTCGGACAGGGAATTATCCCCACGGGTTATGATCGACTCGCCGACGCTTTGGCACTCCCCACGGTTGTAGACCGGATGACAGAACTTCGGAGTCGAATTCAGACAAACGTCGATGCCATGTCCTCGCACAGCGCATTCATCTCGGACTATTGCCAATCTGCGGAGGTGGCAGCCTCCGAAGAAGCTACGATATGACCACCCATCGCCCGCTGTCGTGCGTGGTCGTGCTGGGACGTGATGCCGATCTATGGCTCTGTGTCAATGCCCTCAGCCGGGCTCTTGGCCCTGCCGGCGTACGCGTGACTGCGATCGAGCTCCCAACCCGATTGACGCCGTCCCATGTCAGCGCAACGCTGCCGCCGCTCGAAGCCTTCCATGCAAAACTGAGGATCCAGGAGCCGGCCCTCATTCGCGCCACTGGGGGCAGCTTTTCATTCGGCCAGAATATTGTTGACCTTTCAGGCGGTCCGACCTCCCACCGAATTCCCAGCTTTTTTCATGCCTGGGGAGCCTATGGGGCGCCTATCGATGGGAGTGCGTTTTTTCCTTGCTGGCTCAAAGCAACGCGCCATGGATTGAATGTCTCATTTCAGGATTTTTGCCTCACGGCCGTGGCGGCGCGAAACGGCCGCATGCTGCTCCCGGATGAGGCCACATCGGCATTCGGCCGAACCGACTACGGCTATCACCTGCAGTCGATGGCCTATGCCGGCTACCTGAAGTCGATCTCTGCAACGCTCGGCATCAAAATATACCAGGCGCAAACAGGCATCGTCGAACGCAATGAAAATGGATTGATCGCTGCGCTCATCATCGATGGGTCGCTGCGCATCGAGGGCCAACTTTTCGTCGACGCCACCGGCGAAGAGGCAATCCTCATCGGCGGGTCGCTTGACGTGCCGTGGGCAACTTGGCGACCGTATTTCAGTGTCGATCGCCTACTATCGGCACGAGCGCCTGCTTTTACTTCAACCCCGCCCTTCGCGGAAATTCGCGCGGCACGCGGTGGTTGGACGGCCCTTCATCCAAACCAAGTTGCCACCGGCGTCCTGCATGCTTATTCGAGCGGCCTCTCCCGCGACGAAGATGCGCTCCAGTCGGCGAGCGCCGCGGCCGGAGCCAAGCTCGAGGATGTAGTCATCCGTTCGCTACATCCAGGCGTGCGATCCAACGTGTGGGAAGGTAATTGTGTCGCCATCGGAGCGGCGGCCTACATCCTCGATCCAATCCACGACGTCGATCTTCATGCTTTGCAGCTGGGAATCGTCCACTTATTGTCTCTGTTCCCGGTCACAGAGCAGTTCGCGGCTGAGCGAGCGGAGTACAATCGAGTGATGCGCTCGTTTTGCGAACGCATCCGTGATTTTCAGTGTGCATTTTATGCACTATCGCCGTTCGCCGGCGAATTCTGGCAACAAGCCCGTGGTCAACAAGTGCCGCAGCCGCTTGCGCACAAGATCGCCACCTTTCGCGCGCGCGGGGAGATCGCCCCCATGGAAGACGAGTCTTTTTTTTCGGAAAGCTGGCAAGCGGTTTTCACCGGCCTCGGCGAACTGCCGGAGACCTGGCCACCGACCATCGACCATATCTCTCCGGACCGTTTCAAACAGGAGTTCCGGCGAACCCTCGATTTCATCAAGGGAAAAGTTCTCGAACAGCCCACGCACGACGGATATCTCAACAGCATACGGGGCGGGGCGTCCTGATGACCGCGGTTGCAGGTTCCGCCGAAGGCGAGAAGGATGGCTTACTCAGCCGGCTTCCGCGAATACCGGTCGCCTCGATCAATACCACGGCAGAGCTCGAGGAGGCGGCCGAGGCATCGAGACCACTGGTCTTGCGGGGTCTCATCGAGCATTGGCCTTCACTCGCGGCCGGCCGAAAATCACCTTCTGCGCTCAACGATTACCTCAAGTCCATGGACCGCGGCATCCCCGCTCCCTTGGTGGAAGCGCCCGCCAGCGCTCGGGGACGACTCGGCTACAGCGCGGATCTGCGGGAATTCACCTTCTCCAGGCGTCAGCGCGGTATCAGCGAGACACTCGATCGCATCGAACGCCAGGTTGATCGCCCGAACGCGCCGATCATCGCCATCCAGATGCTGCCGCTCGCCAGCCATCTGCCGGACTTCGTTCAGCAAAATCCGATGCCCCTGCTTCCGGGGATCGGACCGCTACTGTGGCTCGGCGGCCGTGTCCGAACGCAGATCCATCATGATCGGGACCACAATCTCGCGTGTGTCATCTCAGGCCATCGTCGTTTCGTGCTCTTCCCGCCCGAGCAAGTGGCAAACCTGTACATCGGTCCCATCGACAATCCGCCGCCGCTGTCGATTGTCGATCTGGAGGCGCCTGATTTCACGCGCTTCCCGCGCTTTGCGATCGCGCTGGCCGCCGCGCAGCGCGCCGAGCTAGCGCCCGGCGATGCGCTGTTGATGCCGCGCCACTGGTGGCACCACGTCACCTCCCTCGACCCTTACAACGCCATGGTCAATTACTGGTGGGGCACGCAGGCCCAAGGCCTCGAGAATCCTTACGACTGCTTCTTGACGGCACTGCTGGCGCTGAAAGATCTTCCTGCGCCGGAGCGCACCTACTGGCAGGCCATGTTCGCCGCCTATGTGTTCCGGTCGGAGCGCGATGCGCTCGAGCACATTCCTCCCAATCTTCAGGGCGTCCTCGGTTTGAGGGGCCCCGCAATCCGCGCGGCGCTCAAGCAAAAGCTCAGGGCCTCCTATTTGAAGCCGTCCTAAAGCGCCCATTTATCACCAAGAGTACTTACACCATGAATTTCAAGTGGGCCGCGCTGCTTGCCGCCGTATGTTTCCCCATCGTGGCCGGGGCATCGGGCCCCGAATGCGCGCAATCGCCGGGGAACGTGATCAAAGTCTGTGTTTCCGTGCACGATGGACGGGCCACCTTCGAGGTCAGTCGCCTAAACCAGCCGGTGCTCGGGCAGTCCAATCTGGGTCTTGAGTTCCGCGGTGAACACGAGCCGCGTTACAGCGCCATCGCGAGCGTCAATCGCAGCTCATCCGACACGAGCTGGGAGCAGCCTTGGGGCGAGCAACGCACGATCCGCGACCGGCACACCGAGATGACGATTACGCTCATGGGCAACACGCCATTCAGCCAAGCCGTCGAAGTCACCTTTCGACTGTTCGACGAGGGGTTGGGATTCCGCTATCGCTACGACAATATTCCGGCCGGCCGCGAAGTCGCCGTGAGCGCGGACAGAACCTCGTTTCATACGCTCGGCGATTATGTCGCTTGGTGGTATCAGGCGCTGGCCCAGGAGCGTGATGAATATCTTTACACTCACACGGACGCCAGACGTATCACCCTGGCCGAGACGCCCCTGACACTCAAGGGCGCCAATGGACTGTATCTCTCCTTTCATGAAGCAGCCTTGATCGATTTCCCGAGCATGCTGCTGGAGGGAAACGGCACGGGAACACTCACGGCTTGGCTCATGCCCTGGCCGGACGGTGTTCTTGCCCGAAAGGCGGGACCCTTTACGACGCCCTGGCGCACGGTGCTGATCACCGACAGCGCCGGCGCGCTCGCCGACAGCCGTATGGAACTCAATCTCAACGAGCCCAATAAGCTGGGCAGCGTGTCCTGGTTCAAGCCCGGAAAATTCATCGGGGTATGGTGGGAAATGCACGTCAACAAATCCACCTGGGAAAGCGGGCCAAGGCATGGCGCCAACACGCGCAATGTCGAGCGCTATATGGATTTCGCAGCCAAGTACGGCTTTGACGGCGTGCTGGCGGAAGGCTGGAACGTAGGCTGGGACGGCGATTGGACCGCAAACGGCGACAAATTCAGCTTCACGAAATCGGTCCCCGATTTCGACATGGATGCCGTGGTCGCGTACGGGAAGCGACTCGGGGTCCAACTGATCGGCCACAACGAGACCGCGGGTGCCGTGCCCAACTACGAAGCGCAGCTGGAGGATGCCTTGCGCCTGTATGAAAATCACGGCGTTACCATCGACAAGACCGGCTACGTCCGACACAGCGGCGACATCATCGATGAGAAGGGGCAGCATGAATGGTTCGCCGGCCAGTACATGGTGCGCCATAACCTTCATGTGGCCGAAGTCGCGGCGGCTCACCACATCGCCATCGATGCGCACGAGCCAGTCAAAGACACCGGGCTGCGCCGAACGTGGCCGAATATGATTAGTCGCGAAGGCGCGCGCGGGCAGGAATATAACGCGTGGGGTATTCCCACCAATCCGCCAGAGCATACCGTTATCATTCCCTTTACTCGAATGCTCGGCGGGCCGATGGATTTCACGCCGGGTATCTTCGATGTCGCTCACGGTCAGCAAGACGTCACGCGGCGCGTGCAATCAACGGTGGCCACGCAGCTGGCGGAATACGTCGTTCTTTACAGCCCCATCGAGATGGCGGCGGATCTGCCGGAGAATTACGAGGCGAGGCTCGATGCCTTCCAGTTCATCCGCGACGTGCCCACCGATTGGGAAATCTCGAAGACGCTGCAGGGCGATATCGGCGACTTCATCGTGGTTGCACGGCTGCAACGGGGCGGGAAGGACTGGTTCTTAGGCGCCTTGACCAACGAGAACGCCCGCAAGCTGACACAGCCGCTGTCGTTTCTCTCCCCCGACAAGCACTACGAAGCGCAGATCTATCGCGACGGTCCGGGAGCGGACTACCGCACCAATCCGCAGCCGCTCAGCATCGAACACTATGGCGTGACTCAGAAGGACACCCTGCAGATCGATATGGCCCCGGGAGGCGGCGCGGCTATACGGTTCAAGTGCCTCGACTGAGGTCGCGCTGTAGATGCCGCAATCTCAAGGGGTCAACGCGGCACACGTCCTCGGGGACGCGGCGCGCTACGGTTTGCGCTTTCTGCGCAAGCACGCATTGCGGATTGCGCTTTGGTTTTTCTGTCTGCTGCTGCCGCTATGGGGATTCGCTGCACTGGTGGGTGAAGTCCACGAAAAGGCGGTGTTCCCGTTCGATGCGCCGATTCTGAACGAGCTTCATTCGCTGGCGACGCCGGCGCTCAATCACTTCTTCGTGCTGGTCAGCCGTGCGGGCTATCGTTGGGGCGTGGTGCCGCTGGATGCGATTATCCTGGTGTTGCTGGTCGTGCTGAGGCGCTTTCGAGACGGCTTATTCTTCGGCATCGCCGTCATTGGGTCGGCCGTCCTCAATATCGTCGCGAAGAATCACTATGCGCGCCTACGCCCGGACCTGTGGTTGTCCATCACGCCGGAGATGACCTACAGTTTCCCCAGCGGCCATGCGATGGGCTCGATGACACTTGCCATGGCAGCAATCATTCTGTGCTGGCCCACGCGCGCGCGCTGGCCGATGTTAACGGTCAGCGTGATTTTTGTATTGCTGGTCGGAGTTTCACGTATCTATTTGGGGGTTCACTATCCGTCCGACATCCTGGCCGGATGGAGCGCTGCGATCGCATGGACCTTTGGAATGTACACGCTGGTAGATAGAAAGGCGCCACCGCCTCCGCCGACTGCAGCGCCGAACAAGGATGCCGTGGGTCAAACCTGAAACCAACCGGCTCGATTCATCCGTGCCTCTCACGACCCGCATTTCTCGATGTTTGCCGAGGTGTTATGGGATGGGTTTTTGATAAAATGTATAAATGCCCAGCTCTCGATCTATCACCGTTCTAGAAGGCATCCAAGGCGAAGCCGAATTTGGCATTACCTCCGACGAGGCTTACGTGGCATCAGCGCAAACTGCGTGCATGCAATGCGGCGTGACTATTGAAGCTATATGCATTTACTGCCAGAGCGGGACCGATATCGAAACCGGCGATCCCATGGCGCGATTCACCGTATCAAATATCTGGGCCATGGACGATGCGCTGG
>JAXDQK010000028.1:0-6040 GCA_034667905.1 Gammaproteobacteria bacterium | reverse complement strand
GCGGCCGAGATGAAGCCCGGGACGTGATCGTTCTCCATCAGGTCGTTGTCGATGGTCTTGGGGGCATGCACGAAATGGCAGCGGCCGCTTGACTGTTGGCGCAGCAGTTCGAGCGTACCAGCGGTGTCGTTGCCGCCAATATAGACGAAGGCACGGGCGTCGAGCCGCTCCAGCGCCGAGAGGATATCGGCGCAAGCGCCGGAATCCGGTTTGTCGCGGGTTGAGCCCAGCGCCGAATTGGGCGTGTTGCCGAGGCGGCGGAGTTGGGCTTCGGGGATGCCGGTCAGGTCGACGACGTTGCCTGCCGTGAGACCTCGCACGCCATAGCGCGCGCCCAGGATGCGCAGCGACGGATCATGCCCGCGCGCGGCAAGGATGGCGCCACATAGGGTCTGGTTGATCACCGCGGTGGGGCCGCCGCCCTGGGCGATCACGATCGATGGCATGGTTCCTCCATGGGGTATGTCTTGCTCTGCCGCCCGTGGACTGCGAGAGAAGATTGAAGCGAAGATTGGTCGATCCCGCAATCGGCTCTTTGGCCCGTGGCGAAAGGATCTTGGGATCTATGCCCTCCTAACCGCTCTAAAGGACGCGCCTGGCAATTAGCAGGGCTGCATTCGATCTTGGGTCGTTCCCTGACGCGTTGCTATCGACCGCTTTGCGCCAGAGGCGGCCGCTCCACAGCCGCTCAGTCCGCAATCGGCTGTTGCGCGGCCACTTGATCGATCAGGGTAGGTGAACCAGCGATTTCGCTACTTTACGCGTGCAATTTATGAAGGACTGGACCGCAGGGCTGAGGGTTCGATTTTTCAGGAATACGATCTCAGCCGAAATTCGTGGGCCCGGGAATTTTAACGGCAAGACCCTTAAAGCGGCTTGATGCGCGCTTAGTGCGGCGACGGATGCCGGAAGAATGCCGACAAATTCTCCACTCGCTATCAGCGACACCGTGAGCTGAATGGCTATGGTTTTGACCAGCGGCTTCGGTGGTGAAAAACCATTGGCTCGAAATACCTCACCAACAAGCACGCCTGGTGCGCTGTCATAAGGTGGCAAGACCCAATTGCCCTTGATGATGTCCGTGAGGGCAATTCGGCGCTTTCGCGCCAAATCGCTGTGTGCCCCCACTACAAAAACAAAGGGTTCATCGAACAAGGCTTCGGAATGGAAATCGTCCTGCTGTCCGGTGGCTCTCGTTATCAGCAGATCAATCTGGCGCTCACGCAATTCCTGGATCTGATGTTCACCCGGATTGGTCAGCTTCACGTCAAGCTGGACACCGGGATACTTCGCCGAAAATTTTCGCACGATTGGCGGCACCAGGCTGTGCAGGATGATGTCGGTGCATCCCAGCCGCACCTCGCCGGAGTTCGGATCGGACAAATGTTCGAGCGAGCGAAGACCTTGCTTCATTTCGTCGAAGACATTGATGCCGCAGCGAAGCAATACTTCGCCATGCGCCGTGAGTTCGGCGCCCCGCGAATTGCGATCGAACAAGCGCACCCCGAGCAGGCCCTCGATTTCGGATATCGCCTTGGAGACTGCGGGATGGGAAATCCTCAGCCTGGCCGCCGCCTTTGCCATGCTTCCGGTGTCGGCAACCGTCATTAGGATATGAAGGTCACGCAACTTGATGAGGCGGCCAATTCGATCCGACCAGTCCATTGGCGAGCCTTAACCTGGAGGTTACAGGGATGCCGCAATTTTTGGTCTAGCAGATAATGCTCCGGGCGACCAGAGTGACGGCGGTTCGATGATTGCGGACCGGAGATGAGGACGATCCCATGATCACAAAACGAAGGCTGATATCGCTGGCATGCACCGGTGCCGTCGCCGCCATTTTGCCTGACACGATCTGTACTGCTGCCGCCGAGACCACTTCACGCATGTTGGTGGGCTTCGGCGCCGGTGGCGCCATAGATGTGATCGCCAGAATGCTGGTCGAGGGAATGAAGGACTACTCGCCTTCATTCATCGTCGATAACCGTCCCGGCGCCGGCGGCCGTCTAGCGCTGAGCGCGGTGAAAGGCGGCCCGGCCGATGGCTCGGTTATGATCCTGGCGCCTGCCTCCAACCTCACGGTGTTCCCGCATGTCTACAAGACGCTGGGTTACGACGCGTTCAGGGATTTCACACCGGTCACGACGGTTTGCTCCTTTCCGTTTCTGATCACGGTCGGCCCGATGGTGCCCGCCGATGTCGGGACACTCGACCACTTCGTGAAATGGTGCGCGGCCAATCCCAAACAGGCGACCTACGGCACGGCGGCGGCCGGGTCGATGCTGCATTTCACCGGCATGACCCTGGCTAAGGCCGGCCGGTTCGAGTTCATTCATCTGCCCTATGGCGGCCCAGGCGGCATCCAGGACCTGATCGGCGGTCGAATTGCCGCAACGATCTATCCGATCGGCACCGCCCTTCCGCATGTGCAGTCTGGAGCCATCAGGGCACTGGCGACAACCGGTGCGCAACGATCCCTGTTGCTTGCCGATGTGCCGACGGTTCGGGAGGCCGGATACCCGGCGCTCGAAGCCAATGAGTGGTTTGGCGTCTTCGTTCCGGCCAATACACCGGCTGAAACGGTAAGCCGCCTCAATGGCGCGATCCGCGCGGTGGTCAACACTGGCGCCTTCAAAAACGCGCTGGCCAAGCTTGCCGTCGATCCCGTCGGTGAAACGCCGAAGGAATTCGCGCAGTTGGTCAAATCCGACTTCGATCGCTGGGGACCGATCGTGCAGGCCTCCGGCTTCACGCCCGAGGATTGAGGCGGATCATGGCTAGTTCAACTGGCACGCACCGGCACCGGACCCCGGACCAGATTCTCGGTCCCTACTTCCCGACGGGGCATGTACCGGTGCCTCAAGAAGACCTGACCTCGGTCAACGGGATCGACGGATTGGCGCAGGGAGAGATCATCGAGGTGACAGGGAGAATCCTTAATCTCGCTGGCGCCGCTGTCTGCACCGTACCCATCACGATCTGGCAAGCCAACAGCTTTGGTCGTTACGTTCACGTCAACGACCTGAACCCCGCTCCGCTCGACCCACATTTCATCGGTTGTGTCGGCATTCGTTCCGACGACGACGGCGTCTATCGGATCAAGACCGTCAAGCCCGGGGCCTATCCCGCGGGTCCGGACTGGATGCGGCCGCCGCATATTCATTTCGAAATTCACGGCCGCTTCGAACGGCTAATCACCCAGATGTATTTTCCCGACGAACCACTCAATGCCTGCGACCGGCTCCTCAACGCCGCGCGGCATCCTGATTTGCTCATCGCAAAGCCCATTCCATCGGAAGATGGAGCCGGCCACCGTGTGCTGAATTTCGATATTGTTCTTGCGCGGGGATAGACGTTCTTCTATCGGCGGTACCGAAGCCTGTTGGTAGCCGACGCTGCCAATGACTGCTTTGCGCCGATTGTGTTGAAAAAGTCCTTTTTCGCTCATGAATGAAAATTCTCAGGACCGCTGGTGCGTTTCTCTCGCTGCGATGTGAGGGACCACACGAATTACCGCAAAAGCGATCGCTTGCACTCGTAGCGATTCTACCGTGCCCTGCAGCGGTAGAAATCGCCAATGCGCTACATTTGCGAGATTTTCAGAGCACCGCGATTTTCGAGTTTTTCAACACAATCCGCCAGAAGCGGCCATTACCGAATTACTGGTTTGCCCCTACTGCGGCGGTGGCCACGTATTTCGTGTAGAATTCAGCAACCCGCACGCGCCACATGCCGACGAATGCTTCCGATGTCACGTTGTCCACCGATTTCCACGTCTTCTTGAGAGCCGGAAGGGTGTTGCCCCAGATCGCGCGTTTGCACCACCTCTCGCCCTTCTCCCTGCCTTCGCTGGTGGCGCACATGGATTTCCAGGCGAGTCGAGCGGGTTGGCTGATGTGCTCGGCGGCGCCTTCCCAACCCTGCTGATGGATCAGGTAAAGATCGTTCAAGTCCGGCTTCCGATGCGTGATCCACTCGAACAGGATGCCTTCGGTAATGACCTTGTAGGCGGCCGCAACGGCGTTGTGCCGGGGATTGCGAATCTCCCCAAAGCCGAATTTGCCGAACTCATATTTGCTCAGCTGGAACAGGCCGATATACGACCCCGTGCGTTGATCGGAGTTGAAACCGGATTCGATCTTGGCAACCGCTTTCATGAAATTGGAATCGAGACCGAAAGCGTCAGAAGCGCGCTTGATTTCGTCGACCGGCGTTCCGACCGGGATGTCCTTGAATGAACGCAGGACGATCTGCGCGGGCTTCTCGGCGGGCGGCAGTTCGGACCAGACGTAATAGATCAGATACCGGAAATCCTGCGTCGACGGCGCCGACTTGGGTACATCGTCGGACGCATTACGTGCTGCCGGCAGCGGCTGGACGATATCTTGAGGGTCCAGCGACGCCAATTTGGGCCCGGTGGAAGTGTCGGTGATTTCGGCTCGGGCCATCAACGGTCCGGGATCTGCCGACGTCGCTGAGCCCGGCGCTGCGCGAAGCGCTGCTGCTAGTTTGGCCGATGCCTCCGCGTATAATTCAGGCGCCACCGCGTTCGCTGCCGCTTCCGGCATAGCATCCGGCACCGTCGCGACCGGACTGTTTCCGCCAGCCAGATAAAATCCTATGAATGCGATAAGACCCACAATGCAGTAGGTCTGCAAAGCCTTCATTGCCCCAACTCCATGGATGGCATCCCTAAGAAGGCTATTCGCATGTGCTTTGGGCCTATAGTGGGTCCTCACGCAAAATCTTATTATTGGAATGTGGCGCAAGCGAACGCAGACTTTCAGCTCGCCACGAGTTGGATCTTCTCCCACCATGTGCCAACAGGCTACATGCAGGCTCCACGGCAAAGTATCGATATCTATCCATCCAGAAGAACGTTCAGGATGGCTCGGTATGGTTAATGATCGGTAAACCCCACCTGAAGCGACGGGACAAGTTCAGCTTCGCGCCACAAGCAGCCCCCGGCGAAACCGAGATCCAACTTCCGCTTTATCCCCGAAAGCAGACTCTATTCGGAAATCGCAGCAGGTCCGAAAAGTGCCAAACTCGGACTTCCTCCTTGGGGGCCGCACGTCCGCTTCCCGAGCCGGAAAGGCTGTGCGCCGTGTTACAACCGTAGCCTCAATCTCGAGCGCCGAAATATTGCGGCAACAAGCCCATGGCAGATCTCCCTAGCCATTTGTGTTTGGGAGATACAGTTCGAAAACCAGTTACCTGCCGGCCACGTAACAGGAGAGATTGGGTGTCCTCACCAGAGTTTCTATGCCTATGAAGCAGTCGCGGGCCAACGGAAGGCCGGTCGCCCTAATTACAGGAGCATCAAGCGGGATAGGGCTGGAATTTGCCCGGCAGTTAGCGTCGGAGCACGATCTAATCCTTGTGGCCCGGCTGGATGAGGCGAAGCAGCCGGTATTTCGAATCCAGCTGGTCGCGGAATCGCCGGGCTAATGTCTGTTTCGAGGCTCGCCTGGTCATCGCATCAGCCCGGATCTGTCGAGACCACTTGAATCGCTCCGCCAAAGCCGCACCGACTGCGCGCGCGAGCGTCCGCGCAGATGCGTTTCCGTAGGACCTGTCAAAATTCCCGATCCAACCAAGGCGCAACCGGGTCCGGCCTGCTGCAGCAGATCGTCGCTCACCGCAAGTGCTGCGCCTTGCTTCGCCGCAACCTCCATCAACCGGCTGGCGACGTTCACGGTGTCTCCGGTTGCGGTGATGTGCTGGTAGCTATCACCGAAACGCGAGGCGATGATCGGCCCGTAATGGGCGCCTACCTTGTAGCCGGTGCGCGAGGCGATCGGCGGCGGCAAGGACGCAATCCATTGCTCCATCCGCTTGCAGAGGTTGACGCAGCAGAGCGCCGCGTTGCGGGCGTCGTCCGCCGTGCTTTCCGGGAGGCCGAAAAGAATCATCGCACCGTCGCCGAGAAAGCTGGTGATCACGCCGCCATGCGCGACGGCCTCCTTGTCGGTGAGGGTGTGGAAGTCCTTTAGCAATCCCAGCATCGCATCCATGCCCAGTGTTTCACTTAACGCGG
>JAXDQK010000027.1:0-6741 GCA_034667905.1 Gammaproteobacteria bacterium | reverse complement strand
GCTCCGCACTTCGTGCTGCGACTTGCCGCAGAACGAACAGGACGACTGCTCCGGCGCGGGGGTTCGGGACATCTGGCCGCCTCCATCCGGTATGGCTGGTTGTAAGGCGCTCTCAATATCCTTTGGGCGGGTGAGATGACCCGACTCCACGTCCAATTTTGCCGATAGAGTGTTCCAGTCAGCGAAGCCAAATTGCTTCGCGACGATCTCAAGGCACTCGCTATGCGAGAGTAAAACGCTTCGGCCAGCCAGGGAGGCGCGAAGGGACTTCGCTATCGATTTGGAGTCTTTGTAGGTTCGCATAACTGATCCTCCGTCCGAGGCGAACACGATTGATCAGCGCTTGCATTGCTGATCCATTCGCCATTCGGTTAGGGATCAGATGATCTGACGTAGGTGCATTCACCATACCTCCCAAGGGAAGGCGCAAGCGGCGGGCTGCACCGAGCCGGCAGATAACCTACTGCTAACGAATAACCGGTGTCAAATTGGATTGGCCGACTCTCGTGCAGGGCCTGCGACTCGTCCAGTAATTTGAGCATCACTGAGACCCTGCCGAGGGCAGCTTTTGGGCCGCATGCAGCCCCGCGACCGGGGCGGCGAGGCGAACGCCGAAATCAAACGCCCGTTTTTAACGGGCGAATTCCAGGACATGCTTACACAGTCTGAGACTGTCGACGACTCAATCCATTTCTGGAGCACTGTACGTAAGTAAGCCACCATTCGCGGCAGGCCTAAAGTTGCCGATCGGTACGTACAAATGAATCTACAAAGTGGCCCACCCATATTTTTACAAAGTGGCCCTTTTGTACGGGCTCCTTGCAGAACACCTTAAGAAGGTATGTTGACAAAACCAAGGTTGATCCAATGAAAAAGTCGCTTTCTGCCGGGCTTTGCGCGCTGCTATTGGCCGGCGTATCAATCGTTAGGAGAAGAACTTGAATCATTTGATGCAGACAGCGGTCGGCATGGGACTGGCCACAATCATTTGTGTCTCTTATCCGTGCGTCGGCCTTTCGCAGCCACCCACGCCGACACTCGCGGTGCACGACGGGCAACACGACTTTGATTTCAACATTGGCGTGTGGCACACCCACATCAAGCGAACTCTAGATCCATTTGCGAGCAGTTCGGAATCCGTTGAACTGAATGGAACTGTGACCGTGCGCAGGGTGTGGGATGGCAAGGCGGAACTGGAGGAAATCGAAGCGGATGGGCCGAAAGGCCACTGGGAAGGCCTCACGCTCTTCCTGTACAACCCGATCGCGCGTCAGTGGAGTCAGTCGTTCGCGAACAGCAAGGTCGGGACACTGTCGTCGAATGTCGGTGAATTCAAGGACGGCCGAGTCGTGCTGATTGGTCAGGACACGGTGAATGACAAGGCGATACTGGTGAGGGCCGTGTGGTCCGACATCAAGCCGGATTCGCACCAATACGAGGAATCGTATTCGAATGATGGCGGGACGACATGGGTACGGTCGTTCATCGCCGACTTGACGAGATTGAAGCAGTGAGCACCGCCCTCGCCTCTTGTGGTCAACCATTGCATCACTCAGGCTCCTGCAATTTCTGAAAGCGGGCCCGTCCCGGCAGCACCAACCTCACTCGCACGTTGAATTGCTGGAGCTCCAGCCCAAGACCCGGCCCTGGACAGTCGCGCAGCTGGCGAACGAAGCAACCCTTTCCCGCTCGGCGTTCTTCGAGCGATTAGTCGCAACGCGTAGGCAGCTCGGCAAGCACGCTTAGCGTGGCGTTCACCCGCTTCATGCCAGGCACGCGCAAGTTCGACAAAAGCTTGGTGTCCGCCAGCGGCCTCGTAAACGGTTGACTTCATTCATCAACCTTCGTGATCAGCGCCACTCAGACCATCGCTGCCGTCCACGGTACACACTGAGTGTTGGACAGCGGAGGCGTTCTGTCGGTGCCCAGTTCCCCCGCGGCGGTTCCAGCTTTCCGCGCTCGAGCGTAACATTGGGTGCAACCTGCCAGCGTGGTCACCGGCGAATGGCAGATGCGGACAAGCAGCAGGAGGCAAGGCACAAATGGAATATTCCTTCGATCGAGAACTGCCGATGACGCGCAGAAGAAAGAATGAAATCCAACGGACCGTACTCACTGCCTTTGTGATAACAATCGCGTGGTTTGCAACGGCGCGCGCGGACATTGGTGCTATGCCGCGCACGGGCGGTTCTGTCGATGCGGCTAACACGCCCGCGGCTCAGTCGACGCAGAGCGACCCCCACGTCAAGGTGGGCACATCGCCAGAGATTCCCGATGTAACCGTGACGGCCCCGACCCCTCCTACCGATCAGGAGTTAGCGGGACATAGCCTGGAAGAATTCATATTGCACCACGCCACAGTGCACTACGTGAATATCAGTACGATGCGCAACCTTGCTCGTTGGCGTGGAGGCAGGCAAAGCATTTGCCCGCTAACCGAGGGGCTCACGCCGGGATACAACGCCTTTGTAACGGCGCGACTTCGCGCTCTCGCCGCGTACGTTGGCGCGCCCGTGCAGTCGGACCCGCAATGCAAAAGCAACGTGCAAATACTTTTCACGAACAACCCCCAGGAAAAAATGGATTCCGTCATGAAATGGGCGACGGGGGTTGCCTTTCACAACAGGTATACGGGCGGCATGAGGGACCTGATAGCGTTTAGAAGCGACCACGCGATTCAGGGCTGGTACATGACAACAAGCGGGGGCGCCATTGTCTTGAATACTGACGTGGAATTGGTTGGGCTTAACGTTCTGCCAGTTTGGCCGCAGATCATCCCGAAATATATCGGAAGTGGCACCATAGGGACGCGTTTGGGCGGTGGTAGCGGGAGTGGGAGTGGCATCGGCATCGTCATCCTAGTCGTCGACACAACGAAAGTGGTCGGCTACACGATCGGGGCGATTGCCGACTACTTGGCGATGTTGAGCTTGTCAGTGGTGCAATCGCCTGACCACTGCGATCCACTGCCGAGCATATTGGACCTAATGTCATCAAGCTGCGGCACGCGTGAAATGCCGACAGGGATATCAGCCGGCGATTTAGCCTTTTTGAAGGCGCTTTATTACAAAAACACAGGGTTGGGCCCCTCGCTTTCAAGAGCCGAGATCGACGGCAATATGATGCGCCAGTTCAAGCTTCGTCGCTGATCCCTGTAACGGACGGATGCTGGGACGCATGCAGGTTCGGGTTGACGGTTTTTCGCCTGCCCGTCGTTGCAACCTCCCGCCCTTTTCACCCGCGCGCAGCACATCACATGCCCATAAAACCACTCCACTCCGCCATGCAGCCCTACTCGGCAGTCGTGCTGGGCTCAACGGGGAATGTGGGAGGGCAGATCGTGAACCTGCTGGCGGCCAGCCCCGCGGTGAGGCACGTGTTGGTGGTGAACCGCAGGCAGACCGATGAGTTCGGGGAAATACCTAAGGTGCGTGAAGTTGTGGTGCCTGACATGGACAAGCTGGCCGAGGCCGTGGAGGCCGCGGTGAGGGAGGCCGGCGTAACGGTCGGCTTCTGCGCCATTGGCGTCGGCAAGGGCAGCCAAAAGATGCCCGAGGCAGAGGTGCGCAAGATCGAGGTGCAGTACCCCGAAGCCTTTGCCAACGGGTGCAAGGCGGGCGGCGTTCTTTCAATGGGCCTCATGACCGCCGCTGGCTCCGACATCAAGTCCTCGTTCACCTATGTGCGCGTCCTCGGCGAGAAGGAGAAGGCGGTGACCGGCGTCGGCATCCCAGCCCTCGGCATCTACAAGCCCAGCGTCATCTTTGGCAACTCCAACACACCGTCCTACCTGCGCTACGTCTTCCCGGCCGTGCAGTGCGTCCTGCCGTCGCGCTACCACTCCATCCACAAGAACGAGCTGGCCCGCGCCATGTTCGAGGGCACGCAGAAGGCGCTGGCAGAGCTGCAGCAGAAGCAGGCCCAGGGCGGCGTGTTCCTTAAGCCAGAGGTCAAGTCCTACGAGTACAGCGACATGAAGCCGTTCTTCAACAAGAATGACCCCAGGGACTGACTTGGCGGTTGCGGTTTTTCGGCGCTTTCGATACGACCGGGCGACCGCCATAGAGGCCGCGCGGCTTTCGATCCTGTACGGGATAGCGATGGCGGACAGCATAATGCTCGCGACCGCGCAGCTACAGCGCGCGATGCTTTGGGACGCAGGATTCGGACTTCGACGGTTTGCCGGGAGTCAAGTACTACGCCAAGCGTTAAAGTTTTCTTGACGTGCTATCGGCCAAATCCCGAAAGCAACATATCGGCATTTGTCGAGCCGTCGCTTTCGTCTGACTAAGATCAAAGAGCCTGTTGCGGATGCATCCAGTGCTGCTGCAAAAAATCTACGAAGGCGCGCACCTTCGGCAGCAGCAGGCGGTTGCGCAGGGTTAGGATGCTCAATGGCGTGGACGGCCGCTGATAGGCCTCGAGTACAATCCTAAGCCGTCCGTCGGCTACATAATGCGCAACCTGCCAGGAAGGCACTCGGACGAGCCCGGCCCCTGCCAAAGCCGCACTGACCAGCGCATCGAAGTCATTGGCGCAAAGCCGGGTTGGAATGCGCAAAGATCTTCGCACTGCGCCGTCTTGGAAGCTCCATTCCGCCACGCCTGGTACATCGCCGAAGGCCAGGCAGTCCCGTTCGACCAGGTCGTCCGGCCTCGCCGGCTCGCCGCGCCGGCGCAGATAGTCCGGCGCTGCGCAGACAATAAGCTGGATGTCGTCGAGCTTGCGGACAATTAGGCCGGAGTCTTCGAGCGGTCCAATGCGAAGGGCAACATCGATACCTTCCTCGGCAAGACGTACCGCCCGATCCACCAGCATCAGATCGACCGAGACCCGAGTCTGCTCCGCCAGAAAGCCGGGCAGCATTGGCGCCAACCTCAACCGACCGAGCAGCGACGGAGCGCTCACATGCAACCGGCCGGACGCGACTCCCGTTTGCATAGTCAAGCCGCGTTCCATCTCGGCGACCTCTTCCAAAATCTGCTTCGCTCGTTCGTAGTAGAGTCGACCGGACTCGGTCAACGAGAGGTGGCGCGTGGTCCTCTCGACAAGCGTGGTGCCGAGGACCTCTTCGAGTGCCATGAGTTGGCGGCTGACGGAGGTCAGCGAAAGACCCAACTGACGGCCTGCGGCTGACAGGTTCCCAGCGTCCGCAATCCTAACGAACACCCGCATCGCCGCGAACTTGTCCATGGGCGTATTATCGTGAAAAACGGGAAGATGTCTCGCTAAATCTCCAGATACTCAATAAAACCGGGAGACTCTATGATCTCCGTCGTTGGATGACAGAACAGAGGAGCGAGCTATGAAGATCTGCGTATTCGGTGCCGGGGCAATCGGCGGTTACATGGCAGGGGAACTCGCATTGGCGGGGCATGAAGTATGTGCGATTGCCCGCGGTTCGCATCTGGCGGCCATTCGAAGCCGCGGGCTCAAGTTGATCGTGGAGGGAAAGACGCGCACCGTAAACTTGCCGGCAAGTGACGACCCCGCCACATTTGGTCCGCAGGACCTCGTGATCTGCGCGCTGAAGGCGCAGCAGGCCCACGCAAGTGCGGGCGCGTTCGCTCCGCTTCTCGGTCCGCGCACCGCCGTTCTGACAGCGATGAATGGCATTCCCTGGTGGTATTTCTACAAGGAGCGCGGCCCGTTCGATGGCCATCATTTGGAAAGCGTCGACTCCGGCGCCGCACAATGGAACGCGATTGGACCAGAGCGCGCCATCGGCTGCGTCGTC
Organism: Gammaproteobacteria bacterium; assembly: GCA_034667905.1. GTDB lineage: Bacteria > Pseudomonadota > Gammaproteobacteria > Steroidobacterales > Steroidobacteraceae > Bog-1198. Next base: position 1,004 of record JAXDQK010000027.1, on the reverse strand, counting down.
GATCCCGCATGCGAGGTCGTGGCGCCCGGCGTGATCGAGCATCGCCTGTACAAGCGCTTCACTATCGGCGAACCCGACGGGTCCACCTCGGAGCGCATCGTGGCCCTGCGCGATGCTCTGGTTTCTGCCGGATTCGAAGTGCCAATCCGCGACACTATCCGCTGGAGTATCTGGCTCAAGCTGTGGGGCAACGTCTGTTTCAACCCGATCAGCGCCCTCACCCTCGCGACCCTGGACCGCGTAACCTCCGAACCCGGCCTCCGCGCCCTATGTAAATCCATGATGGCCGAAGCCCAGGCGATAACTACATCGCTCGGTCTCACCATTCCGGAACAAATGATGGACAGGCGACTGAACGCAGCTGGTTCCGTCGTCGGTCACAAAATTTCAATGCTGCAAGATCTCGAACGAGGCCGACCCCTCGAGATCGATGCACTCGTCACCGCCGTCCAGGAAATGGGCCGCCTCGTTAAGGTCGCAACACCAACGATCGACGCGGTGCTTGCATTGGTACAGGAACGTGGACGGCAGGCTGGACTCTACGGCAAAGATGCCCAGCGCTAAACCTGGGCTTTCCTGCGCCAAACACGGCAGGCCTCGCGCCCCAGCAATCTTCTTCCAATGCCGCCTCCAGCGCGAAACCAGTTATTCGGTGGAAGGCGACCGCGTTGTGAATGCGCGCAGGATGTGCAGCCGCCAGCGCGGAATTTCCCTGCCAGATCTCCCCAAGCGAGGACGCCTTTAGTCAGCGCCAGCGCGCGCCTGACTGCTTTACGTAATGACGGTAAACGTAGCCCCATGGGATCACGAACGGCATCAGGATGACGCCAACGCCGATGTTGAAGGAGTCCTCGGCGAAGGTCGCTGGCAATTGGCCGGCGTACCATTGCGGCAAGCCGTAAGCCAACATCCAGATGGACTTCCACGCGAACTCGAACATTAATAGCGGAAGCATCTGGAGGGGGTATTTGAGGCCGACGAACGCCAGCACCCACACGGCGCCG
>JAXDQK010000026.1:0-4236 GCA_034667905.1 Gammaproteobacteria bacterium | reverse complement strand
AGGCTGCAGGAACTGCTCAATCAGGCGCAGCGCGACACCGCCGCCTTAGCCCTTCAGCGGGAACGGATATAAGGATGGTTGCGGGCCACGTGTCATCTGATCATAGCTCCCGGTGGCGCTTGCCCCTGATGAGCGTGGCGTTGATGCTCGGCGGCTGCGTGTTCGACCAATTGCAACGCTCGAACGAAAACGACATCCAGCGGGTTGAACAAAAACAGGCGGCCCTGCAGGCCGAGCAGGACAGGTCGACACGCCTCGAGCATCAAGAGGAACTGTTGGCGGCCGAGTTGAGCGAACGGCAAGTTTCCTTGAGCGAGCTGAACGATCGGGTCGAGAAACTCCAAATCGAGAATGGGCGCGCCATTGCCGATAACGAATCAAAGCGCCTTGAATACGCCGACTTGATCGGGCGCCTTCATCAGACCAATGAGCGGCTGGCCTCGCTTCAGCGAGGCACCGACGGATCGATTGAAGAACGGCGCGAACGAATCGATTACCTGAAGACGCAGATCAAGGCGCAGCTCGAACTTCTGTTGCACTGATGACCGCAAAATTGCGGCGAGCTGCTCTGTATGTCATTGGCATCGCTTCCGCCGCGGGCGGTGCTGCGCTGACCACGACAGGAATGCCGAATCCGGCAACCCCCGTCAGCACATCGGCAATCGCAGTGGATTTGGAAGCCTTGCAGACGCTGCGCAAGCAGGGCGTGTTCTTCCCGCCCGACAGTTCTCCCCCCTCGACGGTGACTGCATTCAAATCCTACCTCAGGAACCACGATGCCTACGCCGATTATCTGACCCGGGAGGAGTTTTTGCGCTTCAGCCAAGTTCAACAGGAGAAATACGCGGGTATTGGCCTGGAATTGGAAAGGAACCCTCACGGGGAAGTCATCTGCTATCCCGATCGGGTCGGACCGGCCGCGAAGGCCGGCGTCGCAGCGGGTGACCGGTTGGTGGCGGTGGGCGGGCAATCAATAGAAGGGTGGGCGCTGCCTTCCGTGGTGGCAACATCGGCAGGCAGTCCCGGATCGGCGCTGGCTATCGAGGTCGCCAGAGGCGCCGTTCGCCGACGCTTCAACGTCATCCGTACGCAGCGCTTAGGCCCCAGCGTATCCGCGCAACACCGTGGCGGGTCCGCCCTCATGCGCATCGCGTCCTTCACGCCGAGCACGCGCCAGGAACTGGAGTTCGAACTCTTGCATGTCAAGCCGCAGGAAAGCCTGACACTCGATTTGCGCGGCAATCGCGGCGGAGATCTCAATGCGGCGATGGATTGCGCCATGCTGTTCTTGAACAAAGGTGAAAGCGTGGCCTCAGTGCGGCGAAAGGATGCCGTCCAGCCTTTTGTCAGCTCGATAACCGGTCGATGGCATGCCCGCAAGGCGCTGCTGTGGCAGGATGAAGAAACGGCCAGCGCAGCCGAAGTCTTTATTGCCGCACTCACGGAGAATCGGCACGGAACCTCGATGGGCACGAAGAGCTTCGGTAAGGGGACCGAACAAGACTTGTTCGTGCTCGGATCGGGGGCCGCCCTCATCGTGACCACCGGTTTTCTCGTCACTCCGAGCGGGCACGAAATCGATGGGCAGGGGATCGAACCGAATAGGGTGCTCGCGCCGGGCACGGAGCCGCACATTTGGCGCTGATCGGCCGCACGGTTCACGGCAACCTTCGCATCAAGGGGTTGATCGGCAAAGGGGCGATGGGTTTGATGCTCTTGGTGGAGAACGTCGAGCTCCCCGATCGAAAGTACGCCGTCAAGGTCCTGCGCAGTCCCGTAACGAGCACGCCTAAGTTCCAAGACCGATTCAGCGAAGAAGCTCGCAATCAGGCCGCGCTCGATCATCCGAACATCGTCCGGGTTCACGACTACTTCCAGGAGGCGGGGCGCTACTTCCTGGTCATGGACTACGTGGACGGTCAATCGCTGCAAAAAGTGATCAGCGATCGCGGACAGCTGGATGAACATCGGGCGATTGAAATCCTCGACGGTGTTCTGCAGGCCCTGGATTGCGCACACAGCCACGGCGTCATCCACCGCGACGTCAAACCTTCGAATATTCTCATCGACGGCACAGGCCGTGCCCGTTTGACCGATTTCGGGATTGCGGTTCGCGCCGGCGGAACGCGTTTGACGGGCGCAGGCGTGACGGTGATCGGCACCGCCGAGTACATGAGCCCCGAACAGATTAAATCGCCGCTGCGCATCGATCCCAGAAGCGATGTCTATTCCTGTGGAATCGTCCTGTTTGAAATGTTGACGGGCGACGTGCCGTTCCGCAGCGACAGTGATTACGCGCTTTCTCAGCTGCACGTGACGGCGGCTCCGCCCGATCCGCGGGCCCTGAATCCGGCAATCTCCCAAAGAGTGGCACGCATCATCGCCATGGCTCTCGCCAAGGATCCGCGCGATCGGCCGCAGGACTGCGAGCAATTCCGCCGATTGCTGGCGGGCACCGTCAATCCGCCCTTTGTGTGGAAACCGTTGGCGTGGGTAGCGGCCGCGGCAATCTTGGGCCTCGCCGCCTATTGGTCGGCGCCTGCTTGGCAACGGGCGCTTTCAGTATCGCGCTCCTCGGCCTTGGCGTCCGATGCGGTGCAGGCCAAGGAAAGCGCGGCGGCGGCTATCCAGAGCATCGCGCTTCTATGCCGGGAGGCCGCCGTGAAACTAAAAAAGGAGGAGGGCAAAAAGATGGCCGAGCAGGTACCCGATTCAGCGGTTGCCGAGAATTTCTCAAAGCAAATCGCGGAGACCCAAAGGAACATGGCTGAGTTTGCCCAGCAATATAATCGCAGCCTCAGGATACTGGCAAAGCTCGAACAGCCGGCTCGGATACGCGCCTTGCGGGACGGCGCCACGAATTCAGAGCGAGCCGAGTACGTTGGCTACGTCGAGCGCGACGCCCTGTCATTGGAAACGGCGCCTGGCGATCTCGATGCAGGCCGCCTCGCCAAGAATTGTGGTGGCTCGGCGCGACCGCGATGACGGCAAAGGGTGACGAGCGGTGCTCAGCAGCCCTCGGCGCCGTTGCTGGCTACGCCCTTATTCATTCCTCGCCACGTGAGCACGAACGGGGTGCACCTGAGCACGGCCGGATCCGCGACACCGGCCGCATCGACCCCTGCAAGCGTTGCGCTCCCTTCGGCGCGCAGTTCGATGAGATGCCCCACGGCACGATCCACCCGAAGGCCATTCACGGTGAGCCCGTCGATACGCTTGCCCATGAGCAGCAGCCCTGCATGGCTGCTGTCCAACAACGTGGTGTTCTCAAGCTCGATCTGCGCCTCGATGGGCGCCTCCAAGGCGTATAGCCAAACCGCGCCGACGCCGCCGGGCCAACGAGGATCGAATCCTCCGCCGCGCACCACCATGTTGTCGCGCAAAGTGATCCTGCCCGAGAGCGGCACGGCGTGGAAGCGGTTGCCCAAATGCAGCCCGCCGCCCTCGGTGAGGGTGTCGGCGATGAGATTGTCGGACACGCTGATGTCATGACCGCCGTAAATGGCGACACCGTTAGCCAGGATGGGTGCGACCACCGTGTTGTGACGAATCGTCAAGTCGTGATTGGCCAGTTTGTCGGCCCAAGAGGCAATGCCGTCATCGCCATTGTTGCGAAAGAAACTTTGCTCGATGGTGACATTCGATATGCCTCGGTGCAGATTGATTCCATCCGCGGTGGTGTCGAAGACGCGGACACGACTGACCAGCAAACCATCGAAGGGTCCGTCGAGCCAGAGCCCCACCTTGACGTGCTGGATGAACAAGTCATGGATGCGGCTGCCGCCGCCCAGCGCACCGCCGATGCCGGCCAGCGCTTTGTGATCATCGCGTTCCCGCACCTCGCCGATGATGGCGAGATCGTGAATGTCGACCGCCTGCGATGGATGGGGCGCATTGCGACCATATAGACCAACCCCGTCGCCCTGCAGGATGGAATACCACGCACCGGCACCGGCAATTTCAACGCGGTCCACCTCGACATGGCCATCGAGGCGAAAATGTCCCGGCGGAACCCACAGCGCGCGTTGGGCAGAGGAAGCCGCGGCGAGCGCCTTCGAGAATGCTTCGCGCGAGTCCGATTCGCCGCGCGGATCGGCGCCGAAATCCAACACCGACAGCGAGCGCGGCGGTTGCTCGAGCGGCGCAGGCACGAGTTCAAAATCAACGAGATCGATTGCGCAGGACGCGTTTTTCATCTCGGGCCCCGGCATCAGCCGAACTACCGTACCGGCCGGC
>JAXDQK010000025.1:0-3130 GCA_034667905.1 Gammaproteobacteria bacterium | reverse complement strand
TGACGGCGTTCGCTGGGGTAGTGCAGCAGGCGGTGACATTCCTGGCCTGGGCGGCCGGGGCATGGCTGCTGCTGCGATTAATGAAAAGCCGGATCGTCTTTGGACATATGCTTCGAATCCTCCTGGTTGCCTGCCTCCCAGCCGCGTTGCTCTATTACGGCGCCACTGCGGCCGCTATCCTGCAATCAGGGCAATATGATCCAACGAGCGCCCAGAGCGTTTTCCCGTCGAATGCCGCGACTTGGTTCGGAGTGGAGAGGCATACTCTTGCCTCGACCTTCCTCGGATACGTCGACGTTTTTCTGATTTGGGTCGTCGCCGTCTCAATCGTCCTGCTTCACCGCATTGCCAGTGTGCCACCTGTAAAAGCAGCCGTTGCCATGGTGCTCCCGGTCGTAGCCGCGGCCAGCTGCGGGGCTCTTTTTTCCTTATGGCCGAGGCACTGATGAAAGCAAAGCGTAAGGTGAGCGTGGCGCGATTGACCTCGCTGGCTGGGCTCGCCGCGGTAATAATCGTCCTGAGTGTTTCCCTGTTTAAGGCGCGCTCCGGCGATGTCGCGGTGACGGTTCAGATGATCGAACCGATGCGGCTCGAGCAAACTGTCCAGATGGTAGGTCGGCTCCGGTTACGCGAGCAGGTTGATCTCTCGGCGCGGGTAGCAAGTGAGATCGAGACGATCTTTGTCGATGTCGCCCAAAAAGTGAAAGCCGGTGACCTGCTCGTCCAGTTAAAAAAGGAGAACCAATTAGCTGAACTGCACCGGGCGGAGTATAGCGCAAAAGAGGCACACGTGGCCCATGAACTTGCTGAAGTTAAACTGGAAAGGATTAATGCGTCGGCTCAGCGCTTACGTGACTTAAACACGAAGCATCTCATCAGCCGGGAAGATGCAGAAAACGCCGAGCGCGATCTTCGTAGCGCCACCCTCGAATGTGACCGGGCAAAGCTGGTCGTCGAACAAGCCAATGCCTTGTTGGAGCGTGCCAAGGAGGACCTTCGATCGACCGAAATTCGAGCTCCATTTTCCGGAACTGTCCTGGCGATCTGGGGAAAGGTAGGTCAAGTTACATTACCGTCTTCTATTAACGTTCCTGCCTCACGCATCCTTACGCTCGGTGGTGCCGATGGCATGGAGTTGATGGGCAAGGTAACCGAGTATGAAGTTACTCGTCTCCGGATTGGGCAGGCAGCCCGCGCCCGTTTTAACGCCCTATCGTCACAAGTGGTGCCGGCCCATATCGTGGGACTGTCACGAATTGGAGTGAGCGATAATGACTTTGATTCGACGCGCTACGAAGTCGCCGCGGCCGTAGATATCCCTCCGGACCTGAATGTCCGGCCAGGAATGACCGCGACGGTAACCGTGACCATATCGGAGCGCGAAGCAGCGCTGGCGGTCTATCGTCAGGCCGTCTTTGACGATAGCGCACTCCCTTCCGCAGCGGTCGATAAATCCGGCTCCGACGCGGTCCAATCGGTGGCCGAACGTCCCGGCACAGTATGGGCGGTGGTAGATTCCAAGGCCCGACGGAAAAATATCAAGGTGAGTTTCCAGAACGATCTTTTGGTGAATGCCGTCGACGGACTTCATCCCGGGGACAGGATCATTGTCGCTCCGAATTCTGTCCTCCGAATGCTGCGGGACGGGACGCGGGTAAGGATAGAACGGCAAGTTGATGCCGCTTCGCAAGACGCGAACGGCAAATCGCTCGAGATCGCCGCACGCTTGCATTGAGGACGGGGTTGCACGTGGCAAACCCCCTTCCGCAGCCCTTCCAGAGAAGAAGTGAAGTCTGCGGCTCGCAGGTTCATTCGCGCAAAGCGCGCAAATAACGTTCCGCACGCGATGGAAGGTTTGTCGATAATATACCAGCCTTCGGCCACGCCGTATTTATGCGCGCTGCTTGTCGTTCCGATAACCGTGTCGGATACCTCGGGCTGTGCCCATGTCCTGGAGCATTTAATATTTCATTCCGGAGAACGAAAAGGCGTGGGGCTTACCGATCTCGGGAGCGCTTCCGGCACGGTCTACCTCGACGCTGTTACGTCTCGCCGTTGCACCTTATACCGGCTGGCGGCGACTACTGAGCCGCTTTTCGAAAGGCTTTTGTTACGACTATTCGAATCCGCCTGGTGTCCTGAGCTCTCGGAGCGTGCCTTCTCGGAACAAGCATGGCGAATTGAGCTCTGTGACAACAAACTTCGGTACAACGGCGTCGTCTATAACGAAACGGTAGCCGCTTACAGAGATCCCAACCGTCGCGCGTGGGAATCAATCTGTTCGCTTCTGCACGACGGCCGGCCCGGTCAATTCGATGCCGGCGGCACGCCGGCCGGGATCGTCCGTTTGCAGCTGCGCGATGTCGAAGAAGCACACCGTGAATGGTATCGCCCCGCGCGTTGCGTTCTCCTGCTGACCGGCCCGGTAGAGTTCGATCGACTCTTACGAAAACTTTCGAAGGTGCGCGACGGGAAATCTGTCGGCGTCTCGGAAAGTAGCACATCGCTGCCTTTTAACGGAAGGACTGCTTTGAAGGTTGTGCCATCTGTTCCAGGTTGGCCTGTTGCCGGCTGGCGCCTCGGTCTGGTCTCCGACCAATTTGATCTGGCTGAGGCCCAGTTATTGAACCTTGTCCTGGTTGACCGCATGAGGTCTGCCCTGCCCACCGTCTTCGGTCGCGCATCTGGCGCGCGTCTCTGGTCGAGAACCGGCCTTTACACTTCGTTTAAAGAGTTGACCTGGGTTGTTGGAATCGAGTCGCCTGATGCGGCGCCCTCCTTTCGTTTCGATAGTAACGAGCTGGTAGCATTCGTGCGGCAATGCGCCAACGTGGTCGGGGAGCCATATGCACAGAAACGTTGGCTGCGCCAACTGCTCGATCGATGGCGTCTTTCCCAGGAGCTCACAGCTCAATTCTCACCGTTGCCCGACGGGCTGACATTTCTTAGTAAGGCGGTTCCATTCGTCCTCGATGATCAGAGGTCTTTCAGGCCCATTTTGGATTGTCAGGCCGCCCAACAAGAGCTTCAACAAAGAATCGACGAGGACCGTTATTATCTTCAGCACTTGTTTGTCCGGTTAGTACTCGATAATCACAGATCTGTAGCAATTGATCATGCCAATGATTCG
>JAXDQK010000024.1:0-68043 GCA_034667905.1 Gammaproteobacteria bacterium | reverse complement strand
GGGTGCCTCGGGGCTCGCCGGTGCATCAAGCTCGGCAAGCTCCTCGGTTTTCGCAAGCGCCGCATTCGGCATGGCATGGACTTTCACGGTCGCGGTGGCGGCAAACATGGCGAGGACCACGACCCCGGCAGCCAAGGGCACGCGTTGTTTCCCGGCGAATGAGCGCTCGAAGATTTTCTCGCTCAAGAGTCTTTCGATGCGTGGAGTGAGGTTGCTTGTGCTCGCCATCGCAACGCCGGCAAGGGGCCGGCGGCCTCGCATGGCGAAGGCCAGCAAAATTTCAGCATAGGAAGCGCGACTGGCGGCCTGTTCGACCGCCGCGCGATCGCTCAATGCCTCGCCGAGCTCGGACAGTTCACGCCGCAGCCACCAGCTAAATGGGTTGAACCAGAATAGAGCGCAATGCAATTCAGCCAGCGCGTGAATATAGAAGTCGCCTTGCCGCACATGTGCCCGTTCGTGCGACAGCACGATGCGCAAGGTGGCCTCATCCCACGCAGCGTAGTTCTCCGGGAGAATTACGCTCGAGCCTATGGTCACGGGAGTGCCAATTCGCGCACTGCTGCGAACGTCCAGCGCGGGATCGAACTGAGTGACAGCGCGGTCTGGCCCGGCCGGGTCTGGCCCGACCCGGCCCGCAGCATTGCGCAGGCGAAATGCAAAGCTTAGGCCTACGCACAAGCGCAACAACAACACCCCCGCAATCACGCCATAGCCGAACACCGTCGCCGACATTAGGGTATTGAGGAGTGAGACGCCCTCGCCTTCCCCATTTGAGATCTCTGCGCGCGGCGTGCGGCCGCCCGCAGCGGAAACCGGCGCAGGCATCTCGACGTACTGCTCCCTCAACATCCAGGGCGCGCTCTCCAGCGCGTCCGGCGCCTTCGCCAACGCAATTTCCGGCAGCAGCCTTGGTCCGATTTGCGCGCCGACCAGCACCGGCATCGCGAGTGCTCCGACCAGCGCGAGCAGCCACGCCGTGCGCCGAGCGCGAACTTGCGCAATCCCCATGATGTGAAGCGCGGCCAAAATGATCGCGCCCATGATCAAAGAACGCACAGCGGCTTCAAGCAATAAATGCATGCTCACGATTTTTTCCCCTTTTTCGAAGCGGCGATCCGGTCTGCGAGGCGCTGAAGTTCCTTACGGTCCAGGACCGCGGAATCAACCATGCCGGCGAGCAGCGTTTCTACCGAGCCTTCACAGAACCAATCGACGATGCGCTGCACGGCCCGTCCCGCCACGGCTTGCCGCGATGCCGCCGGCCGATACAGAAAGGTGCGGTTTTCGATGGAATGGCACAGATAGCCCTTTTCCTCGAGCCGGCGCAGCACCGTACGAATGGTGGATTCTTTCAGCGGCCGGCCTTGCTGCGTCAGGTGCTCCCTGACTTGATCGGCATTTTGTACGCCGTGTTCCCAGATGAGTTCAAGCACCGCCCGTTCCAGCTCTCCGAGTTCGCCGGGATCGTGACTCTGCGTAGTGTTACTGCTCATAGTGTTACCGACTGTAACACATGACGCACGGAAGGCAAATTTTTTTATTGCGCCCTTTGGCGCTGATCGCCCGCGTCGGGCGGCACCTCGATAATGGCAAGGCCATGGGGAGGCAAGGTGACCGATAGTCGATTGTTGCGGATCGCGACCGCTTTAGCCGGCGGGAGTTCGGAGGCTTTGATTAGCTGGGCGAGCTGCGCTCGCGTCGGATACGTCGGAGACCCCATTCGCGCATACTCGCCGCCCGCATCGCCATGCTCGGCATCGAGCCGCCATAAACGCGCCGAGCGCGCGGCCACGTGCTGCAAGTGCAAGGAAGTGGTGGTCGGTGTTCCGCCCGGGCCGGGGTCGGCGTAGTACCACAGAGCGATCACCAGTGAACCGTCGGGGCGACGCGTGACCAGCGCGTGCTCCGTGTCCACATCAATACGCTCGGTACCGAGTGCGTGCAGCATTTTAAAGGCATTGAGGGCTGGTTTAGGAATGCCGCCTGCGGCGATGAGGCCAAATCCGCCATAGAACGGCCGCTTCACGACGCCTTGCTCCTCGAACACATCCGAGAAGGTCCAGAAGGACATCATGTCCGCGAGCCCATCGCACTGCCGCAGCGTATCGGCAAGCCACGGGCCCATGAACGCGGCATCGGTGATGTTGGGGTCATTGAAATAGGTGGCGTTGTATTCGCTCCAGAATATGGGAACACCCGGCCGGGGCGATGCCTCTACTTCGTCGTGGACCTTCTTCGCCGCGCGGCAAACCATCTGGGTGCGTGGGATTTTCTCGTGCGTCCCAAACACGTTTTCCGCCGTGTCGTTCGCATACACGTGGGTGGAGACAAAATCGAAAGGCACGGCATTCTCCGCGCAGTGTCGGATGAACGCCCCAACCCAAGCCGCTTGCGCCGTTGCGGGTCCGCCGACGCGTAACCGGCTATTCACCTGCTTCAGTGCCTTGGCGGTGTGATCGTACAGAGTGAAGTACGTCGCTTGCGCAGGGAGGCCAACCCAAAAATCAATATTCGGTTCGTTCCAAACCTCGAAGTACCATTGCGCCACTTCCTCGATGCCGTACCGCTCGATCAAGTGCGCGGCGAATGCCGCGATTAAGGCGTCCCATTTTGCATAGTCCCGCGGCGGCGCGACGATGGGATGGTATTTAAAACTCTGCTCCACTTCGCGCGACGCGAGTTTGCGCGGCATGAACGACAGCTCGACGAACGGGCGAACACCGTTCGCCAATAACCCATCGTAAATCTGATCGACATACGAGAAGTTGTAGATCGGGTTGCCTCGCTTGTCCTCGTCATAGACACCGATCTCGTCATGAAAAATCGCATGAAACCGTACGAACTTAAAATCTGTTGCTTTTTTGACAGCACGCAGGTCCTGCCGGTAGCTCTCGCGCAGGGTCAGAATCGCCCGCCCGGAACCGAAAGTCTGCTCCCAAATGTGCGGGAAGGCGTGATGCGGCCCGCCGGCGTCAATGACGATTTCCTCCTCGCACCGCACCACGGTCGCGAATAGGCCTGCAATCGCAAAAATGATCGCCAATTTCATAAAAGGACCGTTCTGTGGACAAGGGAACGTAAAAGGGGATAGCATTCTGGGTAAGCGGCGCTCCAGACCGCAAGTTTTATCTGCTGCGGATGTAAACGCTTCCATGGACGAGGAGGCAGTGGGGGAATGGGTGGCAGTGACTGTCAAGGATGTGGCGCGCGAGGCACAGGTGTCGGTCGCGACCGTATCTCGCGTGATCAATGGTCACACTAATGTTACCGAGGACACGCGTGCGCGAATCATCGCAACCGCTGCCCGCCTGCGCTACGTACCCGACAGCGCGGCACGCGGTCTGGCCACGGGGCTTACCAACACCGTCGGGGTTCTGCTTCCCGATCTGCACGGTGAGTTTTTCTCGGAAATCATCCGCGGAATCGATATCGCGGCGCGCCGACGCGGATTGCACCTATTGCTGTCGGGAATGCACGGCTCGGCTGCCGAAGCCACCCTGGCCATCCGTGCGTTCAAGGGTCGGGTTGACGGCCTGCTCATTATGTCACCGTACGCAGATTGCGCATTCCTGGAAGCGAATTCCAGCGACGACACTCCCACCGTGCTCATGAACACACCGTTGCGGGGCCAAAGCCATTCAGCCTTCTGCCTCGACAATCGCGGCGGTGCACGAGCCGTAGTCCAGCATCTGGTCAATTGCGGTCGCCACAATATCGTCTTCATCGGCGGACCTGAGGACAATTTCGATGCGGCCGAGCGTCTGGCGGGCTTTCACGAAGCACTGGCGGCGTTGCAGACCCACGCCAGCGGCACCGTTCTGCAGGGCGATTTTTCGGAGGAATCGGGTTATCGGGCAGGTCAGCGGATAACCGCGCTGACACCGCGGCCGGACGCCGTTTTCGCGGCCAACGACATGATGGCGCTGGGGTGCTTGTTCTCTTTCAACAAGCGCGGCATTCGGGTGCCCGACGATATCGCACTCGCTGGCTTTGATGACATTCCCGTCGCACGTTTCGTGTCGCCGGCGTTGACAACGGTACGAGTGCGCATGGCCGAACTCGGCGAGCGCGCGCTGACGCGTCTAGCGGACGCGATTGCGTCGCCGAACTCAATTCCGGCCTCAACCGAGACGCTCGCCGCAGATCTCGTAATCCGTGTCTCGTGCGGTGCGCGGCCGCATGCCACGCCAAGCATTCCAGATATCGGGATACAGACTAACAATTGAATGAATACCATCGCTCGGATGGAGCGCGCTTACACAGGGGGAACAGAATGACAACAGGGTCTAGATACAAAAAAACTTTACTCGCCGCGGCCATTGCAGCGACGCTCGCGACGGGCGCCGGTATGCCCACTTCCGTGCAAGCACAAACGGCCGAGGCGACCTTGCGCGGCAGGGCCGCCCCCAACTCCGAAGTGGTGGCTAAGAACGTAGCAACCGGCGCCACGCGGCGAACGATCGCGGGCCCGGATGGAAGTTACGCACTGCCCGGCCTGCAACCCGGAAAGTATACGGTCGAGGCCGGACCCGGCACTGAAGCCACGGTCATTCTGTCGGTGGATTCCACAGCCACGCTGGATTTAACAGCAGCGGCTGCCGAGGCGGCAGCGCCGGTCGGCGAGATCACGGTGAGAGCGCAGCGTCTGGTTGATGTAAGAACTTCCGTGGTCGGCGGAATCGTGTCGTTGCATACGATTGAAACCGTGCCGCAGGTTACCCGCAACTTCCTTGAATTTGCCGATACGGTGCCCGGTCTCGTATTCGCGGTCAACAATCAGGGGCAGACCTCATTACAGAGCGGCGGCCAGAACGCGAGTGCGGTCAACGTTTACATCGACGGCGTTGGGCAGAAAGATTACGTCAAGGAAGGCGGCGTCAGCGGACAGTTTGCCACACAAGGCAATCCCTTCCCCCAGCTGGCCATCGGGGAATACAAGGTCATCACGTCGAACTACAAGGCCGAATTCGATCAAGTGTCGAGCGCGGCGATCACGGCGGGCACAAAGTCCGGCACCAACGAATTTCACGGCGAGGCGTTCGGGCAGTATACGAGCGACAAGTTTCGCGCGGAGACGCCTGCCGAAGAGTCACGGGCCATCAAGACGCCATCGAAAGATAAGGAATTCGGCGCGGCTCTGGGCGGCCCCATTTTGAAAGACATGATGCATTTTTTCGTTGCCTACGAGGGCAAACGCTACAACACACCGGTCGCGGTCACGCCCGGCGTCACCACGCTTAACGGAGCGCCGATCAGCAATTTCCTGCCCGCAAGCGTGAATTCGCAGTTTGGGCCCGGGAATCTGCCTTTCAGCGAGGACTTATTTTTCGGCAAGCTGGATTTTGAGCCCTCCGATTACGATCGCATCGAACTGAGCGTCAAGGTGCGCAGTGAAACTCAAACGGAGAACATCGGTATCTCCAAGGCGGCCTCGGCAAGCATCGAAGTCAAGAATGACGACACGCGCTTCGACCTGCGCTGGCAACACAGCGCCGATCGCTGGTTGAACGAATTTCTGATCACCTTCGAAGATGCCTTCAATAAGCCGTCGGCCACCAACATCGGCAATGGCGCACAGTACATCGTCCAGGCTCAAAACGAGCAGTTGATCCTGGCTACTGGCGCCGCCGACCCGCGGGCCACCCAAAACAAAGGCCAGCGCGGCCCGGGATTGCAGGACGATCTGACATTCAACAACTTGCAGTGGCTCGGCGATCACACGGTCAAGATGGGCGCGAAGGTCAAGAGAATTGATTTGACCGCGGCGGACGCGGAAAATATCAATCCTCAGTTTAGCTACAACGTCACGCCCGCAGGCACGGATACCGTGCCGTACAAAGCGTTATTCACGAATCCGGTCGCCGGCTTGAGCCCCACGGCACAGTCGAGGGACTGGCAATACGGCATCTACATTCAAGATGACTGGGTGCAAAACGAGCACTTGACTTGGAATATCGGCGTGCGCTGGGACTACGAAAAAAACTTAGGTTACCTGGACTATGTCACGCCCGCTGCCGTGGTAGCGGGCCTCAACGCCCAAGATCCGAATGCCCCTACCGGACAAACTTACGCCCAGTCCCTGGCCAAGGGTGGCGTGAACGTGAACGACTACATCAGCACCGGAAACAATCGCAAGGCCGACACCGGCGAGTTCCAGCCGCGCCTTGGATTTTCGTACGATTTATTTGCCGATCAGCGACACGTGGTTTTCGGCGGCTACGGACGCTCCTATGATCGCGATCTCTATGACTATTTGCAGGTAGAAGTGACCAAGCAGGCCTTACCGGAATATACCGTGTTTTTCAATAATCCCGGCGCCGCGACGCCCAACGGCTGTTTCGGTAGCCCCTGTGTTGCTTTTGATCCGAAATATATGAACGGGATACAAAATTTGCAGGCACTTGTTGCATCGAGCAACGCCGGTGCAGAAGTCGACGCGGTGAACAACAACTTGAAGGTGCCCTATTCGGATCAATTCAGCATCGGCATTCGCAACAAAGTCGGCGACTGGAATACCAGCGCAGCCGTGGCGCGAATCTTGAGCAAGGACGGTTTTGTATTCACGCTGGGCAACCGCTACCCCAATGGCGCTTTCTTCGTGAATGGCGGTCAGCCCTGGGGCAACGGCGTACCCGGCTTCGGCTCGCTCATCATCGGCAACAACGGCATCGAGACCAAGACCACGCAGCTGCTGCTGTCGGCCGAAAAGCCCTTTACGCAAGAGTCGCACTGGAGTGCGACCTTCGCCTACACGTACACAGACTCATCGGCGAATCGGGACACCACGCAGCATTATGCGTTCGACGAAGAAACCATCAGACAGTATCCGTTCATCATGTCGAACGCCGTGGCGAGGCATCGCATCGTGGGCACCGGCTCCTACGGCGCACCGTGGGGCTTTGTGGTGGCGGCCAAACTGACCCTGGCCACGCCGATTCCGATCAACGATCTCGCCTGCTACGGCGCAACCTATGCCACGGGCAGCAACTGCTCCCCCATCTCGGTAACGCCCAAGAACTTTTTTGGCTACCGGGCGCTTGATCTTCAGGTAACCAAGAACTTCGAAATCGCCAATTACGCTACGGTGTATGTGCGGCTTGATGGGTTGAATGTGTTCAACTATCAGAACTATTCGGACACGATTCTGAACTTCGGCACCAACGGCGTGTTCAACTCCAACCCGGTGACCTACAACTATCAGGGCAACATCAACGGCGTGCCGCGCACGCTCAAGTTAACGGTGGGGGCGAAGTTCTGATGGGAAGTGATGACTGACCGCCATATACGGAACATTGTCATCATCGGCGGCGGCACCGCGGGCTGGATGGCCGCCGCCGCCTTGGCGAAGGTGCTGGGCCCCGGTCATGCGATTCGCTTGGTCGAGTCCGAGGAGATCGGCACGGTGGGCGTGGGTGAAGCCACGGTGCCCCACCTCAAGCTGTTCAATCAGATCCTGGAAATCGACGAAGTTGAATTCGTCAAGCAGACGCAAGGGACATTCAAACTCGGTATCGAGTTCGTCGACTGGGGCAGGCTGGGCGATCGCTACGTCCATGGCTTCGGCACCATTGGACACGACTACGGGCTGCTGCCGTTTCATCAATACTGGCTGAAATTATTCCGCGCCGGCAAGGCGGCCGACATCGGCGCTTATTCGTTGAACACCGTGGCTGGGCCCCGCGGCAAATTCATGACCTCGGCCTCGGATGCGCCGACGAACTCGCCGCTGTCCAACATTGCCTACGCGTATCACTTCGACGCGGGGCTGTACGCGAAATATCTGCGCCGCTATTCCGAGGCGCGGGGCGTCAAGCGAACGGAGGGCCGGGTGGTCGAGGTGCAGCTGCGCGCCGATGATGGCTTCATCGAGACCGTAATCCTGCAGGGCGGCGAGCAACTCCGGGCCGATTTGTTCATCGACTGTTCCGGCTTTCGGGGTCTGTTGATCGAGGATGCCCTGCACACGGGGTATGAGGACTGGACGCACTGGTTGCCGTGCGACCGCGCAATTGCGGTGCCATGCGAGAACGTCGGGGCGCCCACCCCGTTCACGCGCTCCACCGCGCGCGCCGCCGGTTGGCAGTGGCGCATTCCCTTGCAGCATCGCACCGGAAATGGCTATGTGTATTCGAGCGCGCACGTCAGCGATGAGGAGGCTGCGCGCACGCTCATGAGCCATCTGGACGGCCGGGCATTGGCCGAACCGCGCAAGCTCAAATTCACCACCGGCATGCGCAAAAAGTTTTGGAACAAGAACTGCGTGGCCTTGGGACTGGCCTCAGGGTTTTTGGAACCGCTGGAATCGACCAGCATTTATCTCATCCAGTCCGGCATCGCGAGACTGCTGAACCTCATGCCCGACCGCGACTTCAGTCCCGTCCTCATTGAGCGTTATAATTCGCAGGCTGCGTTCGAGATCGAACGCATCCGTGACTTCCTGATACTTCATTATTTCGCGACCGAGCGCCGCGATAGCCCTTTCTGGAGATATTGCAGCGGCATGAGCATTCCTGAACCCCTCGCAGACACGATCCGCCTGTTCAAAGACAGCGGACGATTCTTCCGCAATGCCGAGGAAATGTTTGCGATCACCAGCTGGGTCCAGGTTATGCTGGGCCAGCACATCGAACCGCAACACTATCATCCCGCTGTTGACCTGCTACCGGATCAAGAAATTGCCGGCATGGTCGATGGTGTCAAGAAGGTTATCGCAGCGTGCGTGGAGGCCATGCCGACGCACGCCCAGTTCATTGCCAGGCACTGCGCCGCGGCACCTTTGTAACAACAGGGTCTCATCTTTAGTCAATGATCACCTGGAGCGCTCATTTGAGGGCGCAAGAGTACCTTCAATAATGCACATTTCTCGCGCGGTCACACTCGGCTCGCTGTTGACGATCCTACTGATTACAGGCTGTACCGCCGCCCTTACCTTCATCAAACCGACTCCGCGAGCCAGGCTATTGGAGGAGACGGATACCCCGAATCAGGCCGCTGAGTTCCTGGAGGACATCGAACACAAAACGTTTGATTTTTTTTGGGCAAATGCCAACCCTAAAAACGGCCTGGTGCCCGACCGCTATCCGACCCGTACCTTCGCCAGTCTGGCGGCGGTCGGATTTGCCCTCACGAGTTATCCGATCGGCGTGGAACGCGGCTACGTATCGCGTGCCGATGCCCGCGATCGAGTACTGAAGACGCTGCGCTTCTTCCGCGATGCGCCCCAAGGCGCTGCGGTCAAGGGTTTTTCCGGATACAAAGGCTTTTATTACCATTTCCTCGACATGGAAACCGGGGTACGGTTCAACGAACAATCCGAGCTGTCGATGATCGACACGTCGCTGTTCATCGCGGGCGTCTTGTTCTGCCAGAGCTATTTCGACAGCTCCGATCCTCAGGAAAAGGAATTGCGCAAGATCGCCGACTGGTTGTACCGCCGCATCGACTGGGCGTGGGCGTCGCGGGATGACGGCGTGGTCGCGCTGGGCTGGTCGCCGGAACTGGGATTTCACCCCAAGAATTGGCGCGGCTACAACGAGTCCTCCATCATGTACATCTTGGGGTTGGGCTCGCCCACCGCGCCCATGCCGGCTTCCTCGTGGCAGTCCTATACCTCGACTTTCGATTTTCATTGGGTCAATGAGGGCGAGTGGTATCTGTCTTTTCCGCCGCTCTTCGGGCATCAGTACTCTCACGTATGGATCGATTTTCGCGACATCCGCGATGCATATATGCGCAATAAGGGCATCGACTATTTCGACAACACTCGCCGCGCCATTTACGCACAGCGCAGCTACGTGATTGCCAACCCAATGAAGTGGGTGGGTTACTCCTCGCGCATGTGGGGTATTACGGCCAGCGACGGACCCACCGATGCCAAGCTTGAATACAACGGCGAAACACGGCTCTTTCACGCCTACGCAGCGCGCGGCGCAGGCGGCGCCCAAAACTACGATGACGGCACGCTTGCGCCCAACGCGGTGTTCGGCGCCCTGCCCTTCGCGCCGGAAATCGCCCTGCCGACGTTGCGACTGATGCAAGAGCAATACGGCAAGTACATCTATTCCACATTCGGTTTCGTCGATGCGTTTAATCCCAGCTTCAACTATGAGGACGTCAAGCTCAAGTACGGCCGCGTCATACAGGGCGTTGGCTGGGTGGACAACGATTACATTGGCATCGATCAGGGCCTGACCGTCACCATGATCGAAAATTTCCGCAGTGGACTCATCTGGCGCATCATGCGCCGCAATCCCTATGTCAGGCGCGGCCTCGAGCGGGCGGGCTTCCAAGGCGGCTGGCTGGACACCACGGGGTGATTCCGCGCCGCTGCGGTGCGTGGATCGCCGGCGCTGTTGCGCTGGGTGCCACCGCACTGCTGTCCGGCTGTACCACGGGCGACTCGCGCAACGTGCTGCACTTTTGGGCCATGGGACGCGAGGCGGAAGTCATTCTCGAGTTCATGCCCGAGTTCGAGCGTCTGCATCCCGGCATCAGGGTCGAGGTAGAGCAGTTACCCTGGACCGCGGCGCACGAAAAGCTGCTCACGGCGGTGGCCGGCAATTCAACCCCCGACTTATGCCAGTTGGGCAATAGTTGGATTGCGGAGCTATTGGCGCTCAAGGCGCTGGCACCCTTGGATGCGCGCCTCGAGCGCTCCAGCATCTCGCGCGAGGATTATTTTCAGGGTGCGTGGGACGCGAATGCCGTCGGCGACTCGGTCTACGGCATCCCTTGGTATGTGGACACCCGCCTGCTTTTCTATCGCACGGACCTGCTCGCCGCAGCCGGCTTCGAAGCGCCGCCGAAGAATTGGCCGGAGTGGTTGAGCATGCTTGCGGCGCTCACCCGGAATAGCCGCGGCGAGCGTTACGGAATACTGCTGCCGCTCAATGAGTATGATTCGCTGATTGCACTGGCCCTGCAGCAACGCGAGCCGTTGCTGCGCGACAATGGCGCGCACGGCAATTTTGCCAACGCGGAATTCGAACGTACCTTCGAATTTTATGTCGATATGTTTCGCAAGCGCTACGCCCCGCCGGTAAACGACTCGCAAATTGCCAATGTGTGGACGGAATTCGGCCGCGGCTATTTTGCTTTTTATATCACCGGGCCGTGGAACATCGGCGAGTTCAAACGCCGCCTGCCTGCGGCGCTTCAGGGCAAGTGGATGACGGCGCCCTTACCCGGACCCGACGGACCGGGCGCATCCACGGCGGGGGGTGCGAGCCTTGCGGTCTTTCGCGGCTCGAAACACGCCGAGGCGGCTTGGCAGCTCATCGAATACTTATCGCAACCCGCCGTGCAACAGCGCTTTCACGCGTTGACGGGCAATCTGCCGCCCCGCCGCTCTTCCTGGCGGAGTCCCGCACTCGACGCTGATCCGTACGCGGCCGCATTCCGCGAACAACTGGAGCGCGTCAAGCCGGTGCCCAAGGTGGCCGAATGGGAGCGCATTGCCACTGAGATGCGCCTGGTCGCCGAACGGGTAGTTCGCGGCGATCTTAGCGTGCATGCCGGCGCGCTCGAGCTCGATGCGCGGTCAAATCGAATCCTTGCCAAGCGGCGCGAGCTGCTCGCGAAAGGAGCGATATTGTGACCGCCGCCGCGCGCGCCGGGCTGATTCTCGCAGCGCCGGCGTTGTCCGTCATCGCCATTTTCTTTTTCGTTCCTGTGATCATTGCGCTAGGCCTGAGCCTGACCGATTTCGACATCTATGCCCTCGCCGATATCCATAATCTTCGATTCATCGGCCTGCGCAACTATCTCGAACTGCTCAAGACGCCGCTGTTCTGGTCGGCTCTCGGGAACACGCTTTATTTCACCGGCATCGGAGTACCGCTCTCGATCGGCGCATCGCTCGGGGCTGCCTTGCTCCTGCACTCGCGGTTGGCGCGCTTTCGCGGCTTTTTCCGCACCGCGCTGTTTGCCCCGGTGGTCACAACCTTGGTCGCGGTGGCCGTCATCTGGCGCTATCTGCTGCACACCCGATATGGTTTGATCAATTATGGGCTGGGGCAATTAGGGCTGGCCCCGATCGATTGGCTGGGGAATCCTCACTTCGCGATGCCGGCGATTATTTTGTTTACGGTGTGGAAGAACTTTGGCTACAACATGGTGATCTTCCTGGCCGCGCTGCAAAGCATTCCGGAGGAGCTCTACGAAGCGAGCAGTCTCGATGGTGCAGGCTGGCGGCTGCAATTTCGGCACGTCACGCTGCCCATGCTCGGTCCCACGTTATTGTTGGTCAGCATTCTCACCATCGCCGGCTTTTTTCAGCTGTTCGCGGAGCCTTATGTCATGACGCAAGGAGGCCCGGCGGAGAGCACGGTGAGCGTGCTGTATTTCATGTACGAGCAGGGATTCAAGTGGTGGAATTTAGGCACTGCCTCCGCAGTTGCATTCGTTCTTTTCTTGATGATGTTTGCAGTCACGGTCCTGCAAATCGGCGTCGCGCGCCGCGTGGCCACTCCTTGAAGGCGCGGCTGGCCGCCTTAGGAGTGAATGGCGCCCTCGCGCTGATCGCGGCGCTGACCCTGTTTCCTTTATTTTGGATGCTCTCGGCGTCCTTGATGCCGGCGGGAACCTCGAGTGTATATCCCCCGCCGCTGTGGCCGACGCACGCGACCCTCGACAACTACCGTGAGCTCTTCGCACACTCAGGGATGGGCCGCCGCTTTCTCAACAGTCTCGGGATCGCTTCGGCAGCCACGCTGCTGTCGCTCATCTTCAACGTGAGCGCAGGCTATGCTTTCGCCAAGCTCAAATTTTCGGGGAGTCGATCCATTCAAAAATTTCTCGTGGGTGCCCTGGTGATTCCGGCGCAGGTTGCGATGTTGCCGCTGTTTTTGATTTTGAAAACCATGGGGTTGGTCAATACCTTGCCCGGAGTGCTGGTGCCGTGGCTCGCCGGAGTTTTCAGCATTTTTCTGGTCCGCCAGCATGCGGCCATGGTGCCCGATGAATTGCTCGAGGCCGCGCGTCTCGAAGGGGCCGGCGAGGCGACCATTTATCTGCGAGTAGTGCTGCCCATGCTGCGCCCTATCCTGGTGACCCTCGCCGTGTTCACGTTCCTCGGCGCTTGGAACGATTTTATGTGGCCCCTGATCGTACTCAACGACGGCAAGCTCTACACCCTGCCGGTCGCGCTCGCATCGCTGTCGCGCGAACACGTGCAGGATAGCGAATTGATGATGGCCGGCGCGGTGTTGACCGTGCTACCGGTGCTGCTCCTGTTCCTGGTACTGCAACGTTATTATCTGCGAGGGATGATGACCGGCGCCGTGAAAGGCTAAGGCCTGTGCGCCTGCATGTCATCGCGGTGCTCGCTGTCCCATTGCTGATCGCCGGCGCGCATGCAAATGTATCCACGGCTGCCCTGGTGATTGACGATATGGCCACGCCGACGCTGTGGAAGGCGCTGGCCTCTGATGGCGTGGTGTCACGGTTGGAACCGCTGTCGACACCGGACCCGGCGCTTCGTCTGCAATTCGACTTTCAGCACCACGCCGGATACGCCGCGCTCGAGCGAACGCTGCCTCTCGATCTGCCGGAGAATTTCGAAATCGACCTCATGCTGGGCGGGACAGGACCGATCAACGATCTGGAGGTCAAATTGCTGGATGCCGGCGGCGAGAACGTGTGGTGGTACCGGCGCCCGAATTTCGAACTCCAGAAGGGACTGCGAACCTTGCGCATCAGGCGGCGGCAGATCGAATTTGCCTGGGGACCGACCCAGGATCGGCAATTGCACCGTGTCGAGCGTCTGCAGCTGGTGATCAGCGCGGGGCGCGGCGGGGGTGCCGGCTCGCTGGAAGTGGGTCCTGTCCGACTGCTGCCCTTGCCGCCCGCGCCGGCGGCCTGGCCTGTGCCCACGGCCCGTGCCGGCGAGCAAGATGCCGCGGTGCCCGATGGAAACACCGAAACGGCTTGGCGATGCTCGAACCCAGTCGGCTGCGAACTGCTCCTGGATTGGCAGCTACCGCGGGAATTTGGCGGACTGCGGCTCGATTGGGACCCCACTTTGAGGCCGGCCCGCTACGAGGTCGCTGCTTCGATGGACGGAGTCCAGTGGAGACAGCTGCGGCACTTCACTGCAGCGGCCGGCGCGACTGATTGGCTGTGGCTTCCCGATGAGGAGGCACGCTATCTGCGCTTTCGCATGAGCGTAGCCTCAGGTAAAGAAACCCTCTTGCGAAACGTCACGCTCGAGGAACCCAGCTTTGGCGCCAGCCGTAACGCGCTGCTTGCGAGCATTGCGCACGAATCGCCTCGCGGTTACCTGCCGCGGGGTTTCAGTGAACAAAGCTATTGGACGCTTGCGGGTACCGATGGCGACAGCCAATCCGCTCTTTTATCCGAAGATGGTGCCATCGAGACACAGCGAGGCGGCCCCAGCGTTGAACCTTTCGTGGTAGAAGAAGGCCGCTTGTTCGGTTGGGCCGACGTCAAGTCTGCTCAGAGCCTCGAGGACGAATACTTACCCCTGCCGCGAGTCACCTGGAATACGCCGAACTGGTCGCTGGCGATCAGCACGGCTGCGGGCAACGGCGCAGCGTCGGGCTTGTACGGGCGCTATTTTCTGCGCAATACGTCGTCGCAGCGCCGCCACCTTCGATTGGTGCTGGCGTTGCGTCCCGTCCAAGTGAATCCGGCGGCGCAATTCCTGACGACGCCCGGCGGCGTGTCGCCCGTAGGCGAAATCGCGTGGGACGGACACGCGCTGCTCGCGAACCCGACGCGCATATTGCCGCTGTCCGCGCCTACACGCGTTGGACTGTTCATGTTCGAACGCAACAGCATGCCTGCGGTGTTGGCCTCCGCCCAATGGGGAAACGCCCCGGACACGGCGGTCAATCTTGCCGATGAGTCGCAGCTCGCCAGCGGCGCCATGGCATTCGACGCCGATCTCGCGCCGGGAGCGGGCACGATTTTTGGAATTCTGATTCCCTGGAACGGAAAAGAGCCGCTTCCGGGAAGCGTTGGACTGGCCGCTCTCGACAAGGTGCACGCCGCTTCGCGAGCGGCTTGGCGATCCCGCCTGAATCGGTTGCAGATCATCGCGCCTGACTCTCGCGAGGCACAGGATATCGCCCGAGCGCTTCGAACCGCCGAGGCGCATATCCTCATGTCGCGCGCTGGACCGGTCCTTCGGCCCGGAACGCGCTCCTACGCGCGCTCTTGGATCCGCGACGGAGCGATGATGTCCGCGGCGCTGCTGCGGCTCGGTGAAACACGCGCGGCTGAAGACTATTTGCAGTGGTATTCGACCTACCTGTTCGCCGACGGCAAAGTGCCCTGTTGCGTGGACGCGCGCGGCGCCGACCCCGTGCCCGAGCACGACAGCAGCGGCGAGTTCATCTACCTGGCAGCGGAGGTTTACCGTCTTGGCGGAGATCGCGCACTGGTGGCAAAGCTCTGGCCGCAGGTGCGGGACGCGGCCGCCTATCTTGAGCGGCTGCGCCAGTCGACGCGGACCGGCGAAGGCTCAAGCGACGCCTCGATGTATTTCGGGCTACTGCCTCCCTCAATCAGCCACGAAGGCTACAGCGCCAAACCCATGCATTCTTATTGGGACGATTTTTGGGCGCTGCGCGGATACGCGGACGCAGCCTTTTTGGCCAGATCGTTGGGGATGACGGACGATGCGCGGCGCCTTGAGGCGCAGCGTGCGCAATTCGCGCAAGAGGTGGTCAATTCGCTTCGACGGGTGATCGGCGAAAAGCGGATCGACTTCATTCCGGGAGCCGCCGACTTAGGCGACTTCGATGCGACCTCGACCACCATCGTGCTCGCGCCGGGTGCGGGCCCATTGGATCTGCCGCCGGGTCTTTTGGAATCTACCTTCGAGCGATACTGGAGCGAGTTCGTGGCGCGCCGCGACGGTGTTCGCCCGTGGAAAGATTACACTCCCTACGAATGGCGCGATGTCGGCGCATTTGTGCGCCTGGGCTGGCGCGAGCGCGCGCAGCAAGCGGTGCAATACTTCATGGCTGACCGAAAGCCGCCGCCGTGGAACCAATGGCCCGAGGTCATCGGCAGGCTGCCCCGCGAAGCTCGCTTCATCGGCGATCTGCCCCACGGCTGGGTGGCCTCGGACTTCATTCGCTCTGCGCTCGATCTGTTCGCGTATGAGCGCGATTCCGACGCTGCCATTGTGCTGGCGGCAGGGATTCCGATGTCATGGCTGGATAAACGCGGGATAAGGGTCAGCGGGATCCGCACGGCTTACGGCAGTCTTGGCTACACATTGCAACATGCCAAGGGAACGCTCGAGCTTCGCCTGCCTGGCGGCATGCGGGTGCCGCCGGGCGGCTTCGTCTTTCCCATCCCGGGAAACAGCGCCGGCGGCGTAGCTCGGGTCAACGGCCGCGCGGTGCCCTTTAGCGGCGGCAGCCTCAACCTGCGCACCCTGCCTTGCCGAGTTAGGATTCCCGTGCAGCGATGAGCGTCATCTTTCGCAATATCGGCAAGCGCTACGGCGAGGTCGCGGTCCTTCGTGACTTCAATCTGGACATTCACGAGCACGAGTTCATGGTGCTGGTCGGCCCGTCCGGCTGCGGCAAGACCACCGCGCTGCGCTTGATCGCAGGACTCGAAGAGGCGAGCGAAGGCGAGTTGCTCATTGGCGGCCGCGTCATGAATGAGGTGGCGCCGAAGGATCGGGATGTGGCGATGGTATTTCAAAACTACGCCCTCTATCCGCAAATGACCGTGCGGCAGAATTTGGCGTTCGGCCTCAAGATTCGCAAGCTTGCGGCGGCCGAAATCGATCGGCAGGTCGAGAGCACCGCCGGCATGCTGGGGCTGCAGCCCTTGTTGGACCGCAAACCAAAAGCGCTTTCCGGCGGCCAGCGCCAGCGCGTCGCTCTGGGCCGCGCCATCGTCAGGAAGCCGGCTGTGTTCCTCTTCGATGAACCCTTGTCAAACCTCGATGCGGATCTGCGTGTGCTGATGCGCGCCGAACTATCCAAGTTGCAACGGCGTCTTCGGACCACCACCATCTACGTCACCCACGATCAGGTCGAAGCGATGACGTTGGGTCACCGCATCACGGTGTTGGCGCCGCTCGGAAAAGATGGCCGCGGCAATCTGCAGCAGACCGGGACGCCTCTGGAGCTGTACGAAAGGCCGAACAATGTCTTTGTGGCACGGTTTATTGGAACGCCGTCGATGAATATGCTGACAGCGACTGTCGCGGCAGATGGTCGACTGATGGGCGCCGGCTTCTCATTTGCGCCGCCGCCTCAGTTCACCGCCCCGCTCAAAAACTACGCAGGCCGCACGCTCCTCGTTGGGCTACGCCCCGAACATCTCGCGCAACCCGGCACACACAACTGGCCGAATACTGCAACGGTGCAGGGCGCCATTGACATCATTGAGGCTACCGGACCCGAAGTTATCGTGCACGTGCGCCTCGGCGATGAGGTCTTGGTGGCGAAATTGGCAGCGCGCCGCGAGCTTCGCTATGGAGAGCCGCTAGAGCTCGACGTGAACTGCAATGCCATGCATCTTTTCGACCCGGTCAGCGAGGAGCGGCTCAAGTCTGACCGCGATGCAGGCGCATGAGCCGCCGCCGCTCTCGCTTGTCCGGCCGCGTGTCGGGCCGCGGCCGTGAAAGGTTCGCCATACGCTGCTGCTCTTTGAACTTGATACGGCGCTCCGCGCTCGCAGCGGTTTCAAGATAGTGCGTGAGCGCTTCCGATGCGGGCCCGCGCCGCGCCGGCAGGCCAAGCACTTCGAATTCCGCGACCACCCCTTGCAGGGACAAACTCAGGTGATCGCCAACGCGAACGCGATGCGCAGGCTTGATGCGCTCGGCATTCAAGTGAACCTTGCCGCCATTGATGGCCGCGGTCGCAAGACTGCGCGTCTTGAAGAACCTGACGTGCCACAGCCATTTATCCAAGCGATGATTGTCGGTTTTCTCGTCGATTGCCATAGCTAACCGCATTTAGGATACATAAGAGCGAAGCCTACGAAATCGCTATAATAGCGGCATGTACGGCAAAGAATTTCGTGAACGGCTTCGGCACGATACCGAGGCACTGGAGACGGCGGGCCTGCTCAAGCGCGAACGGGTTATCGGCTCGGCGCAGGGTCCGGTCATCAAGCTCGCCAACGGACAGGAGATGATCAATCTTTGCGCCAATAACTATCTCGGATTGGCCAACCATCCTGCGGTGCTCGAGGCGGCGCACGATGGATTGACGCGCTATGGCTATGGAGTCGCCTCGGTGCGCTTCATTTGCGGCACGCAGAGCGTACACCGGGAACTGGAAGAGCGCTTGAGCGCATATCTCTCGATGGATGACACGATTCTGTATTCCTCATGTTTCGATGCCAACGGCGGTCTATTTGAGACCTTGCTCGAGAGCGAAGACGCCGTCATTAGCGATGCGCTCAATCATGCCAGCATTATCGACGGGATCCGCTTGTGCAAGGCGCGCCGCCTGCGCTATGCCAACAGCGACATGAATGAGTTGGAAGAGGCGCTGAAAAACAGCCAGGATTCGCGGGTACGGCTCATCGCCACCGATGGCGTGTTCTCCATGGACGGCTCCATAGCGCGGCTCAACGAAATTTGCGATCTGGCGGAACGGTACGGCGCGCTCGTCATGGTCGATGACAGCCACGCAACCGGCTTCATTGGCGCCCGTGGCCGCGGGACGCATGAACTGCGCGGAGTCATGGGGCGCGTCGATATCATCACCAGCACCCTTGGCAAGGCATTGGGTGGGGCCAGCGGCGGCTTCGTCGCCGCGCGCAAGGAGATCGTGGGATGGCTGCGCCAACGATCCCGTCCCTATTTGTTCTCGAACAGCATTGCACCCACGGTGGCCGCGGCCACGATCCGGGTGCTGGACTTGCTGGAGAGCTCGCCGCACCTTCGCGATCGCGTGCATGAAAATGCGCGCTACTTTCGCGAGCGCATGCAGGCCTTGGGCTTCAATCTGGTGCCGGGCGAGCATCCCATCATACCGGTGATGCTGGGGGATGCGCCCTTGGCCGGGCGTCTGGCCGAGCGGATGCAGCAGGAAGGCATTTACGTCGTCGCATTCTCGTTTCCGGTGGTGCCCCATGGAAAAGCGCGAATTCGTACCCAAATGAATGCTGCGCACAGCGCGCAGCAATTGGATCAAGTCATTGATGCGTTTCGTCGTTCGGCGCGCGACCTCGGCGTTATCCATTAGAGGCAGCACATGAAAGCACTCGTCAAGGCCCGCGCGGAACCTGGCATCTGGATGCAGGACGTGCCTGAGCCCACGGTCGGTCACAACGACGTTCTGATCAAAGTGCATCGCTCAGCGATCTGCGGCACCGACATGCACATCTATAATTGGGATGCGTGGGCGCAAAAAACCGTGCCCGTACCCATGGCCGTGGGCCATGAGTATTCCGGCGAGATCGTCGAGGTGGGAAGCGAGGTACGCGGTTTTGAGATCGGCGATCGGGTCTCTGGCGAGGGGCATATCACCTGCGGCCATTGCCGTAATTGCCGCGCAGGACGCCGGCACCTGTGCCGCAACACCTCGGGTGTCGGCGTGAATCGCCCGGGAGCTTTCGCCGAGTACCTGACTATTCCGGCTACCAACGTATTCAAATTGCCGGGAGCCATCGATGATGAGATTGCTGCCATTCTCGATCCGCTGGGCAATGCCACGCACACGGCATTGGCATTCAACGTGGTCGGCGAGGACGTGCTGATCACCGGCGCAGGCCCTATCGGCGTGATGGCGGTGGCCATTGCACGTCATTGCGGCGCGCGCCACGTGGTAATTACGGACATCAATGACTATCGGCTGGACCTGGCGAAAAAAATGGGTGCCTCGCGTGCGCTCAACATATCGCGCGAGTCACTGGATGATGCCATGCGCGATTTAGGCATGGAGGAAGGTTTTGATGTGGGCTTCGAGATGTCGGGCAATGCGGCGGCGCTGCGCGAATTGCTGCGCACCATGAACCATGGCGGCAGCGTTTCCATGCTGGGCATTCCGCCCGGCGATGTCGCGATCGATTGGAATCAAGTCATTTTCAAGGGCCTGACCATCAAAGGCATCTATGGCCGGGAGATGTTCGAGACCTGGTACAAAATGGCGAGCATGCTGCAAAGCGGCCTCGACATTCGGCCGGTGATAACGCATCGCTTGGGGATCAACGACTATCTGGAAGGCTTTCAGATCATGAATTCCGGGAAGTCCGGAAAAATCACGCTCGACTGGTCGAGTCTTTAGCGCTCGCGCGGCTCGCGGCACCAGCAATAGGAATACAGGCCGCGCGGGTCCTTGAGTTGGGTGATTGCCCGCGCCTGTTCGAGCAAGGGATCGAGAATGCGCTCGACTTCGGTTCTTTGCGGCATGAGGCCCGCCATGCGGCCCAATCGAACGGTCTCCGAGCGTATTTGCATCAACAACTGTTCGCGCAGGCTGAGTTCCGGCTCGATGTAATCGAGATCGTAGTCGCTGCCCAGTTGCGCCAATTTCGCCGCAGCCTCGATGGCGTCTTTCAGTCCGCCCAGTTGGTCCACCAAGCCGATGCGCTGGGCATCGGCCCCCGCCCAAACCCTGCCTTGTGCAATCTTGTCCACCTCTTCGAAGGACTTTTTCCTGCCGTCGGCAACACGGTGCACGAATTGCGCGTAGGCATGGTCTACCGATGCCTGTAGAAGTTGCTTGGTGACGGGCCCCAGCGGGCGATCGATGCGTAAATCACCGGCCAGCGGCGTGGTGCCGATCCCATCGGTTTTGATGCCGATTTTATCGAGCGTGCGCTCAAAAGTCGGGATGTAAGAGAACACGCCGATCGAACCGGTGATCGTGGTGGGGCTCGCGAATATCTGATTCGCGGCCGCTGCAATGTAGTAGCCGCCGGAGGCGGCATAGGTGCTCATGGAAACCACGACCGGCTTGCCGGCCTTGCGCAAGGCTTGTACTTCACGCAGGATTTTTTCGGAGGCGAACTCGCTCCCGCCCGGGCTATCGACGCGCAACACCACCGCTTTGACCGCCTTGTCGTAGCGCGCCTCGCGCAGCAAGTTCGATGTGCTCTCGCCGCCAATCGAACCTGGCGACTGGTGTCCGTCGAAGATTTCTCCCGAGGCGACGATGATGCCGACTTTGGTGTCGGATTTCGATTTCAGCACATGCTTGGCGCGCACGGCGGCCAAGTACTGGTTCATGCTGATGGCATTGAATGAATGGTTGTTGTCGTCTTCGCCCACCAAGCCCTTCAAATCATCGGCCACTTGCCGCCGGCTCTTCAGCGCCGTCACCAAGCCGCGCTGCAACGCCATTTTGGCCATGTCGCCATTGACGGCCTGCAAGGAAGCGGGCTGCTCGGCGATGAAGTCCTTCAGCGCATTCGCCGGCAGCGATCGCGCATGCGTCACGTCCTGGGTGTAGGCATTCCACAGCGACTCGAGCCAGACGGAAGTCTCTTCGCGTTCGCTCGGCGCCATGTCGCTGCGGGAAAATTGGTCTGTATAGCTCTTGAAGGTGCCGGCGCGAAACACATTCAAGTCGACGCTGAGCTTATCGATCGCGTCCTTGAAATACATGCGGTAATACGCGAACCCAGTCACCGCGACTTCGCCCATGGGATCGAGATAGATCTCGCCTGCTTGCGCCGCCAGGTAATATTGCGACTGGCTGAAGGAATCGCCGGCGGCAATCACGCGCTTGCCCGATGCGCGAAAGTCGCGCAAAGCCACGGCAATTTCCTGCAGCTTGGACAGTCCAGAGGGACCCAACTCGTCCACGTCCAGAACAATTAGCTTGATTCTGGAGTCCGCCTTGGCCGCCGCGATGGCGTCCGTGACGTCTCTCAGCAAGGTTTCTGGAGCGGGGCCGCCGGACGCCTCGCCGAATGCGCGGCGCACTGAATCGCCCGAGAGCTGCTCGACCAATTCACCTTGCGGGGCGATGACCAGCGCCGCGGTGCGCGGCACGATCGGTATCGAACTATGCAGCGCCGCGAGTATGAATCCGAAAATCAGCAACAGCAGGGCGAGATGCAGGACCTTGCGGATCCCCTCGAGGATTCGCCAGATCAGCCCGAAGAATCCCCTAGCACCCGACCCGCTGCTCATTCAAAACTCAAATCTTCTCGTCGATGCGAGCGGCTTTGCCGGACAGGTCACGCAGGTAGTACAGCTTGGCTCGGCGCACGCTGCCGCGGCGCTTCACGCTCACTTCGCTGATCGACGGGCTGAAGGTCTGGAACACCCGCTCCACCCCTTCGCCGTGCGAAATCTTGCGCACCGTAAAGGAGGAATTGATGCCGCGGTTCTTCTTGGCAATGACCACGCCCTCGTATGCCTGAACGCGCTCGCGATCTCCTTCCACCACTTTGACTTGCACGACGATGGTATCGCCGGGATTGAAGTCCGGAAGCTTGCGCGTCGCCCGCTCGCCGTTGATTTCTTGGATGATCTTATTCATAGCTATTGCCTCGCACGTTCATTCTTGAATTCTTCCAACAATTCTCGTTCCTCATCACTCATGCCGCGCCGCTCGAGCAGCTCCGGCCGGCGCAACCAGGTGCGCCCCAGCGCCTGTTGCAACCGCCAGCGATGAATCGCCGCGTGATCGCCCGACGCCAGCACCGCAGGCACCTCGTGCCCGTCCAGCGCCTGCGGCCGCGTGTAATGCGGCCAATCTACCAAGCCGCCGCTGTAGGATTCCTGCAGCGCCGACTCCGAACTACCCAACGTACCCGGCATCAATCGCGCTATCGCATCGATGACCACCAGCGCCGGCAGCTCTCCGCCCGACAGCACATAGTCGCCAATCGACCATTGCTCATCGATGTCCTGCTCGATGAAGCGCTCGTCGATCCCTTCATAGCGCCCTGCTACCAACACCAGACCCGGCCACGTGCACGCCTCGCGCGCCATGCCTTGCTCGAACCTGCGCCCGTCGGCACCCAAGTACACGCGCCGGCTACCCGCCGGTACAACCTTCATCGCATCGCGCACGGCGCTGCGCACGGGCTCTACCTTCAACACCATGCCTGGCCCGCCCCCGTAGGGGCGGTCATCCACCGTCCGGTGTGGATCGGCGGTGTATTCGCGCGGATCGAAACACTCGACCTGGAATACGCCGCGCTCCAAGGCCCGTCCGACTACACCGATGTTCAGCGCCTCGCGGATCATCTGCGGAAACAGCGACACGACCGCGATACGCATACTTCAGTCCGCGGCGTCGTCCCAGTCCACCACCACCCGACGCGCCTGCAAATCCACGCGCCGAAGATGCTGAGGGACGGCCGGCACCCAATACTCTCGTTCACCCCGCACCACCATCAAGGCCTGCGCGGGCGTTTCGACAAAATGCTGCACGACACCCAACTCAATGCCGGCCAGATTTACCACCTCGCAGCCAATCAGATCGGCGCGGTAAAAATCTTGGGCCTTCCGCTGCGGCAACTCGGAGCGAGGTATGCAAATTTGCGCGCCTCGCAAGGCCGCCGCCGCATCCCTGTCCTCGACACCGGCAAATTTGACCGTCAGCGCGCCTCCGCTTCGCCCGCTCTCAACAATGCGATAACTGCGCCAAGCACCCTCTCGTCCAATCTGCAAATTGCGATGTTCCAGCAAGCGTTCGGGAGGTTCCGTGTGTGACCGCAGCTTGACCCAACCTCGGACGCCGAAGGGCGCGCCCACGAAACCCAGTTGGATGAGCGCCGATGATTCGCCGCTCATCGTGCACTGAAGCCTTTACGCGGCCTGCTTACGGAAGCTGGTGAGGAGAAACTTGACTCGATCGGACATGTGGGCACCCTGGCTGAGCCAGTGCTCGATCCGGGCCACGTTCAAGCGCAGCTTAACTTCCGCTCCTCGAGCGACCGGATTGAAGAGGCCTACGCTCTCAAGGCTGGTGCCGCCCTGGCGCTTGCGGCTGTCAGTCACCACAACGTGGTAGAAGGGCGTCTTTTTGCCGCCGCGTCGAGTCAAACGGATCGTCACCATCGTTAATACACCTTGCAGAGCCTAGCCGCTAATTGTAATGACAATCAGGGCTTAAGAGCAACAAATGGTTTGCCGAAGGGTGTCCTTACGGGCTATTGGCGTCCAAATCCCCCGGGACCGAAGCCGCCGGGGGGCATGCGTCCTGCCATGCCGCGCATCATGTTCTTGAGCATGCCGCCTTTGACCATCTTTTTCATGGTTTTCTGCATTTGGTCAAATTGCTTCAAGAGCCGATTGACCTCCGGAAGGGGTACCCCTGCCCCATTGGCGATGCGCCGCTTGCGGGAATTATCGATGATCTCCGGGCGCCTACGCTCCCGTGGGGTCATGGAATCGATGATTCCCATCTGCCGCTTCATGTTTTTCTCATTCACCGTACCGGCGGCGGCCGCAGCGTTGGCCTGCATCTGAGCGGGTAGTTTGTCGAGCAGGGCAGCCATGCCGCCCATGTTTTGCAACTGGCTCAATTGATCGCGCAGATCCGAGAGATCGAAGGACTTGCCCTTGCTGATCTTTTTGGCGAGTTTTTCCGCTTTTTCCTGATCGACTTGCTCTTGTACTTGTTCCACCAGAGACAGCACGTCGCCCATGCCTAAGATGCGGGAGGCAATGCGCTCGGGCTGAAACAGCTCCAAGGCGTCGGATTTCTCGCCCGTGCCGACGAACAGAATGGGCTTACCGGTCACATGACGCACCGACAGCGCAGCGCCGCCGCGGGCATCGCCGTCCGCCTTGGTGAGAATGACGCCGGTGAGCGCCAAGGCATCATTGAACGCCTTGGCCGCGTTAACGGCGTCCTGTCCCGCCATACTGTCGACCACGAAGAGGCGCTCATGCGGCTGAATGGCCGCCTCCAGTTCCCTCACCTCGGTCATCATCTCGGCATCGACATGCAGCCGCCCGGCCGTGTCGAGAATGAGCACATCGTATGCCTGCAGCATCGCCTCGGTGAGCGCGCGCTTGGCGATCGTCACGGGCGCCTCGGCAGCCGTCGCGGGCGCGAAGCCCGCCCCGACCTGAGTTGCCAGAGTCTGCAATTGCAGTATCGCCGCCGGACGGTACACGTCGGTGCTGACCATCAAGACTTTTTTGTTTTGCTTCTCGATGAGCCAGCGCGCGAGCTTCCCGGCGCTGGTGGTTTTACCGGCGCCTTGTAAGCCGGCGAGCATCACAACGACAGGCCGCTGTGCTCGCAGATTGAGCCCCGTGCTGGTTTCACCCATCAGCCGGGTGAGTTCCTCATGCACGACCTTGATGAACGCCTGCCCGGGCGTGAGGCTTTTGGCCACCTCGACGCCGACCGCGCGTGCTTTCACCGCGTCCGTGAAACTCTTTACTACGGGCAGCGCCACATCGGCATCCAGCAGAGCGAGGCGGACCTCGCGCACCGTGTCGGAAATATTGTCATCCGTGAGCCGGCCGCGGCCGGACAGGGACTTGAGCGCCGAGGAGAGGCTGCTGGTTAATCGGTCAAACATAGTGCGGCTATTATACTTGTGTCATTATCCGGACGTCATCCATTAGGCCAGCTGTGATTCTCGCCCTCGCCATCATTTTGTTTCTGCTTTACACCGCGAGCGCCTGGACCATGTTGCGCAGTGTAAAGAATCCGCGGCTGGAACCCATCGCCTGGGTCCTCATCCTTATCGCCGTTATCGGCCACAGCGACGCCATCATGCTCATGATGCGTGCCAATGCGCGATTCTCCATCGGGCTGCTGGAAGCCATGTCGCTGCTCGGTTGGACGCTGGCGGTGCTGGCGTGCTTGGTCTCGATCGACAAACAGAATCGCGTGCTGGGCGCAATCCTCATGCTGAGCGCGGCCGTCGGTGCTGCGATGACGGGAGCCGGGCGCAGCTACGCCGAAGCCACCCGCGTGGGCTGGGAGCTTACCGCGCACATACTCTTGTCCATGGGCGCGGCGGCCTTGTTGTTCGCGGCGGCCGTCACGGCGATTCTGCTGGTGTTTCTCGACCGGCGCTTGCGCACGCGACGCCTTTCAAATCTGCCAAGCGCCCTGCCGCCGCTCGATGCCTTGGAAAAGATCATGTTCAGGCTCATCGCGGCCGGTTTTGGCTTGCTGACACTGGCGCTCCTGACCGGTTTTGTCTTCGTCACCAATTTGTTCACGCAAAATTTGGTGCAGAAGACAGTGCTGTCGATCATCGCATGGCTGCTTTTCGGCGTGCTTTTAATCGGGCGTCTGCGCTTCGGTTGGCGCGGCCGATCCGCCATTCGCTGGACCTTGTCGGGATTTGGGATTTTGGCCGTCGCCTATTTCGGTGTGAAGTTCGTGCTCGAATATTTATTCGGGCGGCATTGGGGCTAGGCCCCGGTAGCTGCCGCGAATGGAACCCCCGCCTTTAGAAGTCTTGTACGCCGCGCTAGCGGCGCTGCTCATCCTTGCCGCGTTTTTCGCCGGTAGCGAAACGGCTTTGATGAGCTTGAATCGCTACCGTCTGCGGCATAAGGCAGCCGAAGGCAGCCGCGGGGCGCGCCTGGCCGAGGCACTGCTCAAGCGTCCCGACCGCCTGATCGGCTTGATTCTGTTGCTCAGTACCCTGGTCAACGTCGCCGCACCCATGCTGGTCGGCTACATCGCCCTGCGTTTGGGAGGCGGCGAGTTTTTCGTGGCTTTTGGGGCCGCGATATTGGCATTCGTGCTGCTGATCTTTTGCGAAGTCGCGCCTAAAACATATGGGGCGCTGCATCCGGAGCGCCTGGCTTTACCCGCAGCCTACATTTATACCCCGCTGCTTTTCTTGCTGTATCCGTTCGTATGGTTCACCAATCTATTGGCCAACGGCGTGCTGCGCCTGTTCGGAGTATCGAGGGATGTCGCGGCAAATTCCTTGAGCAGCGAGGAGCTGCGCACGGTAGTGGCCGAGGCCGGTGCCATGATTCCACGGCGCCACCAACAAATGCTGGTCAGTATTCTCGATCTGGAGAACGCCACGGTCGAAGACATCATGGTGCCGCGCAATGAGATCATCGGCATTGATATCGACGATGATTGGGACCGGATAATGGAGCAACTGCGGCAAAGCCAACACACCCGACTGCCGGTATATCAGGGAGAAATCGATCGCATCATTGGTCTTTTGCATATGAAGCAAGTCGTGCATGAATTGGCGCGCGGGCACCTCGACCAAGAAACGTTGACTGCAGCAGCCCAAGCTCGCGAGCCGTATTTTGTCCCGTCGGGAACGACGCTCAACACGCAGCTGCTGAATTTTCAGCGCAATAGGCGCCGCATGGCGTTCGTCGTCGATGAGTACGGCGATATCCAAGGCTTGGTGACCATCGAGGATATTCTCGAAGAAATCGTCGGCGAATTCACCTCGGATCCTGCGACCATGATGCATAGAGACGTGCATGCGGAAGCCGACGGCAGTTTTGTCGCCAGTGCCTCCGCGACGATTCGCGCGCTCAATCGATCGATGCGTTGGAACCTGCCGACCGATGGGCCGAAAACCCTCAACGGCTTGATCGTCGAGTTTCTGGAAACCATCCCCGAACCCGGCACCACGTTGAAGATGGCAGACTACATGCTCGAGGTCCTGCAGACCGGCGACAATGCCATCAAGACCGTTCGAATCCGTCCGCCGGCTGGCCCTTCTCCTAGCGCTGGGCGAGCCCTCTAAAAGGCGTCCAGCGCTTGGTTCAAGCGCGTCACGCCGCGCACCGTCATTCCCTCGGGCGGCCGTTTCGGTACATTCGCCTCCGGAACCAGCGCTAACTTGAAGCCGTGCTTGGCGGCCTCGCGTAATCTCTCCTCGCCAAAGGGTACGGGCCTGATCTCGCCCGCAAGCCCTAGCTCGCCGAACGTCACCAGAGAGTTCGGAAGAGGCGAATCATTCAAGCTCGAGCGCGCCGCCATCACGATGGCCAGATCACCCGCGGTTTCGGCAAGACGCACACCGCCGACCACATTCGCGAAAACATCTTGGCCTTGCAGCAGCAGTCCCCCATGGCGATGCGCCACCGCCAACAGCATCGTTAAACGGTTGCCGTCGATACCGACCGCGACGCGGCGCGGATTTTGCCCGAGACTCGAGTCGGCCAACACCTGCACTTCGATCAGCAACGACCGCGTTCCCTCGCGCATGACCGTAATGACGCTGCCCGGGACTGGCTCGGCATGGCGGGAAAGGAAAATTGCCGACGGATTCGTCACCTCTCGCAGCCCCTGCTCCACCATCGCGAATACGCCGATCTCATTCGCGGCACCAAATCGATTTTTCACCGAGCGCAGCACACGGTAACGGCTGCCCGTATCGCTCTCGAAGTACAACACCGTGTCAACCATGTGCTCGAGCACCCGCGGTCCGGCGATCTGTCCTTCTTTCGTGACATGGCCCACGAGCAGCACAGCGGTACCGCTTGACTTGGCAAAGCGCACGAGTTCTGCCGTGCATTCACGCAGCTGCGACACCGCTCCCGGCGCAGCCTCCACGCGTTCGGAATGCATGGTCTGAATGGAATCCACGATCAGCACATGCGCGGCAAGACTCGACGCCGCGCCGACGATCTCCTCAACGCAGGTCTCGGCAAGCAGACGAGCCGTCGCGGCTTCGAGGCCCAGCCGCCGAGCCCGCAGCGCGACCTGCCTCAAGGACTCCTCGCCGGTCGCGTATAACACCGCACCCGACGCATTGAGCGCGGCAGCGGCCTGCAACATCAAGGTCGATTTCCCGATGCCGGGATCGCCGCCGATCAAGGTCACCGAGCCCGGAACCAGGCCTCCGCCTAACACTCGGTCCAGCTCCGCCGAGCCGGTGCTCAGTCGCGCCGCTTCCGTAATCGCCTCGGCGGCCAGCGATGTCGAAGCATCGGTTCGCTTGGCCGCTGCGGAATTTGGCTTGCGAGGATGCGTCGCCAATGCTTCCGCCGCGAGGGTGTTCCACTCGCCGCAGGTGGCGCATTGACCCTGCCATTTGGGCGCGGCAGCTCCGCAGCTTTGGCAAACAAAAACCTCTTTCAACTTGGGCATGGGCTACTTCGCACCGATATGTGACTTTAGGATTGCCGGTATTGCGGCCCGATCACCTATACTGACCGGCTTCTGGGCTCGGATTATGTCTATTGCATGAGCAAATTTGGACTGATCGCAGCGATCATTGGTGTCGGAATCCTAGCAGCCTCCCAGTTGCTCGGGTTGCTGGCTAATCTGCATGCGTGGTCGTGGCTGTGGATGCCCGGCGCGGCACTGTTGGCGGTCGGTAGCGCGCTCTACCTTTGGTCGCGGGCCAAGCCTGCCGCGGCCCTCCCCATGCCACCGGCCAAGACTGCGGTGGGTTCGGACACCGCGCGCTTGCTCGACAACTTTGAACAGCGTTTTGCGGAGCTCAAGGGCCGCAAGCCCAATGCAACCGTGCTAGGAGACTTGTATACCCTCGGGAATCAGCTGGAACAGCGAGGGCGCGCCTCGCAGGCCACGGCCGTTTACCGCCACCTGGCGCGCTTCGATAACAGCTATAAAGATGTCGCCACGCGATTGCGGCGCCTCATGGACATCGATCGCGCGAAACCTAAGGCCGCAACCACCGCCACCCCGTTGCCCGCCCAGCCGTCTTCGGATGCGACCTCTCCAAATGTACTCGCCGTGCCGCGCGAACGTCCCGCCGTGGGGGCGCCCAACACGGAGCGGCTGGGCCGATACCAACTGGAGCGCGAGATCGGCCGTGGAGCGATGGGTATCGTCTATCTCGGGCGCGATACGGCGATCAATCGGATGGTTGCCATCAAAGCCATTCCTCTCGCCAGCGAGTTCAGCGACGCGGAGCTCATTGAAGCTCGAGCGCGATTTTTTCGAGAAGCCGAAACCGCCGGGCGGCTGAATCATCCCAACATCGTCACGATTTATGATGTGGGTGAAGAGCGGGGATTGGCGTATATCGCCATGGAATACCTCAAGGGTCA
Organism: Gammaproteobacteria bacterium; assembly: GCA_034667905.1. Lineage (GTDB taxonomy): Bacteria > Pseudomonadota > Gammaproteobacteria > Steroidobacterales > Steroidobacteraceae > Bog-1198. Next base: position 38,153 of record JAXDQK010000024.1, on the reverse strand, counting down.
TCACTTGAGCGACTATACCAAATCTCATAATCTGCTCGAGCCGCGCAAGATATTGGACATCGCGGCCCGCACAGCCGAGGCATTGGGATTTGCGCATAAGCAGCAAGTCGTGCATCGAGATATCAAACCGGCGAATCTTATGTACGATGCGAGCACAGATGTCTTGAAAATCACGGATTTCGGCATCGCGCGCCTGAGCGATGCCGGCACGACGCGGACCGGCATCGTGCTTGGAACACCTTCCTTTATGTCGCCCGAACAGCTCGAAGGACGAACTGTGACAGGTCACTCGGACTTGTTTTCCCTGGGTGTTAGCCTATTTCAATTGTTAACCGGACAGCTTCCGTTCACCGCTGATTCGATGACCGGCCTGATGCAGCAGATAGCCGAAGCGCCCCACCCGCCGCTGCGAGCATTCCGACCGGATTTGCCCGCCTGCGTCGAGAGCGTGATCGATCAAGCACTGGCCAAGAATCCTGAAGCACGGTACGACTCGGGCGCCCAGATGGCTGCAGCCTTAGAGGACTGCAAGTCACGGATTCCCAGCGGATCGCCATGAACGGATTTATATTGAATGATACAAAAAGCATCTAAAAATCCATGAGTTTGAAGGGGAAAATTGCCAGCGTTGCGCTTACGGACACGGGGAAGGTCCGTGAGCACAACGAAGACATGATTGGCAGCGAGGCCGACATTGGTCTGTTCGTGCTTGCGGACGGAATGGGCGGCTACAACGCGGGCGAGGTTGCGAGCGGAATCGCCGTCAAGACCATCATCAACCTGGTCCGGGATGCTTTCGTCAGAGAAGATCTGAGCGTGCGCGACCAGGAGTCCGGTCTAACGCGCCCCAGCATCATTTTGCGTGATGCGATTCACAGGGCGAACAAGATCATTTATCACACATCGAAGACCCAGCCGCAGTGCGAAGGCATGGGTACGACGGTGGTTGCCTGCCTATTCCACGACAACAAGGTCTCGATTGCCCACGTCGGCGACTCCCGGGCGTACCGTTTGCGGGACAACCGCTTCGAGCAGCTGACCTTGGATCATTCGCTGCTGCAAGAGCTGGTCGATCGCGGCTTCTACTCCCAGCAGGAGGCACAGCGGGCGACCAACAAGAATTATGTTACACGGGCGCTCGGGGTGGAGCAGAATGTGGATGTCGAAATCCATGAGCAGCCGGCGCAGAAAAGTGACTACTACGTACTGTGTTCCGATGGCCTTTCTGACATGATCGAGGACGAGGACATTCACTTAACAATCAGCACCTTTAGTGCTAATCTTGATACGGTTGCTAAACAGCTGATCCAGCTGTCGAACGATAATGGCGGCCGGGATAATGTCTCTGTGATTATGGCGCACGTCGAGGAGCCGTTCCCGGCGCACCGGCGTATATTTGACAAAATCTTGGGATGGTTCGGCTAGCGAATGGGAGTCTGAATGGCACGCCTGATGCTCAGCTTGGATGGCAACGTCCTCGCGGAATACAACATGAACAAGGAGCGCTACACCATTGGGCGCCTTCCGGACAACGATATTCGTATCGACAATCCGGCCGTGAGCGGCCACCACTCGCTCATCATCAACATCCTGAATGACTCCTTTTTGGAGGACCTGAACAGCACCAATGGCACCTATGTCAACGGCAAGCTGATCAAGAAGCATGCAATGCAGCACGGCGATGTCATCACGGTGGGACATCATCAATTGCGATTCGTCGACAGCCAGGATGGCGAGGTCGAGCAGGACGAATTCGAAAAAACCATGGTCATCACGCCCAGCTCGCAGGGTGAGGACCGTATTCGCAAGGTCACCGCCGCCGTGGACCAGGCAGCCAAGGCAGTCGCCTCCAAGCGGCCTAGCGTGCCGGAAAATGCGACAGCCTTGCCGAAGGCCAAGCTGCAGGTCTTGAGCGGCGCCTTTGCCGGGCGAGAGCTCGAACTCACCAAGGCACTGACGACGCTCGGTCGTCCGGGTGTGCAGGTTGCGGCGATCACTCGCCGTTCCGAGGGGTATTTCATCGTGCACGTGGACAGCGGCAAAGAGAACGATTATCCGCAGGTCAACGGCGTGCCGATCGGACCGCAGGCGCGGCGCTTGAACGACAACGATGTCGTGCAACTTGCCGGCGTGAAAATGGGGTTCTTCGAAAGTTAGGCCATCGCGCCCTGCAGGAAACCGATCGCCTTTAGGGCGTGATTCCGAGCGCCGCGAATTCCTCTGCAATTTTCGGCGCGATCCTTTCCGCCTTGGCCATGTCGGCGTCCCCTTCCGCATTCTTCTTCTTTCTGACCTCGGCAATGCCGCGGCCATAGAGCGCTGCGGGCATTTGCGGATTCATTTTTAGCGCGGCGTCATAGTCCTCAATCGCCTTGTCGTAGTCGCCGAGCCGCAAACGGACAAACCCGCGGGTGTCCATGATTCTTGGATTGGAACCCTTGAAGCTGCCGCTGACCGCATGATTGCAATCTTTGAGGGCTCGAGCCAGATCCTGCCCTAGCACGGCTCTCGCTCTGCAGCGGCTGGCAAGTGCAATCGGCATGCGCGAGTCCTCTTGATGCGAGGGAATCCACAAATCCAACTGGGTAATTGCCGATGGCATCAAATTGGCGCGCTCCAGGGCCATCGCCAGTTCAAAGCGGATTTCGGCTTGTTTGGCCGCATTTTTATCAATCGCATCCAAGTCGGCGCGGGCCTCGGCGACATTCTTCGTGCTGATTCGCAGCTCGGCGCGGCTCATCAAGGCGGGCACGTGATCGGGCTTCAATTCAAGTACTCGGTTGAAGTCCGTGAGCGCGTTCTCCAACTCACTCGTTTGCAAATATATTTGGCCGCGCTCGAAAAAATAGTCCGGATTCGCCGGTTCCAACTCGCAGGCGCGCGTCAAATCCGCGATCGCACGGTCGAAGTCTTGCCGACCGGCAGAGGCCGTGCCGCGCCTTGCCCACGCTGCCGCATCGGCCGGGTCATTGGAGGCCTTGTTCTGACCTGCTTCCGGTAACGGCGCTGCGGCGCTCGGCGTCGACTTCGCCAGGTTGAATACCGGCCCGCCGTTGTAGGTGAGATACAGTTTGTTCTGGCTGTTGGCTACGAAGATTCGGTGCGAGAGGAAAAAATCCGCGCCGATCAGCATATCGGTAAATTCAAGATCTAAATCCGCGACGCGCAATCGCGTGTGCTTTATTTCCTCGCCGTCCGCGAACTTTATGCTATCAACCGGCACGATATAGGATTTGGCCATTCCCGACCCAATACCGGCGACCAAGCCGGCGTCAACCACGCCGGCGGCGTCGAGCTTGATGCCCGCGCGCTCGGCGGCGTGTCGCGACATCATTGACATCGCTGCGCCTGTGTCGAAGGCGACGCGGATTTTGGCGCCGTTAACGTAAGCGAAACCCGTTGTATGCGGCTTCATCGGTGTCGTTCTTGCGATCTCGATTATCGAAACCGGGTCATCAGGTTTCACCCAATAAGCCAGCATCGCCTTGCGGCAATCCTCGTCCTTCATCAGGCGAATCATGCCTTGCGCCAAGTTGTACTCGACGTCCCAACTCTCGAGGAAATTTTGTCCGAGCAGTCCGATGCTGCCGCTGCCGACGCCGCTGCCTCCGACCAGGAATTCAATATTGGTGAGGCTTACATTCGCGAGGGTGAACGCTTTCACGGTGGCGAGCGAAGGCACCGTGGTACCGCCAATGCCCGAGACTCGAAGACCCAATGGCGCCATGCCTATCTTGAGATGAAATTCCTCGGCGGCCGCCGGGGTAATCATGCTAAAGAACGCACCGCTATCAACGACGAAACGTACGTCCGCACCATTGATTTTCGCGGCAATAACCGGGCGGGTGCCTGATATGGTCACCGGTAGATCCACGGCCTGGCGCTTGCATGCCGCGTAGGACGAGAACGGAAGGAGCGAGACGCTAACGAGCGCCAGCGCGATCGCGCCAATGTGCATATCATTCACGTAGAACGTCCTTGTCGCGAAACTGCCGGCAATTCTGCCCCGTGCGGGCGCAGGCGGTCAATCAGGCCGCGCGGCAAATCACTCGCGCAACGTCACCGCGACCCTTTGATTGATTCCGCAGGTCAGCGTGTAGGGAATCGTCTCGGCCCAAATCGCTATCTCTTCCACGGGCAGCCCCTCGCCCCACAGCACGACAGGATCACCCACTTTTGGGGCACGGTTTACGTCGGTCACGTCGATCGCAAGCATGTCCATCGACACCCGGCCCGCCAATGCTGCGTGCTCGCCGTTGACCAGCACCGGCGTTCCCGACGAGGCGCTGCGCGGGTACCCATCGCCGTAACCGATTGCTGCGATGGCCAGACGCGTGGGACGCGTCGCCGTCCAGTCGGCGCCGTAACCGACCTGGTCTCCGACGACGAGATCTTTTACTGCAATGATCCGCGAACGCAGAGTCATGACGGGGCGCAAGCCGTGATCCGCACCTTTCGAGCCTCGAAACGGCGATATCCCATACAACAAAAGCCCTGGCCTGATCCAGTCGGCTTGTGAATCCGGGAAACACAGCAGTGCCGCCGAGCTTTCCATGCTTCGTTCTCCTTCGAGCGACTGCGTGGCTGCAGCAAAGACCATCAATTGTTCGGCGGTGGTCGGAAGTTCTGGAGTGTCTGCGCAAGCAAGATGAGTCATCAACTTGACAGAGTCCTTTAGCGCGGACAATGCGCTCAGCGCTGAGTGCGCCGATCGAAAAGCCTCGCCCTTAAATCCTAATCGGTTCATACCGCTGTCAAGCTTGAGCCACACCTTGAATTGCACATCCGCCCGCGCCGCGCGCAGCAATTCAATTTGTTCCGGCGAGTGCACGACGAGTTCCAAATCGGCAGCTGCAGCGGCATCGAGCTGCTGGCGGTCAAAGACGCCTTCGAGAAGTACGATGGGTGTCTTGATTCCGGCCTCGCGCAGCGTAAGTCCTTCGCTTACGCGTGCCACCCCGAATGCATCGGCGGCTTCGAGCGCGCGCGCTGCGACCACGAGGCCGTGTCCGTAAGCATTGGCTTTGATGACTGCCATCACGCGAGACTTTGGCGCGAAGCGACGAATCACTTGCAAGTTGTGCTTGAGCGCGCCGATGTCAATCGTCACGCTCACCATTGGCGTCACCGGAAATTCACCGCGAGGTCACCGAAATACGCCTTCGGCGTAAGACTCAGGCGCGTAGTTCTCGAACTTGGTGTATTGACCTAAGAATGTCAGTTGCACATCGCCCGTCGGACCATTGCGCTGCTTTGCGATGATGATATCGGCGATGCCCTTGCGCGTCGTGTTCGGATCGTAAACTTCTTCGCGATAAATCAATAAAATCAAGTCGCTGTCCTGCTCAATGGCGCCCGATTCACGAAGATCCGACATCACCGGTTTTTTTTCCACGCGCTGCTCGACGCCGCGATTGAGCTGCGACAGCGCGATGACAGGGACCTTCAATTCCTTGGCCAGCGCCTTCAAGGAACGCGAGATCTCGGAAATTTCGGTGGCGCGATTTTCCTTGGTGCCCGCGACTTGCATCAGCTGCAGGTAATCCACGACGATGAGGTCAAGCCCGCGTTCGCGCTTCAAGCGGCGCGCTCGGGCGCGAATTTCCGTGGGCGTCAGGGCCGGCGTTTCATCGATAAAAATCTTGGCATTGCCCAATTGCGTCATGGCCGAATCGATTCGCGGCCAGTCCTGCTCTTCCAGGCGCCCCGAGCGCAGATTGCTCTGATTGATTCGGCCGAGCGAGGAGATCATGCGCAAGGTCAGGGACTCCGCCGACATTTCCATACTGAAAATGGCCGCCGACTTGTTCGATCCCAGGGCGGCATTTTCCGCGATATTCACGGCGAGGGTGGTCTTCCCCATGGAGGGACGGCCCGCAATGATGATCAGGTCGCCTGGCTGCAATCCCGAGGTCATCTCGTCGAGCTTTTTGAATCCGGTGGAGACGCCCGTCATGCTGCCATCCGAGTGGTACAACTCGTCGATGCGATTCACCACATCCGGCAGAATGCTTTTTACGGTTCTGAATCCTACTTTGCCGCGCGATCCGCGCTCTGCGATTTCGAAAACGGCACGCTCGGCTTCGTCCACGACCTCGCGCGCTTCGCGGCCTTCAGGTTCCAGCGCCGAGCCGACAATGAGGTTGCCTGCGGAAATGAGCTGCCGCAACACCGAGCGCTCGCGCACGATGTCCGCATAGGCACGGATGTTGGCGGTGGTGGGCGTATCGCGCGCGAGGGATCCCAAATACGAGAGACCGCCGACCTGGTCCAACAGGCCCTGACTCTCCAAATGACCGGACAGGGTCACTGCGTCGCAAGGCTGGCTGCGTTCGATCAACGCGGCGGCGGCCTCGAAAATCAACCGGTGGTCATTGCGGTAAAAATCTTCGGCAATGACACGGTCGGCGATTTGATCCCACGCCGCCGAATCCAGCATCAATCCGCCGAGCACGGATTGCTCGGCTTCGATTGAATGCGGCGGCAGGCGCAGGCCATCGCCGGCGCCCAAGGTTCGATTGATGACGCGAGCGGACATGCGCAACCCCTTCGGGAGGCGAGTGCCGCGCTACTCTTCGGCGATGATCGTGACCAACAGGGTCACATCAACGTCGGTGTGCAAGTGCAGCTGCACTTGGTGTTCGCCGGTAACGCGAATTGGGCCTGTGGGCATGCGCACTTCGCTGCGGCTGATGGGCTGGCCCGCCTTGACGGCGGCTTCCGCGATGTCGGCGGTACCGATCGAGCCGAACAGCTTGCCTTCCGCACCGGCCTTCGCTTTGAGCTCGAGCTTGAAACTCTCGAACTTCACCGCGCGGGCTTGGGCTGCGGCCAATTCCTGGCCCGCCTTGGCTTCCAGCTCGTGGCGCTGAGCTTCGAACTTGGCGATATTCGCCGCAGTCGCCATCGTGGCGCGGCCCGTGGGAACCAGGAAATTTCGCGCATAACCGGACTTGACCTTGACGCGATCGCCGATCAAACCCAAGTTTGCGACCTTCTGCAACAATATGATGTCCATGTGCCTTCGCCTGCCTTAGTGCTGATCTGTGTAGGGCAGCAGTGCAAGAAACCGCGCCCGGCGAATCGCGAGCTGCAGCTGGCGCTGATAGTGCGCGCGCGTGCCCGTGATGCGGCTCGGAACAATCTTGCCGGTTTCGGTGATGTAGCTCTTGAGCGTCGCGAGATCCTTGTAGTCGATCTGTTTGACGTCGTCCGCCGTGAACCGGCAGAACTTCTTACGACGGAAAAAACGTGCCATGTTGCTTCCCCTTTAGCGCATGCCCATGGGCATGTCATCGTCATCGCCATCGTCGCCGAAGTCATCATGACGTCGGGCATTTTCATCCGGAGCACGCGCCATCGGCGAAGGCTCGGTGACCGCCTCGTCCATTTTGACGACCAGGCTGCGAAGAACGGCGTCGCTGAACCGGAATGAACCGGTGAGCTCAGCCAAAGTCTTTTGATCGCATTCGACGTTCAAGAGAATGTAGTGCGCTTTATGCACTTTGGAGATCGGGAAGGTCAGCTGCCGACGGCCCCAATCCTCGAAACGATGCACCGAACCGCCACCGGCACTGATCATGCCTTTGTAGCGATCGACCATCGCAGGAACTTGCTCGCTCTGATCCGGATGGACCAGAAGCACGATTTCATAATGCCGCATTGTATCTCCCTAAGGGTTAAGCCTCCCGTTGCGAGCGGTGAGGCAAGGAGCGAAGCCGGTTGCCCGGCAAAAAGAGCGCGAAGGATACGTTTAAAGGGGCTTTTGGTCAACCGGCAATCAACTTGCCCGCTGCCGCAATACCTCGAATAAGGCGACGCCGGCGGCGACTGAAACATTGAGCGAGGGCATGGGTCCGGCCATCGGGATGCGCACCAGAAAATCGCACTTATCGCGGGTCAGGCGGCGCATACCGCCCCCTTCCGCTCCGAGAACCAGGCCTAAGGGCCGTTTGAGGTCCGTGCCATAAATTGACTCTGAAGCCTCCCCGTCCGTTCCAACCACCCAGATTCCGCGGCCCTTGAGCACGTCCAAGGTCCGCGCCAAATTGACGACGCTGGCCACGGGAATGAATTCCGCCGCGCCTGCGGCGACTTTGCGCACCACCCCGTCCACGGAGGCTGCTCGATCTTTGGGGATCACGACCGCATGGGCGCCGGCGGCAACGGCCGTTCGCAGGCAGGCGCCCAGATTATGGGGATCGGTCACGCCGTCTAAGATGAGGAGCAGGGGATCCACGGTCAGCCGGTCCAGCGCGTCGGTCAAATCGTGCTCGTCCCAGGCCTTCAAGGGCCGCATGGCCAGCACAGCGCCCTGGTGGGCGGCGTCGCCTACCAGGTTCGACAGCGCATCGTTGGACACGGCATGAACGTGCAGGCCCACTCTTTCAGCGCGCTCTTTCAAGTCGCGGGTGCGGGGGTCATCCCGGGCACTTGCAATCCAAAATTCGAGGACGCGTTCGGGTGCCTGCTCTAAAGCGGCGTTGACGGCGTGCAAACCATAGACGAAATTGCGTTTCGAATCAGCCACGACCGCCGCGTCCGCCGCGTCCGCCGCGCTTCGCCCCACCGCGCCGCGGCGCTCGCACGGTACCGCGGCTTGCCGCGGCTTCCGTATCGACCAGCTCGAAGTCGATTTGACGCTGGGTCAGGTCGACCCGATTCAATCGTACCCGCACCGCCTCGCCCAGCTGCCAGCGCCGGCCGGTGCGCTGCCCCACCAGGCCCATGCCGCCCTCTTCCAGTTCCCAATAATCTCCGGGAATGGATGAAATATGCACCAAGCCGTCAATGGGCATTTCCTTTAATTGCACGAACAGGCCAAATTCGAGCGCGGTCGAAATGGTCGCATCGAATGTCTCGCCGATTCGCGGCTGCATGTACAGGCACTTGAGGTATCCCATGACATCGCGCGAGGCCTCATCGGCGCGTCGTTCGCGCTGCGAGGTTTCTGTTCCCAGCGCCAGCAGCTCCGCCGCCGTGTAGGCATGCCCTGATTCGGACTGCGGCAGCACTGCCGCTTTGATCGCTCGATGCACGAGCAGGTCCGGATAGCGGCGGATGGGCGAGGTGAAATGGGCGTACTCTTCCAGCGCCAGGCCGAAGTGGCCGATATTGGTTTGCTGGTAAACAGCCTGCGCCAGCGAGCGGATCACCAAGCCTTCGAGCAGCAGGCCGTCGGGCCTGGCTGCCAGCCTTTCAACCAGCTGGCGAAACTCGCGAGGCGTCGGCTTCTCGGAGAAGACCGCGCCCACCTGCAGCGCGCTCAATACTTTTTGCAGCTCGGTGACGCGCTTATCTTCGGGTTGGCCGTGAACGCGGTACAGGCTCTTGGCCTGACGGATGCGCAAGGCCACCGCCGCTTCTACATTGGCGGCGATCATGCACTCCTCGATCAAGCGGTGCGCATCGTTGCGCATGACGGCTTGAAAACCATCGATCGTGCCCGCGTCCCCGATGCGCGCCTTCACTTCCCCGCCACGGAAATCCAGCGCGCCGCGCGCATCACGCGCGGTCTTCAGCGCGCCGTAAACGGCGTACAGCGTTTGCAATGAGACGCCCACAGCCGGTGCCACGTCGGCCGCATGTGCTTTAGGGTTCTGCAGGTAGCTCCACGCCTGATCGTACGTGAGCCGTGCGTGCGAAATGATCACCGCCTCGTAGAATCGAGACTTGCTCAGTTTCCCGTGCTTGCTGACGTGCATGTCGCACACGAAAGCGAGCCGCTCCACTCGCGGCATCAGCGAACACAGGTGATTGGACAGATGTTCCGGCAGCATGGGAATGACCCGATCCGGGAAATACACCGAGGTCGCACGCGACCGTGCCTCGGTATCCAAAGGACTGCCGGTGCGAACATAGTGGGACACATCGGCGATGGCAACGATCAGACGCCAGCCGCCGCCGCGCAGCGCCTCCGCATACACGGCGTCATCGAAATCCTTCGCGTCCGCACCGTCGATCGTGATGAGGGGCAGATCGCGCAAATCCTCCCGCCCTTGGCTGTCTGCGGCGGGTACGTCAGGGGAAAATAGATTTGCCTGGTTCAACACCTCTTCCGGAAACTCCTGCGGCAGGTCGTGCCGCAGGATGGCAAAACGCGCGGCCAGATGAGCCGGACTCAAATTTTCCAGCACTTCGACAATTCGTCCCTGCGCGGCGGCTTCGCCTTGCGGGCGCTTGGTAACTTCAACGACGACTTCGTCGCCATCCTTTGCCCCGTGGCGGTCGCGCATGGAGACTTCAACCGTATACCAATGCCCCGGATCCTCAGGTTCGACGCGGCCGCGGCTTTGACCGGCATGCCAAACACCGCCGATCAGCTTCGGCGCATCCCCGATGCGCCGGATCAAGCGCGCAATGCGTCTGCCGCGCTCATTCATTCCGACCGCAAGCACTTCGACTCGATCGTTGTGCATCAATGTCGCCGTATCGACGCGTGCCATCACCAGCGGGGCCGATCCGTCATCCGGCAGGACCAGAACATCGCCGTTGGCACGGCCGCGGACGCGGCCTGCGACTCGCTCTCCCTCGCCCGCCGTCGCAAAGCCGTTCGGCCCCTCGATGGCTTGGCCGTCGCGCACCATCGCAGCCAAGCGTTTGGCCAGGGCGTCGCGCTGTGCATCGGTGTGCAGGCCCAAGCGCTTCGCCAGGCGCGCGGCAGTCAAAGGTTCGGGTGCCTCGCTCAAGTGCTTGAGCAACAGCTCGCGGCTCGCGATTGGGTCCGAGTAGCGCGATTTTTCCAGTTCTAGATTGGGATCTTCACCCCGCCAATCGGTAACGGCTCTTGCAGCGCGGTTGGGTTTGGGGGGGTGTGAGTTGCTCGATCCACGTCGGGTCATTACGCCGCAGGTTATCAGCTTTACGGGCCGGCGGGCGCTTATCGGATTGACAAGCATCCACCGTGTGCGTACATTCCTGCGCCTCGCGTGCGGCGGACCCATCTTGCCCAGGTGGCGGAACTGGTAGACGCGCTGGTTTCAGGTACCAGTGGAGCAATTCGTGGAGGTTCGAGTCCTCTCCTGGGCACCAACCCCATCACTGACGGTTTAGACGTCTTATCCCCGACGTGTTCAGCGACTTCTCGTCGGCGACTCGCACCAAATCCCGCCCTTCATTCTTCGCGACATAGAGAGCGGCATCCGCGCGCGCGATGAGCTCGTCCAGCGAACGCACCTGCGTATCGCGGCTCGCGAGCCCGGCGCTCAAGCTGACGCGCAGCCCCGCCCCTGAGGGGGGAAGCGTGATGGCAAACACCAGCGTCCGCAGCCGCTCGAGCGTGGCAAGGGCCACTTCCGCCGTCGCATTGGGCATGATGAGAAGGAATTCCTCGCCGCCCCATCGGCCGAGCACATCCGCACTGCGCACCGACTCGCGGCCCAAGCGCGCGAACTCTCTCAACACATAGTCCCCGGTAGCGTGGCCGCAACGATCGTTGATGAACTTGAAATGATCCATATCGATGATGGCAATCGTCAAGGCGGTATCGCCTTGCGTCGAGGCCGCAAGTGCATGCGTCGCCAATTCCGCGGTGCGGCGTCGATTCGGCAATCCGGTCAAACCATCCTGACTTGCCAAGCGCACCAGCTGCTGGCGAAAACGAAGGTTGGTCACCAAGAAATAGATCAGCAGCGCGATCACCAACACGCCGGACACCGAGGCGATCGCGTTCCAACGCAGTTGCTGTGCCTGGCGCTGCGACTGCTCGTGAGACAGGTCCAACTCGCGTTTCAGAAGCGCGTTGCGCTCGATCTCGCGATCCGTCTCGAAGCGGGCGCGTAAGGCCACAGCTTGCTTGGTGCGATCGGCATCGTTGGTTGCGACGTAGCGCCTCATGTATTCGGACAAGTCGTTGTAGGCGTCGCGATAATTGTGCAAGGCGGCGTTGGTGCGCGCGCGCCATTGATACAACGAAGCGACGCGCAGCGGCAGCACGTCGGTTCCGCTGTGATCGAGCACCTCGTTCAGCGTGGCGAGAGCCTTCTCCGGATGGCCCTCGGCCAGATCAATGCGCGCCAGCAGCGCTTCGCTATCCTTCACTTCGTCGGAAAATCGCGAGGCGATAAAGGTGAACAAGGCGTTCTCGCAGGCGGAACGCGCCTTGATGAGTTGGCCCAATTCAATGCGCGCTTCGCAGACCCGCACGTCGGCGAACGCCACGCCTTGACTATCGTTCAACGTCGCGCTGAGCTTGCGGGCGGCGTCGAATTCGGCGATGGCCTGCGAATATTTCTGCATCAGGATCAAGATTCGGCCGCGCAAAAATCGGTCGACCGATAGCGCGAGCGGCAAGTGCCGCGCGATGTCCCAATCGATTGCTTCCTGATTCAGGGTCAACGCTTGCGGGTAGTCGCCCATGCCGCGCAGCACGGTGGCCAGCACGCCGGCAGCGAGCACGTGCGGTTCGGCAAATGCGGGCGTGGTGCTCGAACGATAGGCTTGAGAGAGGCTGCCGATGGCCAAGTCCTGGCGATCCTCGCGGTACTGCAGGAGCCCGCGTGCGATTAACAGGCAGATATCTCCCAAGGATCCGCGCGCCTGAACCGCTTGCGCCTCTTCGGTGGTTTTGACGGCTGCCGCGATACCTGCTTGGTCGTAGACATTCTCCGCGTAAAGCGAGAGCAACATGATGCGGACCGGGTCGGTATTGTCGGTCGCCAGTTTGAGCCCCTTGAACACCGCATCGCGGGCCTTGGATTCCAGCTCGAGAATGCTGTAGGCCTGAGCCTGCACGCTGTACAAGGAGGCGAGGCGTCGCGGATTGGGCAGCGGTGTGGCGAGCTCAGTCTTCAGCAGCAGCGCTACTTTCTTCAACGCGGTATTGGCGTCTTGGTCCACCAATATCTGCAATTCTCGAATCGCCGGATCCGCGTCCGGCAGGCAGACGGCCGCAGCCGGGCGGCAGCCCATCACCCACGAAAGCGCAAGCGTGGCAAGAATGCCCGCCACTCCCGCACGGGAAGCACGCCGGCCGGCACACTTAGGACTGCTCATGATTGCGGGCAAACTACGGGTTTCCCGGCCCGTATTCGCTACCTGAAGTCACGGTTTTTAACTTCTCAAGGAAGGCCTCGCGCGCAATGCGTCGACCGCCCAGGGACTGTGATCCAATTCGCAGCTTTACGGGCCATCCTGCGAACGCCCGGGGGGGTGACAATCGCGCGGAAAATGGGGCATATTGAGGATGGCGCCACATATATCTTGCTTCGCACAACCAAAAAAAAGGCGGGCCGCTTATGTCATCCTCGTTTCTGGATCGTGAAAACACCGTTGCCGGTCCCGGCTTTAACCGGTTCATGGTGCCCCCGGCCGCCCTCGCCGTGCACCTCTGCATAGGCCAGGCCTACGCGTTTTCGACCTTCAACTTGCCGCTCACCAGGCTCATCGGCCTGGCGCAATCCGCGCCGGGCGATTGGACTTTGAAAGAAGTGGGTTGGATTTTTTCCATCGCGATCGTTTTTCTGGGTTCCTCCGCGGCCGTTTTTGGGCGCTGGGTTGAGCGTGTGGGTCCGCGAAAATCGATGTTTGTCGCGGCGCTGTGCTTCTCCGGCGGATTTCTGCTCTCCGCGGTCGGCATCCATCTGCACCAGCTGTGGATCATTTATCTTGGGTACGGGGTCTTGGGCGGCTGCGGACTTGGCATCGGCTACATCTCGCCGGTTTCCACGCTCATCAAATGGTTTCCTGACCGCCCCGGCATGGCCACCGGCATGGCCATCATGGGCTTCGGCGGCGGCGCACTCATTGCCGCCCCGCTGTCTGTGTTGCTGATGAAGCATTTCGCGACGCCGACATCGAATGGCGTACTGGAAACCTTCGTCACCATGGGCGTGATTTATTTCATGTTCATGATGATCGGCGTGATCAACGTGCGAGTGCCGCCGGAGAACTGGAAACCCGCGGGGTGGGTGCCGGCTGCCCGTCCGAGCACCTTGGTGACCACCGCCAACGTGTCGGTCGATGTGGCCTGGCGCACGCCGCAATTCTGGCTGCTGTGGACGGTGCTGTGCATGAACGTGACCGCGGGCATCGGCGTGTTGGGGCAGGCTTCGCCGATGATTCAGGAAATGTTCCCCGGCAAGATCACCGCGGCCGCGGCCGCAGGCTTTGTCGGTCTCATCAGCCTGTTCAACATGGTGGGCCGTTTTTTCTGGGCCAGCACCTCCGATTACATCGGCCGGCGCAATACCTACATGGTGTTTTTCTTGCTGGGCATCGTGCTTTACGCCATGGTGCCGACCTTCGGCCACATGGGCTCGACGCCCTTGTTCGTGGCGGCGTTCTGTATCATTTTGTCGATGTACGGCGGTGGCTTTGCCACCATACCGGCGTACTTACGCGATATTTTCGGCACCTTCCAGGTCGGCGCCATTCATGGACGGCTGCTGACCGCGTGGTCGGTCGCTGGTGTGCTGGGTCCCGTACTGGTCAATTACATCCGCCAATATCAAATCGATAGCGGCGTGCCGAAAGCGCAAGCCTATTCAATCACCATGTACATCATGTGCGGACTATTGCTGATTGGATTCTTGTGCAATTTGGCAATGCGCGCCGTGAACTCGAAATACCATTACCAGGCACCGCCGCTCGCGTCGGTTAGTTCCGGGAGTAACCCAGCATGAATGTGCGACTCGTTTTGCTATGGCTTGCGGTCGGAATTCCGCTATTGTGGGGTACATATAAAACGCTGGAAAACGCGCTGAAATTATTTCAATAACCCGCCGGGCGTACTCCCGGCAAAACGGAGTTCGCCATGCATATCAACTTGAGTCTCGCGCCTATCGTGGCGCTCGTCGCCGGCATCTTGATTTTGGTGATGCCGAAATTGCTGAACTATATCGTCGCTTTGTATTTGATCCTGATCGGATTGCTTGGGCTGTTCGGCACCGGCGGCTCTTTTCACCTCAGATGAGGGTGCGCAGCGCCCCGCCATTCGGGCTGCCTAGCCCGGTGCAGGCGTCCCAGCCTGCGGCGGCCGTATAGTCGCCGTTGTTTCCGGAAGTGATATCGCGCAGCGCCTGCGGATTTTTGTAAAGCTGCGGATTGACAAATCCCGCGGATTTGCCGGACAGCTGGTTGATGCGCGCAATCAGCGCCGCCCATAGCGGAGCCACTGCGCTCGTGCCGCCGATGACGCTGTCTACCCCGTCCACCCGCACGTTGTAACCAGTCTGCGGGTCAGCGTTGCCGGATACATCGGGGACGCCCCGCTGCGTGAGCGGCACCGACTTGCCGTGCGAGTCCACCGCACTCAAGGACGACTGCCAGTCGGGCTTGGCGAAAACGCTGCTGATGCCGCCGCCCGTCGCACCGCCGCTGGCGCCGTTGTTCCACACAACCTCGCTGGCGATGCTGCTCGAGGCCCCCTTCAAACTGGTCCCGCCGCAGGCGAGCGCGAACGAGCTCGAAGCGGGAAAATCCACATGATCGCTGCCATCGGTAACGCCATCGCTGGAACCGTTGTCCCCCGAGGCGACACATACCGAGACCCCCAAGCTCGCCGCGGCCTGGAACGCGCTGTCCATGGCCGTCATGGCCTGCGCCGTCCAATTTGGTTCCGCACTGCCCCAACTGATGGAAATCACCGAAGGTTTATTCGATGAGTCGTGGATGGCCGTCGTGATGGCATCGAGAAAGCCGGCGTCGGTGTTGGGTGCGAAATACACCGCGATTTTTGCCTGCGGCGCGATCGAACCGACCACTTCGATATCGAGCATCACTTCGCCGTCCGGACCATTTGCCGATCCGGTGGGAGCATTCTGACCGTGATCCACGGACACGGCGATGACACTCGGCGTTGCTATTCCCAATCCTTTGAAATAGGCATCTAGGTCCGCGGGACGGAAACCTCCGCCGAGTTCTATCAGAGCCACGCACTGACCCGCCCCGGTGCTCGTCGGAAATGCATACAGGGAAGCCACTTGCGGCGGTGTAAACGATGCGGCGGCACTGACAGCCGGACGCATTCTGAAGTGCGGCGCCGCCTGCGGCCTGTTGTCCAGACCTAAGACGGCCTCGACCACGCCGCTCAAGTCGGACGGCAACTCGATGCCGCCGGTTCGGCCTCGGTAACTGCAGCTGTCGTGATGCATTTGCTTGAGTTGAACATTGAACGCCGAACAGAACTGGGCCACCGTTCCGGAGAGAATTACCGTTCTCCTCGCCGCGTGCTCCTCAACCACTTTCAATCCTTGCGCTTCGGCGAAGGCGCGCACCTTGCCGAGATCGGCGGGATCCGCACCGTGTTGCTGCGCAAATTCCTCGCGGCTCAAAATGGGAGCGCCGCTTCCTCTTTGCGCAAGCTGCGCTACGCGCTTGCTCAACTCCGCGCGGGCGCGCGGCCGCACGAGCACGGTTACTTCCAGCCGTTCCGTAGGATCGGCCGGCGCCACCACACGTGCGCCAGGCAGGGCAATTCGCTCGCTGCCTTTTAAAGGGATCTTTGCCATGATTTCCTCCCGACCAAGCGAGGAGCGACGATTACGCGGCGGCGGAAACCGGCCGACGGGCAAACCAACCAAACAACAGAATGCCGCAATAGCACGCCGCGGGTACCACAAGCGCTTGCTTCAAACCCCAGATGTCGGCGGCATTTCCCGTCAACAGGGGCACGATGGCGCCCCCGACGATGGCCATGCAAATCACTCCCGACCCCTCAGCCGCACGCCGGCCCAATCCCTCGTTCGCCAGCGAAAAGATGGTGGGAAACATGATGGAATTGAACAAGCCGATTGCAAGCAAACACCAGCCCGACAGGGGTCCGACGGTATTGGCCGAAATCAGCAGCAGCGCAATCACGCTCCCGGCGACGCATGCCAATACCTTGCCCGGCGAGAAGAGCCGCAGCACATAGGCGCCGATAAATCGGCCTACCATCGCACCGCCCCAATAGAACTGCAAATGTTTGCCCGCGGTCGCCGCGTCGATACCCATGGTGGTCGGCTGCATCAGATAGTTCACGATGATGGAGCCGATCGCCACTTCACCACCGACATACAGAAAAATGCACAGTGTGCCGAACGCAAATCGCGGCCGGGTCAAAAGATTGAAGGCCTGGAGGATGGGTGTGTGCAGAGCCGGCACTTCGACCAGCGCCTTGCGGCGCAGCCACACCACCGCGGCGAGAATCGCCAGCGCAATGGCAAGGCCCACATAGGTATGGGCAATGACGCGGCTCTCGACGCTGCGAAAGGTATCCAGCGCGGCCCCGGACAATGTTTTCGGATCGACGGTTGCCAGCGTTCCTAAAATTAGAATCGACCCTACGTACGGAAAAATAGTCGTGCCGAGAGAATTGAACGCCTGCGCAAAGGTCAATCGGCTGCTCGTCGTCTCGGGCCGCCCCAACATGGAAATCAAGGGGTTAGCGACCACCTGCACCGTCGTGATGCCGGAGGCCAGCACAAATAGAGCCACCAGAAACAATCCGAACATGCTGTGTGACGATGCCGGTACGAACAGCGCACAACCGGCCGTCATGGTCAGGAGGCCGACCACGGCGGAACGCATGTAGCCAATGCGTTTCACCAACGCCGCCGCCGGAATTGACATAACGAAGTACGCGGCAAAAAAGGCCGATTGCACCAGCATCACTTCGCCGTAGGAGAGCGTGAAGAGTTCCTTCAGCTTCGGCACCAGGACATCGTTCAAGCTGGTGATGCCGCCGAAAGCGAAGAACAAGATGAAGACAAACGCCTGCAGGTCCGGCGCGTAGGTGGCCTGGCCCTGGCTGAAATCGCGCGGGTTCGAAGAGGCGATTTGCATCAGGCGAAGGGGTTTTGGCGAATGATGGTCTGATCGCGGTCCGGGCCGGTCGAGATCATGGTGATCGGCACGCCTACCAGCGCCTGCAGGCGCTCCAAATAACTCCGGGCGTTCGCCGGCAAATCCTCATATTCTTTGATGCCCACGGTGCTCTCCCTCCAGCCTGCCATGTCCTCGTAGACCGCCGCGCATTCTCCGAGGCTCCCCGAGAGCAGCGGCGGGGTCGAGGCAATGCCCGCGTCGGTCTTGTAACCGACGCAAACACGGATCGTGTCCAAGCCATCCAGCACGTCGAGCTTGGTCACGCACAAAAGCGAGCAGCTGTTATGAACGATCGAGCGACGCAATGCAACTGCATCGAACCAACCGCAGCGCCGGCGCCGACCGGTAACCGAGCCGAACTCGTGGCCGACGCGCGATAGGTACTCGCCGGCCTCATCGAACAGTTCAGTCGGAAAAGGCCCCGCGCCGACCCGCGTGGCATACGCCTTGACGATGCCCATCACCTCATGCAGCCGCCTCGGGCCGAGACCCGTGCCCGCAGCGGCGCCGCCTGCCGTCGTCGTGGACGAGGTCACGTAAGGATACGTGCCGAGATCGACGTCCAGCATCGCGCCTTGCGCCCCTTCGAACAGCACGTTGCGGCCATCGACGCTGAGCTGTTCGAGAATGCCGGTCACATCGGCCACCAGCGGCTTCAGGCGTTCACCCAAGGCCAAATTCGACTCCAACACTTGCTGGAAATCCACCGGCCCGGTCTGGAAATAACGCTGCAAGATAAAGTTGTGATAGTCGAGTATCTCGCCGAGCTTGGAGGCGAAGCGTTCGCGATGAAATAGATCGGCGACTCGCAGCGCGCGGCGCGCGACTTTGTCCTCGTAGGCCGGGCCAATGCCCCGCCCGGTTGTTCCGATCGCTTTCTCGCCCTGTGCTTTTTCCCGGGCCTTATCGAGGGCAACGTGTGAGGAGAGGATCAGCGGACAGGCAGGACTGACTCGCAACCGCTCGAATACCGGCACGCCCTGCCCTATCAACATTTCGGCTTCTTTGAATAAAGCTTCGAGCGACAGCACCACGCCGTTGCCGATCAGGCATTGCACATGCGCGTGCAGAATCCCGGAAGGGATCAGCGATAAAACGGTCTTCTTGCCGTCGATGACGAGGGTGTGTCCGGCATTATGGCCGCCCTGAAAGCGCACCACGGCTTGTACTTGATCGGTGAGCAGATCGACGACTTTGCCTTTGCCTTCATCGCCCCACTGCAGGCCGATCACCACCAGGTTCTTACCCATTACGCGCCATCCACAGCAGTGCCAATCCTGCCACCATGCTGATCAGTCCACCCCAGCGAAGTTGCGAGGGTTCGGTTTTTGACAGTTTAGCCATCAGGCGCTGCGCCGCGGCCGGATTGACGAAGGGCAATATGCCTTCGAGCACCAAGTACAGAGCGAATGCGCCGCCTAAATAGCGCGCGAGTTCAGTCCAACCAATATCCATGATGAGTTGCGGTTAGCGCTTCGGGGGCTGAGTGGGCAGCTGAACTTGCGGTTGCGGCTTGTTGAAATACTTGAAGTAGGCACTGTCCGGCGCGATCACCATCATGTCGCCTTGCGTGCCCACCGACTCTCGGTACGATTGCATGCTGCGATAAAAACTGTAGAACTCCGGGTTCTTCGAATAGGACTTCGCATACACCTCGCTCGCCGAGGCATCGCCCTGGCCGCGAGTTTGTCCCGCTTGCCGTGCGGCATCGGCCAAAATCTCGGTTTGCGCCTTGTTGGCTTCGGCGCGGGTGCGCTCCGCCGCTTCCACGCCCTCGGCGCGAAGCTTGGCAGCCTGCGCCTTGAAGTTGGACCGCATGCGATCGAACACGGAGTCCTGAACCTGCTGCGGCAGATCAATCTTGGTGATGCGCACATCCACCAGCTCAACGCCCAGTTGCTCCGCCAGCGGCCGCGCGGTCTTCATCATGGCGTCGGTGAATTCCGTGCGCTCCGCGGTAATGACCTGCTGCAGGGTGCGTTGCGTCACCACGCTCTTGATGCTGTCCTTCACCGTTTCGCCCAAGCGCGCATTGGCAACCTCTTCGGTGCCGCCGGTTGCCTCATAGAATCGGCGTAGATTTTGGATGCGCCACTTGACGTAGAAATCCACATTGAGCTGTTCCTGCTCGCGGGTCAGGAAATGCTCCGACGGGTACATCTGCGTGAGAATGCGCGCATCGTAACGGTTGACTTCGTTGACCAGAGGAATCTTGAAGTGCAGGCCCGGCTTATAGTTCGAATCGACGATTTCGCCGCCCAGGAACTTGATGGCCAGCTGCCCCTCGCTCACCGTAAATAGGCTGGCGCGCACGATCAAAATCACGGCCACCACCGCCAGTAAAATATAGAGCAGTCGGTTTTGCATCAGCGCACTCCACGCGCCCGAGCAGGGTCTTCCATCGGGGTCACTTGGATCTCCGGCAGCCGCGCAGGCGCCACCGTCATTGTGTCGTTAGGGTTGGATATGGATTGCGGTCCCGATGAGATCAGTTTTTCCAACGGCAAGTACAGCATGCTGTTGCTGCCCTTGGTGTCGACGAGCACCTTGCGCGAGTTCTTGTAAACATTTTCCATGGTCTCGAGATACATACGTTCGCGCGTGACGGCGGGGGCATGTTCGTACTGGCTCAAGACCTGATCGAATCGAGATGTCTCGCCCTGCGCCAGAGCGAGCACTTGCAGCCGGTACGCTTCGGCATCGAGCAAGTTTTTCGCCGCTTGCCCGCGCGCCCGCGGCACCACGTCGTTGCGATATGTTTCCGCGTCCTGTTGGTAACGCTGCCGGTCCTTATCCGCCTTGATGGCATCGCGCTGCGCATCCTGCACCGGATCCGGAACGATAACATCGCCCAGTTTGACACTGATGATATTGACGCCCATGTCGTAGTTATCGAGCGTCCGCTGCAACAACACTTTTGCGCGATCCGTGATCGAGGGATCAAAGGCAAGCGCCTTGTCGAGCGAGGCCTGGCCCACCGCCTCGCGCATGGCGCTCTCGCTCACCTGCACCAAAGTTTCCTCGACGTTGTTGACCTTGAACAGGTATTTGCGCGGATCGGGCTTGGTGTACTGAACTGCCGATTTGACTTCGACCAGGTTGGTATCGGAAGTGAGCATCCTGGCATCATCGGTCACGCTGAACTGCTGCGAGACGTTGACGATGCGCTTCGTCTCGATCGGCCAAGGCAGATGCCAGTTGTATCCGGGTCCCGTGGTCTGCACGTACTGGCCGAAGCGTAAAATGACGGCCCGCTCCTGTGCATCGACGCGATACAAGCCGCTGCCGATCCAAACCGCGCCGATAAGCACCAAAATGCTGGTGACGCCCTTGCCGAAGCCCGGGGAATTTTGACCGCTCCCAAGGCTGCTGCCGCCGCTGCCGCGCCCGAACAGCGCACTCAGGCGCCGCTGGAAGTTTCGCAGCACATCGTCCAGATCGTTTTGCGATTGCTGGGGTCGGTTCCAGGGATTGCGCTTTTCCCCACCAGGTTCATTCCAAGCCATGAGATATGCCCAATAATAAATAGCCGCGCATTCTAACAGGCGAGCCCGGCGGCTACCTAAGAAAGCTTAGGCGACGCGCTGTTCACGAGATCGCGGAGTTTCCACGAGGTTGACGCCTTTGGCACCGGACAATTTGGCGACCTCGGCCAAGTCCAATTCGACTTCCATATCCCAGCTGCCATCGTCGCATTGCTTTTCGGCGCGCACCGCGTTGCGCTTGTACAGATCGGATCTGACGGCCGCGGCTTGTAGTTGTAAATGGAAAGTACGCCGGACCTGATTCGGACGCACGGCGTGCGCCATGGCTTCACGCAATAATCCTAGCCCTGAGCCGCTCGCCGCGCAGAGCCAAGCCTGCGTTGCAACCCCGTCGGCTCCGAGAAGGGTGCGAGGCTTATCGCCGCTCAGGTCGATCTTGTTGAACACCAGTAATTCGCGAATTTCGCCGGCGCCGATGCCGCGCAGCACCTCGCGAACTTGTTCGATGCGTTCGTCGCGCAACGGATCACTCGCGTCCACGACATGCAGCAGCAGGTCGGCGTCGCGCGCTTCCTGCAGCGTGGAGCGAAATGCCGCCACCAGTTCGTGTGGCAGGGCGCGAACAAATCCTACCGTATCGGCCAGAACCACCTCGCCGACACCGCCCAGCTCGACGCGCCGTACCGTGGGATCAAGCGTTGCGAACAACTGATCGGCAACGTAGGTCTGCGATCCGGTCAATGCATTGAACAGCGTCGACTTGCCGGCATTGGTGTAACCGACCAGCGCCACCGTCGGTACCGGAACTTCGCGCCTGACATGGCGGCCGGTGTCGCGCTGCCGGTCGAGCTTCTCCAAACGCGATCGCAAGGTGCGGATGCGTTTCGC
The DNA here is from genome assembly GCA_034667905.1 of Gammaproteobacteria bacterium. GTDB lineage: Bacteria > Pseudomonadota > Gammaproteobacteria > Steroidobacterales > Steroidobacteraceae > Bog-1198. The sequence continues at coordinate 15,975 of JAXDQK010000024.1, read as the reverse complement.
GATCAAGCGTCGATCGGTCTCCAATTGGGTTTCGCCCGGGCCTCGCAACCCGATACCGCCCTTTTGACGCTCAAGGTGGGTCCACCCCCGGACGAGACGCGTGGACAAATGCGACAGCTGTGCGAGCTCCACCTGCAGCTTGCCCTCGAAGCTTCGGGCGCGCTGAGCAAAGATGTCCAAAATCAACCCGTTACGGTCTAATACTCGACGGCCTGTAAGCTTTTCCAGATTTCGTTCTTGGCTTGGGCTTAAGGTTTGATCGACCAGCACCAAGTCGGCTTCGTTCGCTTCGGCAAAGGCGCGGATTTCCTCCGCCTTGCCCGTGCCCACAAAATATTTGGCATCGGGACGAGCACGCGAGGCGAGCACCGTGCCGACGACAACCGTGCCCGCCGAAGCCGCCAAAGCGGAAAATTCGGCAATGTCGCTCGAATCGACGGGATGCCCAATGCCGACGCCGACCAAAATGGCACGCTCACCGCCTCGCGGGCGTTCAAATAGTTGCAGAGAGCCACCCGCTCATTCGACGATGGCCGGTTCCGTGACTTCGCCGTCCTCGCCGGTCGGCAACCGCACATTGCGCGCGGGTACGACCGTGGAGATGGCATGTTTGTAGACCATCTGACTCACGCTATTTCTCAACAACACGACGAACTGGTCGAATGAATCGATCTGTCCTTGTAGTTTGATGCCGTTCACAAGATAAATTGAAACCGGCACTCTTTCTTTGCGCAGGGCATTCAAAAATGGGTCCTGCAGAGACTGGCCACGGGCCATGGGTAAAGCTCCTTGTTTTTAGAGTCGTTTGTACTGCGTATCACTTCCATGCGGCACGAGGCACATACCTGATTAATGCTAGCACAGCGCAATGGTTCCACGGTTAAAAGGAAGACCCGTTTGCAAAGCCGCTCTCGGACAGTGCCTCAAAAATCGAGCGTGCAACGTCCGGGCGCATAGAATCCAACCAGCGTGCGTCGGTGCGGCGTCGAAGCCACGTCAATTGCCGCTTCGCGAGTTGTCGCGTCGCCGCAATTGCTTGTTCGGTGGCTTCATCTAACGCACTCAACCCGGCCAAGTATCGCCATATCTGCCGATATCCGACCGCGCGCATAGAAGGATGTTCCGGGCCCAAATCGCCTCTTTCGTACAGGTTCCTTACCTCTTCCACGAAACCGGCGTCGAGCATTCCCTTAAATCGCAATTCGATCTTGGTGTGTAACTCGGCGCGTTCAAGGGGCGCAAGCGCAAATTCGATGACATTTACGTCGGTTAATACCGACACGCGGTCCTGTTGCAATTTTGTAATAGTTTCGCCGGTGATACGGTGAACCTCGAGTGCACGTTGGATGCGTTGAGGGTCGTTGGTGTGGATACGCGCAGCCGCCTTGGGGTCGACTTCAGCAAGCGCCTGATGAACCGCGGCCCAACCCAATGCAGCGGCGCTCGCATCGATCTCGGCGCGTACTTCCGGATCGGATTCGGGCAACTCGGCAATACCGCTCGTCAGGGCGTGAAAATACATCATGGTGCCGCCGACCAGGAGCGGTTGGCGGCCGCGCGACCAGATGTCCTTCATCGCACATAGAGCGTCGCGGGTAAATTCACCCACCGAATAGCCCGTTGCGGGGTCGCGGATGTCAATGAGGTGGTGCGGCGTGCGGGCGCGAATGCTCTTGTCCGGCTTGGCGGTGCCGATGTCCATTCCCCGATACACCAGCGCAGAATCGACACTGATGATTTCCAGCGGCAATTGTTCCGTGAGGCGAATGGCCAGCTCGGATTTTCCAGAACCGGTAGGACCCATCAATAAGACCGCAGAGCGGCGATGTGGCGCCGGTAAATTCACCGTCCGCGCAAAAACAGACGATCAAGCTCGCTCATGGACAGACGAACCCACGTGGGGCGGCCGTGATTGCACTGGTCGGCACGCTCCGTGCCTTCCATTTCGCGCAGCAGTGCATTCATCTCCGGCAAGCTCAAGGTGCGCTGTGCACGCACGGCGGCATGACAGGCCATGGTGGCCAGCAAGTGGTTTATGGATTCCTCGACGCGCCGGGAATGACCCGCTTCCAGCAGGTCGGACAAGACATCTCGCACGATGGCCGCCGGATCGCGCCCGGCCAGCAGAGTCGGGATGGCGCGCAATGCCAATTGGTCGGGACTTGAACGCGTTACTTCAAAACCCAACGCCGCAAATTCCTGTAAGTGCCCTTCCGCCGCGTCCGCCTGCGCCGGCGTGACGTCGAGTATTTCGGGCATCAACAGTTGTTGTTGCGCGGTATCTCCGGCCAAGAGTTTCTTCATGCCCTCGTACATGATCCTCTCGTGCGCCGCATGCATGTCCACCAGTACCAAGCCGTCGGGAGACTGCGCCAGGATGTACACGCCGTGAAGTTGCGCGATGGCATAGCCCAAGGGCGCCTCTGCGGCCGCGGGCATCCGCTGCGGCGGAGCCCAGGCCTCCCGCACTTCGGCGCTCGCAGGGCTCAAGAAGCTTCGATAGGCATCCGCGGCCGCGCGTGGCGGCGCCTCTGGCAATGCGAAGCGCGCCTGCGCCCCTGTGAGCCAGTCGGAAGGCGCGCTGCCGGCGGACTCACCGGAAGGCCGAGTGCCGGCCAGCACTTTTTCCAGGGTGCGAAACAAAAAATCATGCACGCGGCGCGAATCGCGAAAACGCACTTCCAATTTCTGGGGATGCGCGTTCACGTCCACGAAGCGGGGGTCCATTTCCACATACAACAAGTAAGCGCAAAACCTGCCGTGGAACAGCACGTCGCGAAACGCCAGGCGTGCGGCGCCGATCAGGACTTTGTCGCGCACGAAGCGCCCATTCAGGTAGGTGAATTGCAGGTCCGCCTGGCTGCGCGAGAAAGTCGGCAACGCCAACCATCCGGACAAGCGCAGGGCTTCCGTATCGTGATTGAGCTCCAAGACATGAGCGGCAAATTCCTCGCCGCACACCTTCGCGACTCGCTGCAGCCTCTGCGCGCCGTCCGCTGCCACCGGCAAGCTCCAAATGTTCTTGCCGTTGTGGACCAATGAGAATGCCGCGTCGAAGCGCGACAGCGCCAGGCGCTCGAGCATGCGCACGATATGTTGGTACTCGGTATTCTCCGAACGCAGAAACTTGCGGCGTGCCGGCACGTTGAAAAAGAGATTCCGCACCTCGACGCTTGTTCCCACGGCATGCGAGGCCGGTGCGGGCGCGCCGATCTCGCCGTCCTGGGCTTCGATGCCCCACGCGTGGGCTCCTTGCGCCGACCGCGATATCAGCGACAAGCGCGACACGGACGCAATGCTCGGCAATGCTTCGCCGCGAAAACCTAAGGTTGCCACCTTCTCGAGATCGTCCAACGAGGCGATCTTGCTGGTCGCGTGCCTGGCAAGAGCCATGGCGATTTCAGCAGGGTCGATGCCGGTGCCGTCATCTCGAACGCGGATTGATCCGCACCCGCCGCGTTCCAGTTCGACTTCAATTCGCCGTGCGCCCGCGTCGAGTGCGTTTTCCACCAGTTCTTTGACCACGGAAGCCGGGCGTTCTATGACCTCGCCGGCGGCGATTTGACTGATCAGGGAGTCGGAAAGCAGTTGAATGGGCAATGGCGACCTCGGGTCGCGCATTTTCGCACAAGCGACGAGCGTTCGGGGCTCGCAGCGAGCCGCTACTCTCCAGTGCCGCCTGCGCCGGCCCCGGCCGCCATCACTGCGCGCGATGAGTTTGCGATTTGCGCTATGCGCGTGCCCATGGGCGGGTTGGCGTAGAAATAGTCATGCACACCCTGGTGAATCGCAGCTGCGAGCCTCGCTTGCTGAACTTGGGTGCGAAGTCTCTGTTCTTCGAGCGGGTTTGAAATATAGGCCGTCTCAACCAGCATCGAGGGAATATCCGGCGATTTCAAGACCATGAAGCGCGCCTGTTGCACTTCGTGCTTGCGAACCTCGCCGGCTCGGATCAATTGATGCAGCACCCTCTCGGCCGCCACGTGACTGGCATTCAACGAAGCCGACTGCGACAGGTCGAGAAGCACCGAGGCGAGCACATCATCCTTGTCGTCCAGAGAAACGCCGCCGATCAAATCGGAAGCATTCTCCCGTTCCGCGAGCCAACGCGAGGCCTCGTCGGTCGCGCCCCGCTGCGACAGGATGTACACGGATGAGCCGTCGATGCTGCGGTCGTGCGTGGAATCCGCATGGATGGAGACGAACAGGTCTGCTTGCTGCGCCCGGGCGCGGCGCATGCGGTCGCGCAATGGCACGAAATAATCGCCACTGCGCGTGAGGATGGCGCGCATGCCGGTTTCGGCGTTTACCCTAAGCGCCAGCTCTCGGGCAATCGCCAGGACAACGTCTTTTTCGCGCGTGCCGTTCTTGCCTATCGCCCCCGGATCCTCACCGCCGTGGCCGGCATCGATGGCGATGATGAGATCCCGAGCGTCGGCCGGTGCGTGTTTCGCCGTGATCGCTTTGTCGGGCGCGCGCGCGCGAACTTCGGCAGCACCTCCGGCAGCACCTCCGAGATCGATGACCAGTCGGTAGCCGTAGTGCGTATTGGGCGTGGTCAGAAAACTTTTGGCCTGAGTGGGCCGCGCAAGATCGAGCACGAGCCGAAAATTCCCGGACGGGCTGCGCGACATGCGCACCTTTCGTATCGTTCCCACCCCTCTGGGCGGTACCTGTGCTCGCTTGCCGATTCGAGCCCCCGGCACATCCAGCACCAGGCGCTCGGGATTGTGCAGCATGACCAAACTGTGTTGCGCGTTGGCCGATAAGTCCACTACCACCCGAGTGTTGTCCGGGCCCGCCCAGAGGCGAACATCGCGAACATCCACCGCCAGCGCGGAGTGGCACAGTACGGCTGCCATCAACCCAGCCAGAATGCGATGCAGCGACGAGAACCCCATGGCGTTAAGTTAACGCTGATTCTGTCTCTTTTTCAAGTTATATTAGAGACATAGGGGACTAAGCTAGTGTCAAGTCCCATCTTCCTCAGCCAGCGCTCACCTACTTCGCTCGCGGCGTGCAGCGAAGCTAAGCGCGCCTCACCGGCATAACGCAGCAGCAACTCCAAATCAGCGGGGGGCACTGCCGCGCCGCCCTTTTCCGGCCATTCGATCAATAGGAGGAAGCCGGGCCCCGTCATATCGCGCAACCCCAGTTCCTCGACCTCGGCGGCCGAGCCCAGGCGATACAGGTCGACGTGCGCGCAATTGAGTCTCCCAACGCCATAGGTATCGACCAGGGTGTAGGTTGGGCTGCGCACCCGCGCTGTGACGCCCAGAGCTTGCAGGAGGCTGCGCGCGCAAGTGGTCTTGCCGCTCCCGAGTTCGCCGCGTAGGTAAACGACGGCACCGGCGTTGTCCGCGAAGGATCGCGCCAACGCCGCGCCCAAGCGTTCGGTGGCGGCGCTGTCCGGCAGGTCAAAATCCATGGGGGCGGTGGGCATCGGTTTATTATATGAGTCCCATGAGCCCATCCCCACCTCCTGCCCCCGAAGCAGTCGCCGCCGAACGGTTGGTCGCTCCCTTGGATTCCGCGGCGCTCGCAGCCTCCTTGAAAGCGTGGGCGCTGGAGCTTGGGTTCACCGGCGTCGGTGTGGCGAGGATCGACCTGCCGTCCGACGAAGCCTTTTTCCTCGACTGGCTGCGATCCGGGTTCAACGGCGAGATGGGCTATATGTCGCGCCATGGCGTGAAGCGCAGCCGGCCCGCGGACCTGATACCAGGCACCGTCAGCTGCATCAGCGTGCGTATGGACTACTGGCCCGAAGAGGCAGCCGATGCCGCAGGCACGTTGGCCGACGGCAACCTCGCTTACGTATCCCGCTATGCCCTGGGACGCGATTATCACAAGGTGCTGCGCTCGCGTCTGCAGACACTCTGCGACCGCATCCAAGCATCGGTGGGCCCCTTTGGTCATCGCGTATTCACCGACAGCGCGCCGGTCTTGGAGAAAGCCTTGGCGCGCAACGCCGGATTGGGCTGGATAGGCAAACATACGAACCTGATTAATCGCGACGCGGGATCCTATTTTTTTCTCGGCGAGATTTACCTGGATCTTCAGTTGCCCGCTGACGAACCGAGCACCGCGCATTGCGGCTCGTGCAGTGCGTGCATGCCGGCGTGCCCGACGGGGGCCATTGTGGCGCCCTATCGCCTCGATGCCCGGCGCTGCATTTCCTATCTGACGATCGAGCTCGCCGGCAGCATTCCCGTGGAATTTCGACGCGCGATCGGCAACCGAATCTATGGATGTGATGATTGCCAACTGGTCTGTCCCTGGAACAAATTCGCGCATCCCACGGCGGAAAAGGATTTTGCCGTTCGCCACGGACTGGATCATTCGCAGCTCATCGATTTATTTGCTTGGAGCGAGGCGGATTTCTTGGAAAAAACCCTCGGCAGCGCCATCCGCCGCATAGGCTATGAACGCTGGCTGCGCAATGTCGCGATTGCGCTCGGCAACTCGCCCACGTCAGCGGAATTGATCGCGGCGCTCGAGAGCCGCGTACGGCATCCGTCGGCCGTCGTTCGCGAGCACGTGCAGTGGGCATTGGCCCAGCACCAACCTGTCCAGCTTGTTTCCTAACCCGGCAGCAAGCTGCTCCCGGCCGGATTGAAGAAGTGCCGGCCGCGGCGGGCTTTGGTGATCTCGGCAAACAACTGCGCGTAGTCGCTGTCGCTGTTCACAGGATCGATGGCGGCCGAGTTGACGATCAGCAAAGGTGCGGCATCGTAACTATGGAAGAACCGCGCATAGGCCTGAGTCAGCTTGTCAAGATAGGCGCGCTCGATAAGTTGTTCGTAGCGGATACCGCGTTTGGCGATTCGGTCCACCAGCACGTCGACCGGTGCTTGCAGGTAAACCACGAGATCCGGCTTCGGTGCGTCCACGACCACGCGCTCATAGACGCGTTCGTACAGCGCGTATTCGGCATCGTCCAAAGTGACACGGGCGAACAGGCGATCCTTCTCCAATAGATAGTCAGCGATGCGTACCGCGCCGAACATGTCCTCCTGGCGAACGTCTTCCAACTGGCGCGCGCGCTGAAACAAAAAGAACAATTGCGTCTGAAACGCCGCCGCGCGCGGATTCTTGTAAAAACGCTCGAGGAAAGGATTCTGATCGGCCTGCTCGAGAACGAGCTGGCCGGCCAACGACTGGCTCAAGCGGCGCGCTAAACTGGTCTTGCCTACGCCTATCGGCCCTTCCACGACAATGAATCGATGCGGTGCTGCAACTGGCATTTAAAGCTCTACTCCAGGACAGATATTCCATCGCCGCCCGCGTCCCGTTTGAGATCGAGCACGTTGCCTACCTTGGGGATCTTGATCGTCGGGGCGATATCCGCCAAAGGATACAGGACGAAGTTGCGCGTCGACACTCCGGGGTGCGGTACCGTCAATCCGGGCTCGCTCACCGGCGAATCGATCATCCACAGAAGATCCAAATCGATGATGCGCGGCCCCCAGCGTTGCTGACGATCGCGTCCCATACTGCGTTCAATGTCCAGCAATCCGCTCAACAATTCCTGAGGAGCCAGTTGGGTGAGCAACGCGACGGCGGCATTGACGAAGTTTGGTTGGTCCTGCGGCCCCATCGGCCGCGTCAGGTACAGCCGCGAGCGCAGCACCGTGCGCGTCGCGTTCAATGTGCTCATCCGCTCCATGGCCTCGAGCACGCGCTCGCGCGGAGAATCTAAATTGCTGCCTATCGCCACATACGCAGGGCGCCAGAGCGACCTCATCGCTAACTGCGAGCCGCTCCGCCGCGTCGCCGTCGGCGTCGTCGACGGCCAGGAGCTGCAGCACCTTCGGCAACCGGCTCGGGGGGCCGCGCCTGTACCAGCGCCACCCTTTCCTCTTGCGGCAGCACTTGAATGTCGGTCCACCACTTCGCCAGTTCCGGATCAGCCGCGCCCACTTGCGCGCGCAACAACAGGAAATCGTAGGCGGCACGAAAACGCGGATGCTGCAGCAGGCTCAAGGATTTCACGCCGCTGCGCCGGGCGAACCGGGGCTGCAACATCAGCAGCTCGCGCATAGGGATGGCGAAGCGCCTCGGAATGGCTACGCGCGACTGCTGCGTGCGCAGCACCGTGTCGCAAGCCTGCATGAGCAGCGCGAGGTCGGGCGACGGGCCTGCCTGCCTCTCATTGAGTTCACGCAGCACCGCGCTCCACAGGAGCACCGCAAACAAGAACGTGGGTGTGACCGGTTTGTCCGCCGCAATCCGCGCATCGGTGTTTGCAAGACCCAGCTCCAGCATTTCCCCCGCATAAGCGTAGGGCGGCAAGGAAAAGGCCGCGGCGGACTGGGGAAACAAATGCTCGAACAGCCCATATTGCGTGAGCAACCGGTAGGATTTTGCGCCGAAGCCGGAGAGAAACAGCTTCAGTACCTCATCGAAAAGCCGCGCAGGAGGCACGCCGTCCAGGAGATATGCGAGCTGCTTGAGCGGCTGCTCGGTATTAGGCTCGATCGAGAAATCGAGCTTCGCGGCAAATCGCACGGCTCGCAGCATGCGCACCGGGTCTTCGCGATAGCGGGTTTCCGGATCGCCGATCAATTTCAAGCGCCGCGCCTTGATATCGCTCATCCCATCGACGAAATCCCAAATCGAGAAATCCTCGATGTTGTAGTACAGCCCGTTGGCGGCGAAATCGCGCCGCCACACATCCTCTTCGATGGTGCCGTAGATGTTGTCGCGAAGAATCCGGCCTCGCGGATCGAAGGCTCGATGCTCGGAATCACTCGGCGGCGAGAACTCCGGCGTTATTGGCTCGAGGCTCGAGTCCTCCGGTGCCGCCTCCGCATCGAGGTCTGCATCTTCCGCATCCTCACGCTCCGGCGCGGCAGCGGCCCGGAAGGTCGCAACCTCAATGATTTCACTGCCGAAAAATACGTGAGCCAAGCGAAAACGCCGCCCGATCAGCCGGCAATTGCGAAACAGCCGGCGCACCTCCTCGGGCAGCGCGTTGGTCGCCACGTCGAAATCCTTGGGTCGCAGTCCCAACAATAAGTCGCGCACTGCTCCGCCCACCAGGAATCCCTGGTACCCCGCTTCTTTGAGACGATAGAGCACCTTCAAGGCGTTCGGCGAGATTGCGGCACGGGATATCGAGTGCTCGGATCGAGGAATGACCAAGGCAGAGAATGGGGTCGTTGAGTTCAAAAAGAGGGGTCCCGCTTGAGTCTAAAAAATTGGGCCGTATACTAGCAGCCCTCTTGGGTACCAATGCCCAAAGATCCGCAAGTCCGCTCCCTTCGTCTAGAGGCCCAGGACACGGCCCTCTCACGGCTGGAACGGGGGTTCGAATCCCCCAGGGAGCGCCACACCAGGCCGATTTCGGCCCAAATGTGGCAACTTTGCCGAACCTCGCAATTTTACCGAAACGCCCGGCCTTTGCGGCCTAGCGTAATCGTTTTTCACCTGTCGACTGCATATATTGCGCTTGCGTGGTGTTGGAACCTTTCCTTCAGCCGTTCATTGAAATGAGCGCGGTCGACTGATACGTCAACGGCATGTACGACGCTCGGGTGCCGGTGTATCGTCGACAAGGGACTTGGCAGGAGTGCCCGACAGCGTTCCTCGGCGCGCAGCGGAAGCGATTTCTTAGAGGGGCCGAATTATGATGAGTTTGAGCGCTCTCGACCTGTCGCGAATACAGTTCGCCTTCACCATATCTTTTCACATCATCTTTCCGTCGATCACCATTGGGCTCGCCAGCTATCTGGTCGTGCTGGAAGGATTGTGGCTGTGGAAACGCGATGAGGTCTATCGAGATTTACATCATTTCTGGATAAAGATTTTTGCGCTGAACTTCGGCATGGGCGTTGTCTCCGGCCTGGTCATGGCCTACGAATTCGGCACCAACTGGAGTTACTTCTCGCACTTCGCGGGGGGCGTCACCGGTCCCCTGTTGAGCTACGAAGTGCTCACCGCGTTCTTTCTCGAAGCAGGCTTCCTCGGCGTCATGCTGTTCGGCTGGAACAAGGTCGGCCCTGCCCTGCACTTCGTGGCGACCATCCTGGTCTCGGTCGGAACCTTGGTCTCGGCCAGCTGGATTGTGGCCTCGAACAGTTTCATGCAGACGCCACAAGGCTACGAAATCCACGACGGACGGATCGTTCCCGTGCATTGGTTCCAAGTCATCTTCAATCCGTCCTTTCCCTTTAGATTGATGCATATGGTGGTCGCTGCCTACCTGGCCGTCGCACTGATCGTAGGCGCGTGCGGCGCGTGGCATCTATTGCGAGGCCGCGACAGCCGGCGTGTACGCGTGATGTTTTCCATGGCAATGGGAATGATTTTGCTCGCGACACCCATTCAAATATTTCTTGGTGATGCTCATGGCCGCAACACGCTGCAATATCAGCCGGCGAAAATTGCGGCGATGGAAGGGCATTGGCAGAACGATCCCGAACAAGGGGTACCGCTGGTTCTGTTCGGCTGGCCCGATATGAAGGCGGAAAGCACGCGCGCCGCAGTCCAGCTGCCGCATGTCGGCAGCCTCATCCTGACTCATTCCTGGGATGGGCAGATTGCCGGCCTGAAGGAATTCGCACCCGAGGATAGGCCCAATGCAACCATCATATTCTGGACCTTCCGTATCATGGTGGGATTGGGCGTGCTCATGCTGCTGCTCGGCCTCTGGAGCGTCTGGCTACGCGTGCGCGGCCGACTGTTCAAGTCTAGGCTGTTCCTGCGCTTTGCCCTTTTCATGGGGCCGACGGGACTGATCGCCATCTTGGCTGGTTGGATGACGGCGGAAATTGGCCGTCAGCCGTGGGTGGTCTATGGCGTCATGCGTACGGAGGATGCTGTTTCCAACCACGCCATCGCCACCGTCGGTGCGACGCTGCTGGTGCTGGTCGTCATGTATGTCATCGTCTTCGGCACGGGCGTGAGCTATATGTTGAATTTTATGCGCCTGGGACCGGATGGAGGCAGCGCACCACCGGAAGCTGAAGGTGACGAATTCAACCAACGCCCGGCACGCCCGCTATCGGCCTTGCCCGATGTTCACGGGGGAGACTGATCATGGGCATCGATCTGCCGCTTATCTGGATACTCATCGTCGGCTTCGTCATCATGATGTACGTCATCATGGACGGCTTCGATCTTGGTATCGGCATTCTCTTCCCGTTCATCCGCGACCGCAGCGAGCGCGACGCCATGGTGAATACGGTGGCGCCGGTCTGGGACGGCAACGAAACCTGGCTCGTGTTGGGCGGCGCGACCCTGCTCGGCTGCTTTCCCCTGGCGTATTCGGTGCTCTTGAGTGCGCTGTATTTCCCGCTGATCCTCATGCTGGCCGGGCTGATTTGGCGCGGTGTTGCCTTTGAATTCCGCTTCAAAGCGGACGAGGCGCACAGACCCTTCTGGGACAAAGCATTCAGCTGGGGATCTTACATCGCGACGCTGTGCCAGGGCGCGGCGCTCGGCGCCATCATCAACGGTTTCGTGGTGACTGGCCCCTCCTACACCGGCGGTCCATTCGACTGGCTGACGCCGTTCAGCCTGTTGACCGCCGTCGGGTTGGTTGTCGCCTATGCCCTGCTCGGCGCCACGTGGCTGATCATGAAAACGGAAGGCGCTTTGCATGAGCGGATGCGGGCGCTGGCGCGACCGATCAGTTTGGTTCTGCTGGCGGTCATCGGCATCGTCAGCGTTTGGACACCGCTCACGCATCCGGAGGTCGCGGCGCGTTGGTTCACGCTGCCGAACATCTTTTTCTTCGCGCCCGTGCCGGTGCTGGTGCTCTTGACCGCGTGGCTACTGCTTCGCGCTTTGCAACGCGGCGCCCAGGTGTCGCCATTTCTGCTCGCCTTGGTACTGCTGTTTCTGGGCTATAGCGGGCTTGGGATCAGCCTGTGGCCGAATATTATTCCGCCTTCGATCTCCTTCCGCGCCGCGGCCGCACCGCCGGAAAGCATGGGGTTCACGCTGGTGGGCGCATTGCTCATCATTCCGATCATCCTCGTTTACAGCACTTGGTCTTACTACGTGTTCCGAGGCAAGGTCAAAATCGGTGAAGGCTACCATTGATGCAAACCGCTGACAGAGCGAGTAAGCCGTGGCTACGCCGCGTCGGGTGGCTGATCCTGATTTGGGCGGGAAGCGTCGCCGCGCTGGGACTGGTGGCGCTGGTATTTCGGCTGCTGATGGCGGCGGTTGGATTGACGAGGCATGCAACCTAGCTGCGCGACTGCGCATACATGGCAGTGCCGTCCTACGACTACACTTGAAATGTTCCGTCTTCGATAAAGCCCTTGTCAAACGCGATTACCCGGTCTATTACTACAGAAAGCGTTCCGACACCGTGGCCGGCCGTGATGTCGGCCCTTGCAAAGAAGGCTAGCGATGGACGATAAAAAAACCATTGCCATTGGACGGCGAGATCTGCTGCGCGTCGTTGCCTCGGTTGGCATCGCGACAGCGGCGCTTAGTGCTTCGCCCGGCGCCGAGAAACCCAAGCCTGCGGACAATCGCGGAAAGCGCAGGTCCCAATACCAAGGGAACGCACCAGAAGTCCAGACGTTTTACCGCGTCAACGCCTACCCAATGAAATAAGAGCACCATGCTTACCAAGAGACCAGAACTGCTCGATGGTCGCAGCACAACTGCCGGCGAAAGCAAACCGGACAAGGCCATTGATCGCCGTTCCTTTCTTGGCCGTTCTGGACTCGTTGCAGGCAGCTTGGCCGCCCTCGGTACCTGGCAGCTTGGCAGCATTCGTCAGGCCGAGGCCGGAGCACCCCCGCCCAAAGTTGCCGCGGTAACGCGTCGCAAAAATCTTTGCACCCACTGCTCGGTGGGCTGCTCAGTCATTGCCGAGGTAACGAACGGCGTCTGGACCGGACAGGAACCGGACTATGACAGCCCCATCAATCGCGGCTCGCATTGCTGCAAGGGCGCAGCGGTTCGCGACGACGTGACCGGTGACCGTCGGCTGCGTTATCCAATGAAACTCGTCGACGGTCAATGGACCCGAGTTTCCTGGGATCAGGCCATCAACGAGATCGGCGACAAGCTGCTGGATATCCGGCAGAAGTCGGGGCCGGACTCGGTTTATTGGCTGGGATCTGCAAAGTTCACCAATGAGGCTGCTTATCTCAATCGCAAGTTTGCCGCGTTTTGGGGAACGAACAACTCGGATCATCAGGCCCGAATCTGCCACTCGACCACGGTCACCGGCGTCGCCAATACTTGGGGCTATGGTGCGATGACCAATAGCTACAACGACATTCGCAACGCGCGAACCATTATGGTCATGGGAGGAAATCCCGCCGAGGCCCATCCGGTATCGCTGCAGCATATTCTGGAAGGCAAGGAACTCAACCGCGCCAATATGATCGTCATCGATCCGCGGATGACTCGCACCGCCGCGCACGCGACTGAATATGTACGCGTCCGTCCCGGGACACATATTCCAACGATTTACGGCATGCTCTGGCACATTTTTGAGAATGGCTGGGAGGACAAAGAATTCCTTCGTCAACGCGTCTACGGGTTGGCTGACATACGCACCCAAGCGGCCAAGTGGCCACCTGCCGAGGTCGAGCGCGTCACCGGCGTGCCGGAGGCTCAGATCAAGCACATTGCGGAGGTTTTTGCGAAAGAGCGACCCTCAACTCTGATTTGGGCCATGGGCCAGACGCAGTACACCGTCGGCACGGCGAACGTGCGTGCCAGCTGCATTCTGCTGCTCGTCACCGGCAACGTCGGTCTTGCCGGCGCCGGCGCCAACATTTTCCGGGGCCACACCAATGTGCAGGGCGCCACCGACATGGGCCTCGATGTAACCACCCTGCCGCTCTATTACGGCCTTGACGAAGGTGCATGGCGGCATTGGTGCCGGGTATGGGAGGTCGACTACGATTGGATGGCATCCCGCTTCCACGACAAGACGCTCATGACGACACCTGGCATTCCCAGCACGCGTTGGTTCGACGCCGTCCGGCTGCCGAAGGACCAGGTAAGCCAACCGGACAACGTCAAGGCCATGTTCGTGATGGGGCATGGCGCCAACACGATCACGCGAATGCCGGAATCCCGCAAAGCGATCGAGATGCTCGAGCTCTTGGTGGTATGCGACCCTTACCCCACCACCTGGGCCGTCCTCTCGGGCCGCAAGAATGGAACGTACTTGCTGCCGGCCTGTACCAGTTTCGAAATGAACGGATCACGCACCGCCTCCAACCGTTCGTTGCAGTGGGGCGAGAAGATCGTCGATCCGGTGTTCGAATCGAAAAACGACTATGACGTGATGTACATGCTGGCGCGCAAGCTCGGCTTCGCTGACTCGATGTTCAAGAACATCAAGGTCGACAATGGCGCCGTGTCGGCGGAAGACATCTTGCGTGAGATCAATCGCGGCGGTTGGTCGACCGGCTATTGCGGGCAATCGCCTGAGCGGCTGAAGGCCCATATGAAAAACCAGCACAAATTCGATCTGGTGACGCTGCGCGCGCCGAAAGATGACCCGGAGGTGGGAGGCGATTATTACGGTCTTCCCTGGCCCTGCTGGGGTACGCCGGAGTTCAGGCATCCCGGCACCCCCATTCTTTACAACACGAATCTGTCTGTGAAAGAAGGCGGTGGCACGTTCCGTGCGCGTTTCGGTGTCGAGCGCGTGGTCAAACTCATTGGCGACGTCCAGGAAGACCCCTCGGAAATTGAAATCGAACCTGCGGATGCTCGGCAGCTGCGCAGTGCCCAAAAGCAGCCCAGCACCCCAGCCGCACAAGACGTGCATGTAAATCTGCTGGCCGAAGGCTCCTATTCCGTCGGCTCGGAGATCAAGGATGGATATCCCGAGTTCACGCTGGGCGTGCTCAAGAAGCTAGGGTGGAATAAGGATCTCACCGCCAAAGAACTGGCGGTCATTCAAAGCGTGAACGCCGCCAATCCGGATTCCGTGTCCTGGGCGATCGATCTGTCCGGCGGGATTCAACGGGTGGCGATTGAGCATGGCTGCAGCCCCTACGGCAATGCGAAGGCGCGTATGGTGGCTTGGAACCTACCGGATCCGGTGCCGGTGCATCGCGAACCAATCTTTACGCCGCGTCCCGATCTGGTTGCCCAATATCCCACCCGACCGGATGCGCGGCAGTTCCGTGTACCCAATGTGGGCTTTACGGTGCAAAAGACGGCCGTTGAAAAAAATGTCGTCAAGGATTTTCCGTTGATCTTGAGTTCCGGTCGCCTGGTCGAGTATGAGGGGGGCGGCGAGGAAACACGCTCCAATAAATGGCTGGCTGAATTGAAGCAGGACATGTACGTGGAGATCAATCCGGCGGATGCGAAAGATCGTGGCATCAAGAACGACGACTGGGTCTGGGTCACCGGCGCGGAAAATAACTCTAAGACAAAGGTTAAAGCGCTGGTGACGGAGCGCGTCGGCAAGGGCGTGGCCTGGATGCCCTTTCATTTCGCCGGTTGGTGGGAAGGCGTCGATCAACGCAGCAAATACCCAAAGGGCACCGATCCGATCGTCTTAGGAGAGAGTGTCAATACACTCACGACCTACGGCTTCGATCCCGCCACCGGGATGCAAGAACCCAAGTCCACGCTCTGTCAGATCCGAGCAGCCTGAGGATACCAGCATGGCGCGGATGAAATTTCTCTGTGATGCCGACCGCTGCATAGACTGTAACGCCTGCGTTACCGCCTGCAAGAACGAGAACGAGGTGCCCTGGGGAATCAATCGTCGGCGTGTCGTTACCATCAATGACGGCCTCCCCGGCGAGCGCTCAGTTTCCATGGCCTGCATGCATTGCACTGACGCGCCCTGCGCCTCGGTCTGCCCGGTCAGTTGCATATTTCCGAACGATGACGGTGTTGTGCTGCATTCGAAGGATCTGTGTATCGGGTGCGGCTATTGTTTTTATGCCTGCCCCTTCGGGGCCCCGCAATATCCGAAGATCGGAAATTTCGGCAGCCGCGGGAAGATGGACAAATGCACCTTCTGCA